>JAFTCE010000109.1 GCA_017454855.1 Desulfovibrio sp.
CACACAGGCCAAGAACACTGTCTATACCGTCAACCTGGCTGGCGTAAAGCAGGGAACTGCCAAGCTCAACGGCCTGGGTCTGATCAAGGGCAATGCAGTTTACGCGGTGAACACAGGTTCTTCCAACAGCATCAACCTGACCGTGGCAACGGCAGCAACCAAGCCTTACAAGGGCACGACCAAGACCGACAAGCTCACGGGCACGGCCAACTGGGACGTGTTCTACGGCGGCAAGGGTAACGACACCATCACGGGCGTAAATGGCCGAGATGTGGCGGTGTACGACACGACGGCCTGGGGCAAGGACACCATTGCCAAGACAAGTGGCAGCATGACCTTGCTGTTCAAGGATATCAAGGCCAGTGACATTGTGAAGAAGGTCAGCGGCACAACCATGACCATCACGCGCAAGGGTGACGCCAGCCAGAAGATCACCGTCAAAGGCTGGAGCGACGCAACGCATAACATTGTTTTTGCCAGCGGCATGAAGGCATGGAATACGTACATCGGCAAGGCATCGCCCACTGCTGCTCAGGTCACGGCAGCGCGCAACGAAGTCTTCAAGAAGGCCGGGCTGGCTTCGGCCTGAAAAGTCGAATGATTCGTAAAGACTGGAGCTTCTGAACCATAGTCCTGCCCTTTGCGCCCCCGGACAGCGGGGGCGCTGGGCGGGGGCAATACCGATGCACGTTCCAGCAGAGTCTCCTGCCCCTTGCCAAAGCAAGTCATCCTTGCCTATACTTTCACATGCCCAGAAAACGTATGCCCGGCGACGGGGCCTACAAGGCTTTTTTTTCGGACAAAGACATGGTCACGAGTCTCGTGCAGGACTTTGTGCGCAAGGATTTTGTCCGCGACATGGATTTTTCCACATTGGAGCCTTTTCCGACAACGCGCGTGACCAGGGGCTTTTTCCGGAGGGAGGACGACGCCATCTGGCGTCTGTACTGGCAAAACAAGCCGAGCTATCTCTTTCTCATGCTAGAATTTCAGAGCAGCATTGATCCCTTCATGCCCGTGCGGATTCTGGTTTATGCAGCCTTACTTTGGCTGTATTTGATTGAGCAGGGGGAAATCAAGTCTGGCGACCCCTTGCCGCCGATATTCCCAATTGTGCTGTATAATGGTCGGACAAAGTGGCAGGCAGCCCGGGACATAAAAACCTTGTTGCAGCCCATGCCCAGGGAGTTGCTGGCCTATCAGCCGACGCAGAAATTCTTTCTTGTGGACGAGAATGCCTTGCCGCAAGAGATGCTGGACGCGGCCAAGGGGGTGTGCGCGCATCTTTTCCGCCTGGAGCGCTTGCAAAAGGGCGATCCCTTTGTCAGCCTGCTGCGCAGCCTCAATGCCGACTTGGAGCAGTATCCCGAATCCCTGCGGCAAAAATACGAAGACTGGATATACATTTTTCTCAAGGAACGGAAGGTCCTCTCCAGCGAAGCCGAGTACCTGCGAATCAAAGGAGACAGTTCCATGTTTGGCGAAGCACTCAAAGCATGGGAAGAGGATTTGATCCTCAAGAGCGAAAAACGTGGCGAAAAGCGCGGCGAAAAACGTGGCGAAAAGCGCGGTGAAAAGCGCGGCAAGAAGCTAGGCTTGGATTTGGGCAAGAAGCAAGGCGAGGAAAAGGCTCTCAAAAAGGCCGAGGCTAGTATTATTGCCGACATGAAGGATATTCTGTTTTCCATGCTGCGCGAACGTTTTTCGCGTGTTTCCAGAAATACGTCCAAAACCATCCGCAGCCTTCAGCAACGCTCCACGCTGAAAGACCTCATCAGCGCCGTCTATCGTGTTCAGGACATGGCGGCTTTCAACGCCTTGTTGGAGAGCAAGGTTTCATCGTCGGAGTAACCGTGCAGACCAGGCAGACCATGCGCATCCATTGTCGACAAGGAACACGGACATTGACAAGGCTTCGTCCACGGCAACGCAGGTCACGAATGCCCGCAGAAAGGTGACAATGCAGTTCGTTTTTTTGCGTAAGAGATGTCAGCCCTCCAGAGATACGTACAACGCGTCGCTCATGTCAAAAACCTCAGAACAACTGTTGCCCGGCAATCCAATGATGTTTGACGCGGCCATGCAATTCCCAGCCCAAGAATGGCGTATTGTGGCTCTTGGAATACAGGGTGTCCGGCCCAGGAATCCAAGTTGCTTCGGGATCCAGTAAGAAGAAGTCAGCCGGGTCTCCGGGATTGAAGGTATTGTAGGGCAAGCCAAAAATTTCTCCGGGACGTCGACTCCACAGTCGGTGCATATCCGCTTCGGTGAGAATATTGTCGCGTACAAGTCCCCAAGTGAGGCTGATGGCCATATCCAGGCCGGTGAAGCCGTTGGGGGCTTCATCCAGAGTGCCTTCTTTTTCGTGGGCGGCGTGGGGCGCATGATCGGTGACGAGAATGTCGATGATGCCTTCCTTGACGGCGCGGCGCAGGGCCTCGCGATCGGCGGTCGTGCGCAGGGGAGGGCTGACCTTGGCCTGGGTGTTGTATCCTTCCAGGGCTGTTTCGTCGAGGAGCAGATAATGGGGGCAGGTCTCTGCCGTTACCTGGACGCCACGAGCCTTGGCCCAAGCCAGGCAATCCACCGTGAGGGCAGCAGAAACGTGGGCGATATGCACGGGGATATGGAGATATTCTGAGAGCATGATGTCGCGCATGGCCTGTATGGCTTCGCCACAGGCGGGTTGGCCCTTGACGCCGAGCAGACCGCTGGTCACGCCTTCGTGCATGCGCCAGCCCCTGGCAAGGTCGGGATCTTCGCAGTGGTCGATGAGCCTGAGGTTCAGGTCAGCCCCGTATTCCATGACGCGACGTACGATTTCGGCGCTGGCCAGAGGGCGTCCATCGTTGGAGATGGCAACGCAGCCGGCATCCTTCAATTCAGCCAGGGGGGCAAGTTCTTCCCCCTGGAGTCCAATGGTGGCTGCGGCCACTGGATAAAGGCGCGGACCCTGCGGATGACTTGTGCGCGCACGATCAAGCATAAAGCGCGTAATGCCCGCAGAATCGTTGACGGGCTTGGTGTTGGCCATGCACATGACTGCACCGAAGCCGCCGTGCGCAGCGGCTGTGAGTCCAGAGTCGATGTCTTCCTTGTATTCCTGACCGGGTTCTCGCAAATGCACATGGGCGTCAATGGCGGAGGGCATGACAATAAGTCCGGTAGCGTCCACAACGGTACAGCCATCGGGCAAGGGTTGATGTCCGGTCGGGGTCATGGTGACGATGTGACCATCGTGGACGAGGATATCCACACTGGATTCCAGGTGTCGGGCATTTTTGATGCAGAGCGTCATGCGTGTCCTCCGTTGCCGCGTGTGGCCAGAAGGTATAGTATGGCCATGCGCGTGGCGACTCCTGCCGCTACCTGGTTGAGTACCAGGCAGGCAGGGTCGTCTGCGATGTCGTTGGAAATTTCCAGTCCGCGGTTCATGGGGCCTGGGTGGAGTATCTTGACTCCGGGTTTGGCCAGGCGCAGATGTTGTCTGCCAAGGCAGTAGCGCCGTGAATATTCGGCCAGATCTGGCAGGAGACCTGCTTGCTGGCGTTCCAATTGCAGGCGTAGGCACATAACGGCGTCCACATCGCGCACGGCTGTGGCCAGATCGCTCTCGACTTCCACGGGCCAGTGATCGATGCCGGCGGGCAAGAGTGTGCGGGGGGCACACATACGCAGTTTCACGCCCAGCATATGCAGCAGGTGCATATTGGAGCGGGCCACGCGGCTATGGGCGATATCGCCCAGAATGAGCAGTGTGCGGTTGGCAAACTGGCCATTCCAGGTTTGGCGCAGGGTATAGCAGTCCAGCAGGGCCTGCGTAGGGTGTGCGTGCCAGCCGTCGCCGCCATTGACTATGGAACATGGCAAAAGATCGGCCAGAAATTGCGCCGCCCCGCTACTGGGGTGGCGGATGACAATGATATCCGGCGACATGGCTTGCAGCGTCAGTCCCGTATCCTTGAGACTTTCGCCCTTGTTGATGCTGGAACCGGTTTTTGCCAGGGCAAAGGTGTCCGCCGAAAGACGTTTGCCTGCCACATCAAAGGAAGTTTTGGTGCGGGTGCTGTTTTCCACGAAAAAGAGTACCACGGTCTTGCCCTTGAGCGTGGGCACTTTCTTGACAGGACGGTTGTTGATTTCCTGAAAGCTGGCGGCCACGTCAAGCAGATGTAGAGTGTCTGTTGTCTCTAATTGCGTGACATCCAGCAGGTCCTTGTGCCGCCATTGGTATGCTGTGTCGTTTGTCATGCGAGTACGGGGTAGAAGGGGAAAAAAAACCCGTTGCGGGACAACGGGAGAAAGGACGGTAGGGCCAGGAAGCAGTGGCCTGTAGACGATTGGAGGCTTTTCTCAGCAGAATGCAGGTGTGCATATGGTCTTGTGCATTGCATGGGGAAAGCGTAGGCCGGTGCGGGGGGAATGTAAAGGAAAAAGTCTGTTGACGCTCTGTGCGGCATTGTCTACGTTGCAACGTTGATGGCGCATTTGTGCGCACGCGACACAGGTCAGTCATGCCGAAGTGGCGGCAAGTCGCGCCCCGGCGGCTGTCCGGGCAAATGTTTTGCAGCAGAATGTGCAGCAGAGCTTGTAGCAGCAGGACAGGGAGGAAAACCATGCTTGTTTCCTTGTTGGTGTATATCGCTTGCGGTGCCGTGGCCGGCGTACTGGCTGGACTGCTGGGAGTGGGTGGAGGCATTGTCCTCGTGCCCATGATGGTGACTGTCTTCCCCTCTGTGGGCGTGCCTGAGCAGTATGTGCAGCAGATGGCCTTGGCAACATCCCTGGCGAGCATCATGATCACCTCTGTTTCCAGTGCGCGCGCCCACAATGCCCGTGGTGCCGTGCATTGGGATATCTTCAAGGCCATTACCCCCGGCATACTCCTGGGCACATTTTTCGGTGGCCTTATGGCCACGCATATGCCAACACTGTTTCTCAAGGTGTTTTTTATCTGCTTTCTTCTCTGCGTGGCCGTGCAGATGCTTTCCAATTACCGCCCGCCCGCCAGCCGTGAACTTCCGGGTAAGGCAGGAACAGCGGCTGTGGGCGGCGTCATCGGCCTTGTTTCGAGTTTCGTGGGCATCGGTGGCGGCACACTTTCGGTTCCCTTCATGTCCTTTTGCAACGTTCCTTTGCACCACGCCGTGGGCACATCGGCGGCCATTGGTTTTCCCATTGCCGTGGCTGGGACGCTCGGCTATGTGCTGGGCGGCTGGGGACGGCCAGACCTGCCTGCCATGTCGTTGGGCTTTGTGAATCTGTGGGCGCTTTTGGGCATAGCCACGGCCAGCTTTTGCACCGCGCCTTTGGGGGTCAAGCTTTCGCATTCCCTGCCGGCGGCAAAACTCAAGAAGGCATTTGCCTGTTTTTTGATTCTTGTGGCGGTGAAGATGGCCTGGGCATTGCTGTAGCATTATGCCAGGCTTTTGCTCCGTCCCTCAATGCCTGGTCTTTTCAATGCTTGCCAGCAGTGCGGCGCTGCGACTAGAATAGGCGGGCATGTGATGAACTACTATCTGCAGATATTGCAAGGAGCATGGCGTGAAAATTACCTGTCCGCAGTGCGGCTTCAGCCGTGAAATGCCGCCGGAACGCCTTCCGGCTCGGGCCGTTATTGCCACCTGTCCGCAATGTGCCTTTCGGTTTCGATTTGCCCCGGAGATGGAGGCACAATCCCCAGGGAACGAGGCTTCCTTGCCTCTGGCTGACAATCCCCCCGCCGCTGCCGCATCAAAGCCAAAAGAAGCCGCACAGGGGACTTCTTCAGCCGATAGCTATGAGGATGATCCGCTGCCACCAGGAGCGGTCATCCCCGGACGCACATCGTTGGCAGGGGAGTCCGCAAGGCAGGGAGAAGACAGCTCGGATGTCCCCGGCAATGGAGAGCAGGATGAGGGACAGGAGCCGTTGACGCAGCAAGCGGTGCAGCCTTCGTCTGTTGGGGGCAATGACGCAGACGGCAGCGCTTCCATTGCACCTGGACAGCACATGTTTGCGCAGAAGGGGAGAACCAATCCCTGGGAAGCTGCTCCAGGAGACAAGGGCTGGATAGCCGCATTCTACCATACCTGCCTGCGTGTTATGTTCGGGGCACAGCAGTTTTTCAGTGGACTCAGGGCAGATGCGCCGCAGTTGCGCGCTCTCCTGTTCTACCTTGTTATTACCGTTATTCAGGTTCTTGTAGAATGGATATGGACAGGTATCCTTCTTTCCTTGGTGGCCCCGAGTACGGCATCCGATCCCGAATTGGCCAAAATGCTGGCGATGCTTTCTCCACAAACCCCCTTGGTCGCGCTGCTCAAAACCGGGCTTTCCGTGGCCCAACTGTACATCTTGGCCACATTACTGCATTTTTTCTACGGCTTTGTTGTCAAAACTCGACCTGAATTTTCTCTTGTATTTCAAGTAGTGGCCTATAGCGCTGCCCCATCTCTGCTCTGTATTGTGCCCTTGGTGGGTTCCATCGCCGGATTTATCTGGATGCTGGCCTGCCTGCTCGTAGGCTTGCGTGCGTCCATGCGGCTGAGTTGGGCGCAGACTTTTGCCGGTTTTGTGCCCGTGCTGCTGTTGCTTGTGCCGCTTCTGCTGCAGGTGGTCAAGGTGACGCAAGGGTAGGGGCATGGCCATGCGTTTTGGGATGTGCAGAACGGGCCTTGCTTCAAGTGTTTTCGGCATGAATCTTGCTTGATTGAAATTATGGTTTTGGCATCCAATCGCAATGATGTACGTCTGTCGATGCGAGAACTGACTATGGAGAAAGCAGGATGAAACCGCACTTTTTCATGTTGAGCAAGCCTTGCTGCTGCAGGTTGTCAGTGTTGGGGTTTGTGTTGCTGGCAGCAGCTCTTTCCTGTGCCTGTGCCACTGCGCCGGACGACAGCAGTAGGGTATATCGTGTGCGTGGAAGTTTTCGTACGCCTTTCCAGATTGAGATCAACAATTTTGCACACAGACAGCCACCGGCTATCTATGTGTCTCCCCTGAAGGAGTTGGGACATCGACCGCGGGCTTTGTTTATCCCCTTTCGCGTGGTGCAGCAGATAGCTGATCCCGTGAGCTTTGCGGACATGTTGTCCCGCCAGTTCTGGCATGTCTGGCTTTCGCTCAATGCCTTTCATTCCCTGCAGTATGCCAGTGGGTATGGGCCTTGGGATCGCGCCCGTGGCCTGGCCCTTGCCAGGGCGCAGGGGGCGGAGCTTGTGGTGGGCGGCTATATCAACGAATATGTGGACGGCGGCAATAGCGGTACCAGTTCGGTTTCGCTTGCAGTAGAAGTCTATGATGTCCGTTCTGGCACACAGCTCTGGTCCATGTCTCAGGCGGGCTTGATGGAAGCGCGGCAAAAACACGATTTTTATCTATTTTCCATCAATGAGCGCAATCCCGGCGATCCGCCAGGCTTTATAGTGCGCTCCATTGCCTGGGATATGGGACACAAAATTCTTGCTTGGGTGGATCCAGACGCACAACACAAAACAACGGAATCATTGAAGGACAAGATTTTCGACAGCAGGGCATTTTAGCGTGTCTTGTCACGTGACGAAGTTGTGTCATCTGATGTTCGTTATGTTGCTTATTGGATATGTTAAGGCAGTGTGCTTCCAGATGCCAACAAAATACTGACGGGTTGTTGTGCAATGCTGGGCCGATCTGGCTCCCTTATTTTGCTTTTTGCCCTCTTACTGCCATGCGCTGGCTGCCGCAGCATCTATGATTTTGGAAATGGATTGAACGATTTGATGGCTGTTCTGGACGATGATGCCTCCGAGTCTCCATGTCTCAACGGCAAACAGCGCACCCATCCTGAACACGCTGCCTTTATAGATGAATCCGAGGCTGCAAGTCCAAACGGCGCACAGCGTAGGCCCCAGGCAGGTGATGCTTATTTCAACGAACAAAAGCAGGTTGTAACCTTGCTTAATGCATTGAGAGTTGAGGAAGGGGTAGGGGCGCTCAGATTTGATCCTGCTTCCCGTTTGCAGCAGGCAGCAAGAAATCGAGCCAGAGAAATTGCTGTGTCCTTCAGTCATACACGTCCTGACGGCAGAGATTGCAGCACAGTCCTGGATGACTATGGGCTTTCTTACAGCCAGAGTGGAGAAAATATTGCCTATGGAACGAATCTTGGAGCGAAAAAAGTGTTTCAAATGTGGTCTCGTTCCTCGGGACACTACGGCAACATGATTAGTCCCGAATATAAGGAAGTAGGTGTTGCCTCGTTCCATGGTTCAGGAAGAAACGTATATTGGGTGCAGATTTTCTTGACCCGATGACGAACATGCTCCTAGTCTTCTGCAACGACAGCCACAGTGAAGAAAGGAACGTCTTGTCTCTATATGAGCATTCGTATGTTGTATTGCCTGCAATAGTGCTGCATGATAACGTCAACAAAGGAGAGGTCGTTTTTCGGTTGAGATGTTGAAAATCTCCAGTTTCAGTCATTGCGAAGCAGGGAGTCGTGAGCTTATGTGGAGCGGCATGTATTTTGACCGGCAGGACAGGGATATTCTTGCCCTGGTCAATAGCATCCTTGCGTCGGACAGGAAACCGTCGGAAGCCTTCCTGTTTGATTCCAGCCTGCATCCGCATGGCATCAAGGAGTTGGTCGCCACGCCGGTTTCGCGCATGGCCTATGCTGTTGTCAATTTGCTGCGCAATCTGCAGACCGGGCGTACGCAGGCCCGTGACCGTCTGCAGGCCCTGCGCACGCTGTATGACGAGGTGCTGAACAGCGCCCATTCCACGTTGCGGCGCAATACGGCGCGGGCTCTCATGCAGATAATGAAGGGTATGGTTCGCGCCTATGGCGACGAAGAGGAACAGCTCAAGCTGGCGCATGATTTCCGCCGCACCATGCAGGGTTCCCCAAAGGTTGTGCGGCGCATGCTGGCCCGGTATCATCTGCCCGAAATGCCCGAGAGTTGGAACCAGATCGCTTTTGATGATCATGTCTATGATGCCAATACCAAAGGACGCAAGACCCCCACGCATTTAATCATGGATGCCTGGATTAAGGGCATGCGTTCCCTCACTGTGGCCTACGAATACTGGGTGCAGCCAGACGCTGCGCGGGAAATTTTGAGTGCTGCCGAAATCACCGGCATTGACGTGCGCATTGGTCTGGAATTTCAGACGCGTTTTTATGATCGCATGATCAGCCTGCTTTGGATACCTCGAGGGTTCAGTTCAGACGAGGATTTTCTGGAATTCCTGCACAGTCCTAAGGTGGCGGGCATCATGCGCCTGGGGCGTGAGGTGCTGCGTTGGCGGCGCTCACGTGTGCTGCAGTGCCTTTCCTTGTGGAATAGCAGGCAGCGCCCCCAACTGGAAGAGGAATGGCACATCCCCGTGCCGGAACTGACGCCTGATGCCTTCCTGCAGCATGTGGGCCGGGGGCAGGCATCGGCGCTGCATCTTGCCGAGGCCCTGCACGTACATGTGTTGCCTGTCCTGCGCGAGCGGGCAGCGCAGCTTCGGGCACAGGATGATGAACAAGCCCGCAGAGAGCTGAAATTTCTGGACGCGCTTAATGTCGAATATATTTCCGATCATTGGCTTTCCCCGGAAGAACACCCGGAACTCGCCAGCGTCGTGGGCGTCAGCGACGCCGATGACCTGCCTGCGCTCTTGGGGCTTTCCCCAGGCGAGTTGACGCGTGCATTGGCCGAGCTGACATCGGGCTACCGTCTGGTGCTGACCACTGTGGGCTTGAGCGTGGAGGATGTGGCGGAACTGCTCTGGGACAGCGGCGGCAGTATCAGCCATCTGGAAATTTTCAACATGCGCGGTTGGATGGAAGGCAAGCACGCTAATCTCAAGGCTATCAGCGAGTTGCAGCAGGCCCTGAATGAAGGCATGGGACCGCGGGTCAAGCAGATGATCCGCGAGATGGTACGCCGTATGCGCGACGTAGACCCTGAACGGGCCGCAAAATTTCAGCAAATCTTGCAGAACGTGCCCAAAATGTGGGAACACTATCGCAACAATCCTTTGGGTTCTCGGTTGGGTACGAGTTCGGTGAGCCGGGCATCCTATGGCATGGGCTTTGTGCTGCGAGACACGCTGTCAGCGCGTGGCCGACGTTTCTATGAGCGGCCCAGGGAGCGGAACATCCCCGAACTTCCTATCTGTACGCCGGTAGAGGAATTTCAGCGCTACAGCAAACCCCGGCACCCCTCCTTTTGGCAGCGCATCCTGCGCTGTTTCAGGGCGCTGCCCGGCTGCGGGCATTGGGGTATGGAAAAGAATCGCGTTTGGAAGACGTCCAGCGTGGGCTTTCGCGTCTGTCCCAGGGGTAACGTATTCAACCTCGGCGGTTTGAGCCTTGTCCTCGGCAACGGCCTGACGCAGCAGCACACTGACGTGGCAGGCGTTGCCTGCGTCAAAACATCGCCAGGGCTGGCCTACATCCGAGGAGCAAATTATTTCAAGGTCTTGCTGGGCTTCTTGCCGGCATTCCTTACGTTTATGTACACCCAGAACTGGTGGTTCCTGGCCTGGTTCGGATCGTTCATTTGGTTTGGTATCAATGGTGTGCGCACGGTGGCGCAGACCGTAGTGGCGGCACGCGGCGCTTCGACCGGGGCGCTTATTCACTGGAAAGACCAGATTAATGTCAGCCGGTTGAGCAATTCGCTCATGTTTACGGGCTTTTCCGTCTTGCTTTTGGAGGGCTTGGTGCGCGTCGGCCTCTTGCAGCAGACCCTAGGGATTTCCACTGCCGAGAGTCCGTGGATCGTCTTCGGCGCGCTGAGTTTCATCAATGCCGTCTATCTCTGCTGCCGCAATGCGCTCTTGGGCTTTCCCTGGCGCACATCCGCCGGCGCCCTGGTGCGCAGCGCGTTGGCCATTCCCGTGGCCAATCTGTACAACGTGCTGTTGTACAGATTGGCCGATCTGTGGGGAGTGGTTGATCCTGCCTTCTACCTCGTGCCTGCAGCGGCGATCATTTCCAAGATGGCTTCGGATTCGGTGGCCTCCGTCATTGAGGGCTATGCCGATAGTCAGGAAAATCTGCGCATGCGCCGTTGGGACTATAAAAACAAGCTGGCTGGCCTGTTTGACTGCTATACGCATCTGGAATTGCTCTTCCCCGATGAAGAGGCATTGGTGAAGTTGTCTCGCAGCGGTGGCTTGAAAGACAGCGGTGGGCTGCGCGGCAAGGAATTGGAGCGTGCCTTTATCGTCCATGCCCTGGACTTGATGTACATGTGGTTTTATCAGCCGCGGGCCCAGGACGCCTTCCGCCAGCTCTTGCGCACCATGCCCGAGGCCGATCGCAGCGTGCTGGCACGTTCACAACTCGTGCTTACCCGTGAACGCGAAATAAGCCAGCTTTTGGTCAATGGCATCCTTGGCCCGGACTTTGCCCGACCACTGGCTTTCTACCTGGACAAGCGCAAGGTGTATTTGCGCCGTGTGAGCCGCGTGTGCCGCATCGGAAAATCGGATGCCTAGGGATGATTCTCTCCCGTTGCGCATATATGTATACCATTTTACTTGGCTTTGTAGACACAATGTTTGACATGGTGCTTCTTGTGAACTAAAAAATCATACATTAAACAGAGTTACTACAAAGAACTTGGTATGAATTTCGCACACACACATACACAGGGGACGTCAGCTATGTAAATGACAACCCTGTGATTTGTCGCGCCTTTTGCTTCCCCAAGGGATAGGACGAGGAAAGAAAAAAGCCCTATGCTGAACATCTCGGCATATGGCTTTTTGGCGTTTTGCGGCATGTCCCCGTGTCGCAGGAAAAAGGGCATCGCGTTTTTTACGTATGGCAGGCGTCATGCACAGCATTCACTAACCGCACAGGAGGAATCATGCGCAAGATTATTGTTTTCACCCTGGCCCTCATGCTGGGAACGATCTCCCTGTCTCAAGCAGGTCAGCAGGATTTTACGCTCGTCAACGATACTGGTCGGCCTATTTGCGACGTGTACATCTCTCCCGACAATGCTAGGGATTGGCAGGAAGACTTGTTGAGAAATGACAAGTACTGCCTGCCTTCAGGGGAAAGCATCGACATCTCGTTTGACCGCAGTTTTCGTGGCGTCAAGATGTGGGATATGCGCATCGTGGACGACAAAGGCAATGAAACGATTTATGAGGACTTCAACTTGATGCAAATTTCCAACATCAGGCTTCGCCGTAACGGCACTGCAGAATATTGGTGATATGCGCTGACGCGATGCTCCTTCGCCCATGACTGCCAGGGGAGGCGTCAGCCTCCATTCTTTGGGACACGCCTGCAACCGTTTTGCCAGGCGTGCCCATGTCACTTCAAATAAAGGATGACCTATGTCCATAAAAACGGAGCGTGCCCTTGGGCATTGCAGAAAATTTTTGGTTTCCGCAATTTTGGGTCTGGGCTTGCTCTTTGCTTTTTCTTACGCCCAGGCATTTACCACCATGTACAGCCAGACTGCCGATGCCAAGGACTTCTTTGAATTTGAATTTGCCGACAAGGGAGAGTTTTTTCCGTCCGACCCCAAGAAGGTTTCTCCATGGACATTGTCGCCCGCCCAGAAAAGAGACGTGGCCCGCGCCGGTCAGCTCTGGGCGGAAGTTTTGTCTCCAGGCGCGAAAAATAACGAGGCCGTCTATTTTACTGTTGTCACTACAAACGATGAGGATAACGCACATTGCGGGAGTGGAGCGTCCGATGACGATGTCTACATGTTCACAGTGCAGAAACATATTATTGACGGCATCAGCTCGCAAGAGGAAGGCTTCATGGATATCGGGATTTTGAAGGGGGCCAGGAATGGCCTTCCGTATTCCGTGCTTCCCAACAACAATGATTTTATGGGTACAATTTACCATGAGATCGCCCATGCCTTGGGTGTACTCACGGATGTTTCCTTTGAGAAAAGAAGCAAAGATCTCTCGGTGTTCGGGTCACATCTGGTGGACAAATACGGCACAAAACTGCAGCCTGGCATGAAAGTGACTCCCCTTGATCCCGGCAAGGCAGGCACCGGCGTATTTTATGTCGGCAAAGAGACCAGGAGCGGGGTGAACTTTCACGGCGCGCATGTGCAGGAGGTCATGGGCAATGATGACGGCATACGCATCCAAGGATCGGAAACCAACAGTGAAACAAAGGCGATCACGCCAGATTTGTCTCACATTGAGCTGGAACACTCACTGATGAGTCATCAGTCCTACCGCAACTATAACACCTTCATGGAAGCGGAATTGGCCATTTTGCAGGATATTGGCTACAAGATCGACCGCAAGAATTTCTACGGCAAAACTATCTTTGGAAATGGTCAGACGTTGATCAACACGGACGGCTATTTTGCCCGCAATGCCCAGGGCACAGCCTACCTGGAAGGGCAGGCCAACACGGCCACCCTGGGGGTAGGCCTGCACATTTATGGCAAAAACAATGACGTGACCCAGGCCAAGGACCTCCTGGCCGGTGGGGAGGCGGCAGTGGGCATCCGCATTGACGGCTCGGACAATATGTTGCGCTTGCCCCAAGGGATCAATGTGGCTGCCGATGGTGAAAATGGCACGGCGCTCCTGGTCGCCTACGGGAAAAACCATCAGATTGTCAGCCAGGGGAATCTTGTGGCTCGGGGCGCCGGGGGCATTGGCGCTCGCTTTGACTTCGGCCACAATTTGTGCGGCGATCACAGTGAGTACCGTGGCTCCTGGATCCTCACAAAAGATGGGGAAAACAGCAGAATCAGTATCTGGGACGACGCTGGCTTCCGCTACAATCTCAATGGCCCGCTAGTGAAACAGTTTGACGTGAGCGCTGACCTCATGGGGGAAAAAGCCGCTATTTACATTTCCGACAATGCCTTTGTGCAGAACATCAATATCCTCAAAGGGGCCAATGTGCAGGGAGACATTGTCTCGGAGTGGGATCCGGAAGATGAGCTTGTGCAGTACAGGGGTGCCAAATCGGATATGCACACCAGTTTGACATTTGGCTATCAGGCCAACAGCGATGGCACGGCATCTTCCGCAGTGGCCGACGATTTCGACATGGAACTTGACGGCAGCATCTCCGGATCGGAGAGCATTGACATGAAAGTCGTGGGGGGCAGGCTCGATGTGACGGGCACTGTGGATGTGTATTCCCTGGAAAACAGAGGATACTTGTCCCTCCAGGGTCTCAACAGACAAGGGCAGACGGCCACTGTGGCCAACACCTTTGTCAACGATGCCAACGCCACTCTGGAGACAGGATTTTGGTCGGATGGAACCCTGGCCACTGTCAAGACCCAAAATGCTAGAGTCGCTGGCACCTGGGCTCTGCGACCGGAGAAGAGCTTTTATCCCAACAACAAGGCCATTACGCTGAAAGCCTCCCCATTTTCCGGTCGGGTCTCCGGTCGGTTTAGCGCCTTCGCCCTGGGGGCTAATCAGTCCCCCACATTGCAGTTCAGCGTTGTCTCCACGGCCACGGATTCCACAGCCACGGCCACTACAAGCGGTTTGTTGGCAAACAGCGCTGCCGCATCTGAAGCTGTCGGCGCTCTGGCGGCCATTCCGGCGAACAATGGACAGCCCGTCGTGACAGTCACTCGGGCGAGCGATGCCTACAGCCGTTTTGCAGATAATGCCGGTGCATCCGGAGCGGGTAAGGCCCTGGCGGATATTGCCGATGACGCCCGCGGGGACATGCAAAATCTTCTTACCGAACTTGACTGGTCTTTGGATGGCCGTGGCATCGGCCAGGCATTAAACCAGCTTGGTCCAGAAGCCTACGATGCAGCAGCAAGAACATCGCTCAGACAGCAAAATGATTTCAACGTTGTCCTCTTGAACCGCATGCTGGCACATGTGCCCAGCGCTGTGGGCAGCAGCAATGGCGCAGCATCCAATGGGCAATCCCTTGCTTCTGGTCGTTGGACTGCCTGGGGTTCTTTCTTGGGCAGTACGTCCTCGCAGCAAAATCATGGCAGCACTGCCGGCTGGAATAGCCAGGGCATCAATTTCCTTGGTGGCGCTGATCTGACCTACGACACAGGGCTAACCGTGGGATTGCATCTGGGTTTTTCCAGCAGACGCATCAGAATTGACGGCGATCATGATGCGAAATCGTGGATCAACGCTGCCTTTTTGGGCGGGCAGGCATTGTATGCGCCGCACAATTGGGATGGAGCCTATGTGACCGGTTTGGCAAGAATTGGCCTTGAAGACAGCGTTATGACGAGACATGTGGCCTTCGGCGACTATGCCCGCCACAATGAAAGCCGTTGGACAGCCCCTGCTGGTTCTCTCTTGCTGGGGGCAGGGAAGGATTTCAGTTTTGCCCTGGGGCAAGGCGTGTTCAAGGCTGGCCCTCTGCTTTGGCTGGAATATGCCTGCATGCATCGTCCCGAAATTTCCGAATCTGACGGCAAGGCCACGCGTTTGCATCTTGACGCCACAAACTACCAATCGCTGCAGAGCGCCTTGGGCGCACGCCTTGGGTATCAGTCGGATATAGCCAATGGGACAACCCTTTCTTTGCATGGCCTGGCTGCCTGGCGTCACGAAATACTGGACGGCGCCATGCGAACGGAAGCTTCCTTTCGTTCCTACGGTGGACACAGTTTTGAATCGGAAAGCGATCTCGTTGGCCGGGATGCGCTCTTGTTGCAGGGTAGCCTAGAACTCAAACACAAGAGCGGCTTCTTCGCCCAAGTGAGCGTGGGCGGGGAAACCTTGCGCACAGCTTCATCCTCCTTGACTGGTGGAGTGAGCTTTGGTCTTGAATTTTAAAATTCGGATATTGTGCAAGGGGACGATGCTTGCCCAATGTTGAGGAGAGCGCCGTTCCCCGTGAACTGCCTGGCCTGCGCCACGCCCTGTTCCGGGGCGTGGCGCTCTTTGTTTGCGGGTCAGACGGTGAAGGTCAGGAAGTAGCTGTGGATACGGCTGTCAGTCGTCAGTTCAGGGTGGAAGGATGTTGCCAGGACATTGTCCTGGCGTACGGCCACGGCCTGGCCGTTGATCTGCGCCAGCACCGTGACGTTGTCCCCCACGCTGGTGAGGACGGGGGCACGAATAAACACTGCCGACACGGGTTCGACGCCGAGTACGGGCATGGAGAGTTCGGTCTCGAAGCTGTCCACCTGCCGACCAAAGGCATTGCGTCGCACTGTGGCATCCAACACGCCAAGGCGCGGCTGCTCCGAATCCTCAATATTGCGGCAGAGCAGGATGAGACCGGCGCAGCTACCGTACACGGGCATGCCCGCTGTAATGCGCTTGCGCAAGGGATCCAGCATGCCCCCGTCAATGAGCAATTTGCCTATGGTGGTGCTTTCTCCGCCGGGAATGATCAGGGCATCCACCGCATCCATATCCTGGAGCTTGCGTACTTCACGGGCGGCGACACCCAGGCGGGCAAGAGCCGTCATATGTTCACGGAAGGCTCCTTGCAGGGCCAAAACGCCCACGCATCTAGCCATTACCAGCCCCGCTCCTGCATACGTTCGCCCGCAGGAATGGTGGAAATGTCGATGCCTACCATGGCTTCGCCGAGGTCGCGTGAGATTTCCGCCAGCATGGTATAATCCTTATAGTGGGTCACGGCCTGCACGATGGCCTTGGCGCGTTTGGCTGGATCGCCGGATTTGAAAATTCCGGAACCGACAAAGACGCCGTCGCAGCCCAAATGCATCATCATGGCAGCGTCGGCCGGAGTGGCAATGCCACCGGCGGCGAAGTTGACCACGGGCAGACGGCCTTCCTTGCGCACGGCGAGGCAGACTTCCAGCGGAGCCCCAGCCTCCTTGGCGAAGTTGGGCACTTCGGCGTCTGGCAGGGCGCAGAGCTGGCGGATTTCATCCATGACCTGACGGCAATGGCGCACGGCCTCGACCACGTTGCCGGTGCCTGGTTCTCCCTTGGTGCGGATCATGGCAGCACCCTCGGCAATGCGGCGCAGGGCTTCGCCCAGATTGCGGCAGCCGCAGACAAAGGGTACGGTGAAATCGCGTTTATCAATATGGTATTTGTCGTCGGCAGGCGTGAGGACTTCGCTTTCGTCAATGTAGTCCACGCCCATGGCTTCCAGGATGCGGGCTTCCACAAAATGGCCAATGCGGGCCTTGGCCATGACGGGGATGCTGACCGTGTCCATGATTTTCTTGACAATGGTGGGGTCTGCCATGCGGGCAACGCCCCCGGCGGCGCGGATGTCAGCCGGAACACGTTCCAGAGCCATGACGGCGCAAGCCCCTGCAGCTTCTGCGATTTTGGCCTGCTCGGGCGTGGTGACATCCATGATGACGCCACCCTTGAGCATTTCGGCGAGGCCTGTTTTCAAGCGTATGGTACCTTGTTCCATAGGGCAAACTCCTTGTTCAGAACCGACGAATCCCGATGTGATCGTGAAAAAATGCTTGCGCAGGCATCCTTATACGCATGCTTGGCAGAGACGGCAAGATGCGCATTCCCCAAAAGAGAAATTCCATCCAGCCAGGGACGCTTGGCGCTTGCACTCTTTCGTGAATCTGAAGCATATGCCGTGTTAGGACTGCGGCATCTGGACATGCGCTCTGAAATGGTTACAATTCGTTGATAAAGATACTGCTGCAAAAATTTTGCGAGGATAGGCGGTATGGATATGCAATTGTTGATTGTCATGCTCTGCGTTGCGGCTGCCGTGGGCTATTTTGTGCGGCGCATGTACCGTTCTGTCAAAAGCGGCACATGCTCGTGCTGCGAAGGCGGCGGTCGGCGTGACAAATCCGGCTGTGGTTGCGGCGGAACAGAGCCACGCAGGGCAGTGATTACGAAGTTCAGCTCAACGGCAGCGGGCCAGTCTCCACGACACGCCGGAGACACAAAGGCAAAAACCTTGGCCGTTGAGGGCATGATGTGCGGTAACTGTGAAGCGCATGTTACCAAGGCATTGGAGGCTTTGGATGGGGTGCTGTCAGTCCGGGCCGATCACGCCACGGGCACTGTCTCCGTGCAGTTGAGCCGTGACATCAGCGATGCCGAATGGGCCAAGGCTCTCTCCGACACAGGATATGCGTTTCGCGGGGTTGTCCTCTAGCCCGTGGACAGGTATTTTCGGCGGCGATCGTGGCTTGCACTCTGGCATGTCACGGGCTATGCTTTTTTGATGAAGCGTCCTGCGGAGTGTCCATGAACGTACCTCTCCTTGTTGCTTTGCCGTGGCTGCACGGCCCCGTATCGGAAACCGACGGGCCACAGTGGAATGCCCTGCGTTTGTGGCCGGGCTTGCCGGATGCGCCTGCGAAGGGCTGGTTGTGTCCTGCTGACTATCCTTTTTCTCCCAACGAAGCGGTCGCCTGCGCGGAAGATCTGCGGAGTATGGGCGAGACGGCGCTGTCCGGCCTGCCCGTGGAAGTCGCTGTGACGGGCAATGCCACGGCCATGTGCAGCGCTTCGGAGCGGGCCTTGCTTGAGGGCCTTGCAGCGGCGCATGGCAATGTGGAGGCTGCACGGGCGGCAGAGAGAAGCCGTAGGGACGAGCTGGCACGCCAGCAGGCGCAAAAAATGTTGCTCTGGGCCTGGCAGCAGGAGGAGCGTCTGCAGGAACTTGCTGCATTGGCGGCGCGTTTTGCTGCCAGCAGTAAGGATCTGACGGCGGCCTTGGGGCAGGCGGACGATCCTCCCCTGAAGGACGGGGTGGCGCAGGCACTGACGGCAGATCTGGTGCGGCTGGATACGCCCATCTCTTTGGATGCCAGTCTGATTCCTTCGTGGCGTGCTATTGTCGGCAATGCCTTGCAATTTCTCCCGCTGCGGGCCGTGATCGCCATGGAACCTCCCATGCTGGAAGATGTCGTCGACGCTCTGGATTTCGAGCGCGCAGAGCAATGGTTGCCCTTTTTGGCTAATGCCGACCAGGCGGTTACCCTGGAGGCCAGGACACCGGGCTGGAAGGTGTTGGGCCGCACGCGCCCCAGCGGTCTTGCTTTCCTGGATGCCGAGCGGGTGTGGATTGGATGGAGGCGCAAGGCATGAGTGGCGTGTTCTTTCCTCACGGTCTCGGCGGCGTGGTCTTTGACTGCGACGGCGTGATGATTGATTCGCGCGAAGCGAACAACATTTTTTACAATAGGGTGCTTGCGTATTTCGGACTGCCACCCATGACGCCCGAGCAGGAGCGGTACAGTTTCATGGCCACGGGCATGCAAGCCCTGTTGCATATCGTGCCCCCGCATCTGCACGGGCAGATTGCGTATGTTATTTCCCATTGTGTCATTTATGATCGCGATATCGTGCCCCTGCTGCGTCTGCGGCCAGGCTTCAGGGACTTTGTGCAGGAATTGTGGAACAGAGCAGTGCGCATGGCCGTGCATACCAACCGCACCTTGCATGGCATACAAACGGTTCTGGACATTTTTTCCCTGCCCTCCTATTTTAGTCCGGTGATCGCGTCGGACACGGCGGAACCTAAGCCTTCTCCCGAAGGGGCTGTGCGCATTTGCGAGGCTTGGGGCTGTGCCCCTGCAAGCGTGCTTTTTGTCGGTGATAGTGATCACGACAAGAAGACTGCTGAGGGGGCCGGGCTGGTCTTTGCCGCCATGGGCGACAGTGATTTGCGAGGGCAGATCAACGCCAAAAATTTTGATGAACTGCTCGCGGCGCTTGCCGACAGCCTGCCACCGGTTGTGCGCCGGTGAACGAAGTCGCATGTGCCGCAGCGTGACGAAATCCTCGATGGAGGACACATGATAGTGCTTGCCAATACGCTCAGCGCCGTGGCCATGGTGTTGGGTGGGCTGTTGAATCTCTATTTCTGGATAGTCATTATTGCGGCAGTGCTGACGTGGGTGCGGCCTGACCCCTATAACCCCGTCGTCAGGGCCTTGCGCACCATGACGGAACCGGTATTTTACCAGGTACGCAAGTGGCTGCCCTTTACCTATACCAGCGGCATGGATTTTTCTCCGGTGGTGGTGTTGCTGGCCATAGAACTTTTCAATCGTATCGTGGTAGCGTCTTTGGCTGAATACGCGGCGACGCTCCATTGATGCGCTGTTCTGGCGTTGCGCGGCGTAGGTATTCCACGCGGCTGCCTGCTGCGCAAGGTGCGCATGTGCGCAAGGGCCTGGCCCTAAATTTCAACG
>JAFTCE010000110.1 GCA_017454855.1 Desulfovibrio sp.
CGGCGAACACTTTCAACTGGTCATCGTCGCCAACGGGCCTGGCGTACGCCACTTTAGCAAGGCCAACACTGAGGGCGCTAGCCTGGCGGCACCATTGCAGGCAAAGGGCTTGCGCATTTTGCTCTGTGCCAACGCCTTGGCGGCCAACGATATGGACGCAGATTCGCTCTGGCCGGGGTGCGAAGTCGTTCCCGCCGGACTGGTGGAAATCGTGCGCCTGCAGCGTGCCGGATTCGCCTATATCAAGCCTTAGGCGTTTTACTGGACACCTGGCGCAGATGCTTCAATGTCCCCCCTAAGGAGATCGGACATTCGTTTACCGATGATCAATGCCCAAATTTGCGTATTTCTCCACTGTGCGGGACATTCCCTTTTGCCCTTAAGAAATTCGTCAGATATTGCGTGGGAAAAAATACGCTGAAAATCTTTTTCAGGCTTGGCAGCTCGGCAATCTTGCAATAGAATACATCTACGGAGACCGTATCATGACCACGCAAGAGAACCGCACGCAAGTGACAGAATTTTTGGAGTTCATGGGCCGTAAGGGACTGAATATCACCCAACAGCGGCGCAGCATCGCCGAGGCTTTTTTTGACTTGCCCGGCCATCATTCCCTGGAAGAATTTTATCAGCACATTTCACAGCGCGATGCTGGCATCGGACAGACTACCGTGTACCGGACGCTCAAATTGCTCTGCGATGCCGGCTTGGCTATGGAAATACATTTTTCCGACGGCATAACGCGCTACGAAATTGCCAGACCTTCCAAGCACCACGATCACCTTGTCTGTTTGGAATGCGGCAAGATTGTGGAAATATGCGACGAACGCATAGAAAGCATTCAGAAAGAACTGGCTGAAAGATATGGCTTCCGTCTGCGCGGACATGTACACAATCTCTACGGCATCTGTGCCGACTGCCGCGAAAAGGCCGCTGCAGCGGGTTGACGCCGCGCAGGGCAGAGATGCGGCGCGCAACGGACTCCCTTCTGGGAGTCCTTTTTTTTGCCTTTCTTGCAGGCCATGTTTCTATCCTCAGTCGGCTCCATCCCCCGATTGATTCCGCGCAAAATGTTGTTGCCTTCAACACAGTAGCATGCTATAGATTGTCCATAATTTATAGTAAATTACTATATTATGTGCCTTGCACAGCCATCGCAAATGCACAGTGTTCTGGCAAATCGCTTGTGCAACGGTCAAGCCAGTACATTGAAAAAGGGGACAATCATGGCGAAAATCTTTGATGACAGTATCCAGGCCATTGGGCGCACGCCGCTTGTGCGTCTACACGGCATGGCCGGAAGCAAAGCCACGGTTTTGGCGAAGATCGAAGGACGCAATCCCGCCTATTCCGTTAAGGATCGCGTGGGGGCGGCCATGTTGGAGGATGCGGTGCAACGCAGTGCCCTCAGGCCGGGCATGACCATCGTGGAACCGACCAGCGGCAACACGGGCATAGGACTTGCCTTTGCTGCCGCCGTGCTAGGCTACAAATGCCTGCTGACCATGCCGGAGACCATGAGCATTGAACGGCGGCGAGTTCTGCGCATGCTGGGCGCTGACGTGCTGCTGACGCCGGGTTCAGAGGGCATGGCCGGAGCCATTCGGCATGCGGAAGAGCTTGTGGCACGTGCGCCGGACATGTATTACATGCCGCAGCAGTTTAAAAATCCCGCCAATCCAGCGATCCACGAGGCAACGACAGGGCCAGAACTCTGGAACGATACGGACGGTCGCGTGGACGTGCTAGTGGCGGGCGTGGGTACAGGGGGTACGCTGACCGGCATTGCCCGGTATTTCAAGTGGACGCAGCATGTCCCCATCGTCACCGTGGCCGTGGAACCGGCAGCGAGCGCTGTGCTGACACAGCATTTGGCGGGTCAGCCTCTGTGCCCGGGGCCGCACAAGATTCAGGGCATCGGGCCAGGCTTCATTCCCGAAACGCTGGATATCTCTCTTGTGGATCGGGTGGAAACGGTCACGGACGACGAGGCCATGGACTTTGCCAGACGTCTCGCCAGAGAGGAAGGCATCTTGGCTGGCATATCTTCGGGTGCGGCAGTGGCCGTGGCCTGCAGGCTGGCAGCCCTGTCGGAAATGGCAGGCAAGGTCATCGCAGTGATTTTGCCGGATGCCGGAGAACGCTACGTATCCTCGGAACTCTTCGCCAAGTTGGGCGAATGCCGCTGGTACTGGCAGCAGGCAGCATCGGCGTCGACAGACAGCGCAGGAGGGCAGAGTCATGACTGACAAACTGCATTTTGAGACACTCCAGGTCCACGCCGGGCAGGAATACCCCGATCCGTCCACCGGAGCCCGCGCCGTGCCCATCTACCAGACCACGTCCTATGTGTTCAACAATTGCGAACACGCGGAGGCGCGCTTCAACCTGCGCGAAGCAGGCAACATCTACAGCCGTCTGACCAATCCCACCCAGGATGTCTTCGAGCAGCGTGTCGCGGCGCTGGAAGGCGGCGTGGCCGCCCTGGCTACGGCCAGCGGTGCGGCGGCCGTGACCTATGCCCTCCAGAATCTGGCCAGAGCCGGCGATCATATCGTGGCCGAAAAGACGATCTATGGCGGCACCTACAATCTGCTGGCCCACACCTTCCCGACCTGGGGAATTACGACGACCTTTGTGGAACCGGAAGACTTGGACGGCTACGAACAGGCCATTACCCCGGCCACGCGGGCCATTTTTGTGGAGAGCTTGGGCAATCCCCACAGCAATCCCGTCGATTATTCGGCCCTGGCCCGACTGGCACATGCGTATGGTATTCCGTTGGTGGTTGACAATACCTTTGCCACGCCTTGGTTGCTCCGTCCCTTGGAGTACGGGGCGGATATTGTTGTACACTCGGCCACCAAGTTTTTGGGCGGACACGGCGCCGTAATGGGCGGCGTCATCGTGGACGGTGGCAGCTTTGACTGGCGGGCCAGCGGAAAGTTTCCGCAACTGACAAGCCCTGATTCGAGCTATCACGGATTGAGCTTTGCAGATGTAGCTGGTTCGGCAGCCTTTGCCACACGGGCGCGCGCCATATTACTGCGAGACATGGGGGCCACGCTGTCTCCATTTTCGGCTTTTCTCCTCTTGCAGGGGCTGGAAACCCTGTCTCTGCGCGTGGATCGGCATGTGCAAAATGCCTTGGCCGTCGTGGATTTCCTGCGTACTCATCCCAAGGTGGAACGCGTCAACCATCCCAGCCTGGCAGACAGCCTGGGACATGCCCTGTACCAGCGCTATTTCCCCCATGGGGCGGGGAGTATCTTTACCTTTGAAGTGCGCGGCGGAGCGGCGCAAGCGCGCAATGTCATTGACCGCTTGCGCATCTTCTCCCTGCTGGCCAATGTGGCCGACGTGAAATCCCTGGCTATCCATCCGGCATCCACCACCCATGCCCAGCTTTCTGCCCAGGAACTTGCGGCCAGCGGCATCTTTCCCAATACCGTGCGGCTTTCCGTGGGCATCGAACATATTGATGACATCCTTGCCGACCTGGATCAGGCATTGCGGAGTTGAACATCTCTCGCCGCAGCCAAGGCTCAGCCGTACACAAAGCCGCCCCTCGGTGCATCCGGGGGGCGCGGCTGGTGTGCGCGCCATTGAATTTCCCTTCAAGAGTAGCTATATCCCTTTTGTTGTTGTCTGCATGGCATGTGTACACAGCTTTCACAGATTTCCGCGAGAAAGCCGCAATATCTCCATCAGAGGTCATCATGGACAACAAGGCGGACAGTCTGCTCGTTAAATTTGCCATTGTCTTCACGCTCTTCCTTTTCGTGGCCCTGTCCCTGAGCGGCATCAGCGCCTACATCAGCCAGAGGGCCATCTATAAAACGCAGTGCGAAAAAAGGCTTGTACACATCGCCCGACACCTGGAAAATCTTGTCAGGGCAGAAGGTCAGCTCTTTGCCGACTTCACACGCTACTTCGTACGCCACAAGGACGACATCCGTGTGCCCCTGGACTATGACGGCAACTGGAAGCCCTTTTGGGAGGCATTTGAGAAGTTCTTTCAGTCCAGATACCCTGGCAAAACCCTGGGCGTTGACCTGCGTTTTTCGGACATGGATGAGGAATGTCAGATGGCCTGTGCCATCTACATGCACAGAAAATGGCTGGCCATTTTCGAAAGCGTACCCCGAGATTTTGGCATTCATTATGCCTATTATCTCATGCCTTCGCCCAAGCCTCTGCACATGTACTGGGTCATTGATGCCGTGCGTGAGGAGAAGATCATTGACGGCATGAAGTGCATTAATCTTTGCACAGAAGTCCTCGAACCTCTGGAAGAACATCAGAAAATGTGGCAGGCATGGAACAGCGGCAGCGCGGCCATGGGCTATGATACCTATGACAACCAATTCGGCAAGACCTATGCTTATTACACGGCTGTCCACCTGGACGGAGAAAAGACAGGCGTCATTGGCACGGAAATCGACATCGCCGACGTGGATGCGGCAATACTCAGGAATGCCCTGATTCAGACGATCGGCATCGGCGTCGTGCTGGTCGCATGTATGGCCGTCCTGCTCCTCTTCATTTACAGAAAATACATCCGCAAGTTGGAACGTCTGCAGGCCAGCGTCCGGCAGTACGCGGAAAGCAAGGATCCCGGCATCGTGGCGGCCATTGAAGGCATTGCCATGGGTAAGGACGAAATATCCGCCCTTTCCATGCAGACGGCGGCCATGATCTTGGAGATTGAAAACTACATGAAGCGCCTCAAGGACGCCAGCTTTGCCCTTGTCAGGGAAAAGGAACGCGCCGATGCCTTACATGCCCTGGCCAACAAGGACGCGCTCACGGACATTCGGAACAAGATGGCTTATGACAAGGAAAGCAAACGCCTGGAGTGGGCCATTGAAGACAAGAGTGCATGCTTCGGCATCGCAGTCATCGACCAGAATCATCTCAAACAGATCAACGACCTTTACGGCCACGAGCAGGGCAATGTCTCTATCAAGAAACTTTGCCGCATTGTGTGTACCGTGTTCAAGCATTCGCCTGTCTACCGCGTGGGCGGCGACGAGTTTGCCGTCATCCTCGAACACAGTGACCTGGAAAATGTGCAGGCGCTGTCGAATCAGTTCAATGCCATCTTGGAGGACTTGTGCAACGATGCCAAGCTGAAGCCGTGGGAAAAGGTTTCAGCGGCCATAGGTATAGCCATCTTCGACCCTGCCCTGGATGACAGCGTGGCAAGTGTCTTCAAAAGGGCGGACAAGGATATGTACGCCCGCAAGAAGGCCATGAAGGCCGGACGGTAGAGGCGATCGTTTTGCCCCTGCGCCTGCCTATTTCATGCGGTAGGTAATGCGTCCGCGAGAAAAATCGTAAGGTGAGAGTTCCACCTTAACGCGATCGCCGGGAAGAATGCGGATATAAAACTTGCGCATCTTGCCGGAAATATGGGCCAGCACCTCATGTCCGTTTTCCAGTTCCACGCGAAACATGGCGTTGGGCAGGGCTTCCTGCACCACGCCGTCAACTTCAATAGATTCTTCCTTGGCCATTATGAACCCCTCCCTGTGCGCTGCCTGAATGGCGGTCACCTTCACAAAAAAGCGCGCAACTGTCAATGATTCCTGTCACGGCTGGAGCATAGCGTCAGGCTGGCAAGACAGGAAGTGGCCCACCGAGTTCAGTGTCGATGCCCTGCTCGGTGGGTTTTCTTGACCTTGCTCTCCACAGAACCATTGCCCTGGGCCTGGGGGCGGAATAACAGCCACAGTCCGATCAGCAGCAGGGGCAGGCACAATAGCTGTCCCATGGTCAGCCAGCCGAAAGCCAGGTAGCCCAGGTGGGCGTCGGGCAGGCGCACAAATTCTACTGCAAAGCGAAAACAGGCATAACCCACGGCAAAAAGACCGGCAACCGCGCCTGGTGCGCGTTTTTTGGCCGAAAAAATCCACAGCAGCAAAAACAGAACCAGGCCCTCCAGCAGGGCTTCGTACAATTGTGAAGGATGGCGTGGTTCCGGTCCGGCGCCGGGAAAGACCATGGCCCAGGGCAAAGTGCTGGTCTTGCCCCAGAGTTCCGCATTGATGAAATTGCCCAAGCGTCCGAAGAACAATCCCTGGGGGATGAGCGGGGCCACAAAGTCCGCCACTTCGAGAAAGGATCTGCGCCGTGTGTGTGCAAAATACCAAAAGGCCCCCACCACGCCGAGCAGGCCGCCATGAAAGGACATGCCGCCATTCCAGATGCGCAGGATTTCCATTGGATCCGCCAGGTATGCGGGCAGGTCGTAAAACAGCACATAGCCCAACCTGCCGCCGATGATGATGCCGATCATCACACAGGTCAGGAGATCGTCAACCTCCAGCGCGGTCCACCCCGATCCGGGACGTGTGGCGCGCCAGCGCCCCAGTATCCAGCCCAGCACAAAGCCGACCATGTACATGAGTCCGTACCAGCGTAGCTGCAAAGGCCCTAGGGTCAGAGCCACGGGATCAATCATGGGGTAGGTCATCAAAATATCCTTTCCTGCGGCGCGGTATAGGGGACAGTCTGTGCGTTATTGCCTGAACGGACTGCGTTCTTTGGGTACGGCGCGATATTGCGGATCGGACGGATCCACGGCCTGTCCAGCCTGTCGCGCGAACTGCATGCGCTGCCAGGTCTGTACCCGTTCCATGACTTCGGGACGGTTGTGCCAATAGAGCATACGCTGCGTATTGCTAGCGCCGTAAACGGGATAGCGCAGACGATCCTCAACGCTGACGCCCTGAGGCTGGCTGTATGTGTCCGAAGACGTTCCCGTGCCGATGTCCCTGGGACCACAAGCCCATACAGTGTGCAAGAGGATCAGCACGGGGATGAAGAGGAGCTTCCTGATCATGCTATTCACCTGATGTCTGCTTTTGGCAGGGAACCTGCCTGTCGGCGTCTTCTCTGCAAACAAGGCCAACATACACATGCGCGGCCAGTCCGTCAAAGTCAGGCCGTGCAGCGTCACGGGTCATGAATCTTTTTGCAGTCACGCCGCTCCCGCCGCTGCATTCCTGCCCGGCATCACCTTTGACCTGTGCCTAAGACAACGATGGCTATGCCGCCCAGGATGCATGCGGAACAGAACACGAGATGTAGGGTTATGGACTCGCTAAGAAAGACCACACCCAAGAGCGCGGTGATGATGGGGACGCTCAATTGCATGACGGTACTCGTGACCAGGGACATGCGTGGCACGACCAGATACCAGACGACATAGCCGCATCCCGTGGCCAGCATTCCGGCGCAGCAGGCGTGCAGTAGCGCAGGGAGCTGCACACCTCCCCCTGTCATGAACGCAGTGTTGAGGGCAAGGATTCCCGACAGCAGTATGAGGGGGAGGCTGCGGAAGAAATTGCCAGCCGTGGCCAGAACGGCATCCTGCACACGCAAACCCAGGATGCAGTACGCGCCCCAGGACAGACCAACGCCAATGCCCAGCAGTGTTGCTCCCAAGGGAGGGGCTGTTTCCACCTGCGGCAGGACAAGGGCGCACAAGCCGGCCATGACGATACCCATGCCCACGATCTGCCATGTACGCAGCTTTGTTCCGTGCCATACTCCCCAGCCCAGGACTGTTGCCTGAATGGTTGCATTGAAAATCAAGGTGCCCATGGCTGCTGACATGCCGACATAGGCAAAGGAAAAAAAGGCCATATAGGCAAAAAGCGCAAGGGCCGCAGGCCAGGAACCTTGCGCCCAAGTCTGTTTCAGCCAGATCATGTCCTTGCAGTGTGGGGACGCTGTGTGCAGCCAGCTCAAGGCAAGCAGGGCCAAAACAGCCGAAAATCCGCGTGCCGCCGTGTACTGCAACGGATCCATGCCGTAGCGAACAAGCGCAATCCGGCAAAAAATGGAATTGGAAGCAAAAAGCGTCATGCACAACAAGGCCAGCAGGAAAATTCGCATAGCTGCCCCGTGTCGAAAGGGAAAATTTCGGATTTGGATGGTATGCGCTATCCTTAGGCGCATCTGGGCGCAGGGTACGTCCAAGCGGCGATCTTGACAAGACGTTTGGGCTATCGCAGCTACCTTCAGAGCGTGCCAATGCCCTTGACAGCAGCGGGCAAGCTCCGTAAGGGAATAAGAGAGAGTACACGGTCGATACTGCCCTACAAGCAAGGAGCAAAGCCATGCAGACATATGAACTGTTCATCAACGGTGAATTTGTGCCTAACGGTAACAGGGACATGATCCCCGTACTCAACCCTGCTACAGAGGAACTCATTTCTCAGGTGCCCAAGGCAACGGAAGAGGACGTGGCGCAAGCCGTAGATGCGGCGTACGAGGCGCAGAAATCGTGGGCAGAGATTCCCCCCATCAAACGCGCTGCCTACCTCATGGAATTGTCCGACTTGGTGCGCAAGAATCTCAGTCTCTTTGCCAAGGTGAATTCAGAAGAAGTGGGCAAGACCATGGCCCAGTCCGAAGCCGAAGCAGGTTTCTTGCCAGACTATATCCGCTATTTTGCGGCCATGGCCCGTCACATTAAGGGGGAAATCATCCCCAGCGACAGGCCGAACGAGAACATTTTTCTGTACAAAATGCCCATCGGCGTCGTGGCCGGCATCATGCCTTGGAATTTCCCCCTCTTTCTTATTGGACGCAAGGTCGCTCCCGCTCTTATAGCCGGGGATACCGTGGTACTCAAGCCCTCCAGCGACACGCCCAATGGCTGTTATGAATTCGCCAAACTTGTGGCCCAAAGCTCACTGCCCAAGGGCGTGATCAATGTTGTCTCCGGTTCGGGGCAGGTCGTGGGCCAGGCATTGGCCTCCAACCCCAAGGTGCATCTTGTGAGCATGACGGGCAGCGTGGCCGCTGGCGAAAAAATCATGGCCGCAGCGGCCAAAAATATCACCAAGGTCTCCTTGGAACTGGGAGGCAAGGCACCGGTCATCGTCATGGACGATTGCCAACTGGACAAGACTGTGGAATGGGTTTGGCAATCACGCATCGTCAATGGTGGGCAAGCCTGCAACTGTGCCGAACGCGTCTACGTTCAAGAGGGCATTGCCGAGGAATTCACGGCCAAAATTATCAAGCGTATGCAAGCCACGCGCTTTGGCAATCCTGCCAAGGATCCCGAGCGAAAACTGGATATGGGTTCCATGATCAACAAGGCCCATGTGGGCAATATCGACAGCATGGTCAAGGAGGCCATTGCCGAGGGCGCCGAAGTCCAATGCGGCGGCAAGCCGACCACCGTGGATGGCAAGGGATTTTATTACGAACCCACTGTGCTGACCAACTGTAGACACTCCATGCAGATATTTCACAAGGAAATTTTTGGTCCCGTTTTGCCCATCACCACCTTCAAAACCCTTGATGAGGCCATCGACTGCGCCAACGACTGCGAATTCGGTCTGACTTCCTCCATTTACACGACCAATACCGACACCATGATGAAGGCGTTGAATAAAATTCACTTTGGCGAAACCTACGTCAACCGCGAGCATTTTGAAGCCTATCAGGGTTTCCATCAGGGTGTGCGTAAATCCGGCATTGGCGGCGACGACGGTGAACGCGGATTGGAAGAATTTTTAGAAACACATATCTGCTACGTCGATTACGACACGAGCAAAAACTGACGCATAGCGTGCGCTCTGGCCAGCAGGCCAGGGCGCACGCACGGGGATGCTTCCACGGCTCTACCTTACCCTGTCGCCCGCAAGAGTTTCCATCCCTATCGGATCCATCCGTAGCCGTACTCTTTGCAGACATGCACTGTACGCGGCGCTCGTGGAAATCGTTCTCAACATCGTTTAAGGAGAAACCCCCATGTTTCAATCCACAGTCGGCCCCATCCGCCGACTGACTCCGTCACCGGCGGATAGGAGCCGTGCGGATTGCCCCTCCCTGAAGGAAGGGGTTACGGGTAAGGATGCCATCGGCTTCGCCGTCCGTCAATAGCATTTTTCCCCCTAAAGGGGGAGGTTTCAAAC
>JAFTCE010000111.1 GCA_017454855.1 Desulfovibrio sp.
AAGTGCCGGATTTCTTCAACAGTTTTGCCATACTCAATGAAAAGTATCCGCAGAACCGGCTGTCAAAAACGTTTGAGATGCATTTTATTGAGCTGCCCAAATGGAAGCGCCAGCAGGGCCAATGTCCAAAGGACACATTGCTCGACAAATGGCTTGCCTATTTTTCACCCAGTACTGACGAGAAGGAACTTCAATCCATTGCCAGAGAAGTTCCCGAAATAGCCCGGGCTCTGAAAGCCGAGGAGGTATTTATGGCCAATGCCGACCTTCGCTACGCCTATGATGTCGTGGAAAAAAATCGTCGTGATGCCGTCGCCCATGATGCATATGTGAGGCAGGAAGCATACCAGGAAGCATACCAGGATGGTGTGAAGGATGGTCAAGCCAAGGGTTTCCAGGATGGCGAGAAGAAGGGTGAGAAGAAAGGAATATGTAAAATCATTGCCAATATGGTCGAAAAAGGATTGTCATTTCAAGACATTAGCGACATGACTGGGATTCCCTTGACCGACGTCAGAACCTTTGTAGCCCAGATGGGCTAGGATAGACATTGTATGGCCAATGCCGACCTTCGCTACGCCTATGATGTTGTCGAAAAAGATCGTCGTGATGCAGTTGCCCATGATGCATATTTGAGGAAGGAGGCATATCAGGAAGCATACCAGGAAGCATATCAGGAAGCATTCCAGAAAGCATACCGGGATGGTGAGAAGAAAGGTGAGAAGAAAGGAATATGTAAAATCATTGCCAACATGGTCGCTAAAGGATTGTCATTGCAAGATATTAGCGATATGACGGGGATTCCTCTGGCTGACGTCAGAACCTTGGTAGCCCAGATGGGCTAGGATGGAGATTGTAGAACCAATGCTGCTGTCGCCTGATGGCCAGGCAGGCATGGTGATAAAGACATTGTGTACCCCTCACAGCCATTGGCACAGTCGCGCTGCAACCAAACGTCGGCCAGGCCAGCAAGATCCGATACCACGCAGAACGCCGTCCGCCCGAGCCTACACTTGCGCCCGATGGTCGATACTAGACAACTCTTTGTCTATGCCATCGCCAAAAGAACTGCTCATCTCCGGGACTTGCCTTTTGCCTTGACAGGCGGCACTGTAGGCAGCAGGAGGTTGTCATGTCCAAAAAAACTCCTGCACGTATTGACCCTCTGACGCTGGCCCTGCCGCTTGGTGGCGTGGACAGCCATTGCCATCTCGACGGTGCGGAATTTGATGCCGATCGCGAGGAAGTGCTGACCCGCGCCCGACAGGTGGGATTGCAGCATGTGGGCAATGTCTTTCTGGGGCCAGAAGATTTTGCCGTAAGACGCCAGATGTTTGCCGCGCATCCCGAAGTCTTTTTTATTCTGGGCATCCATCCCTGTGACGGACAGACATGCACGCCAGACCGACTTGCCGCCATGCGCAGCGCTTTTGCCAACGAACCACGCTTGCGCGCCGTGGGCGAAATCGGTCTGGACTTTTATTGGGATGACTGCCCGCGTGAAATCCAGTATCAGGCCCTGCGCGACCAACTGGCCCTTGCACGGGAACTGGGACGCCCCGTGGTCATCCATTGCCGCGAGGCCGAAGAAGAAACGCTCATGATTCTGGAAAGCGCCGGCTTCGCAGGTTTCCCCTTACTCTGGCACTGCTTTGGCCAGGGCAAGGACATGGCCCGCCGCATCGTACGCAATGGCTGGCATATTTCCGTACCAGGGCCTGTGACGTACAAGTCCAATGCCCAACTGCGCGAGGCCGTAGCACTCATTCCCCCTGACCGTCTTTTGCTGGAAACGGACGCTCCGTACCTTGCTCCCCTGCCCTGGCGTGGCAAACGCAATGAGCCGGCCTTCACCGTTTTTACCGCCCGCGCCCTGGCCGAAGCGCGAGGGGAAGACGTGGCTACGCTCTGGCTGCGCTGCGGTGCCAATGCCAGGCGCTTTTTTGGCCTAGCGTCTGGGCAGGAGACGATTGCCCCAGAGAATACAGCTTGAAGTTTCACGGCCTAACGGCTATTTTCCTGTGTTGCTGGCGGCTTCCCGCGCCTGCATTTTTGCGTGTCGCAAAATGTCCTTGGCCTGAACGTGTCGTTGACCTAAAAAAGGATGTCGCATGTCTAAATTGCACACACCGCTCACTGCCTGGCACACGGCTCACGGGGCCAAAATGGCGCCCTTTGCCGGCTGGCTCATGCCCATACAGTATGAAGGCATTCTGGCCGAACATCTGCATACGCGTGCCCAAGCCGGGCTTTTTGACATTTGTCATATGGGCGAATTTCGCATAGAAGGCCCAGGGGCACACACGGCGCTTGCCCGTGCCATCAGCCACAATCTGCAAACCCTGGCTGCGGGCAAATGCCGCTACGGCTTTTTGCTCAACGAGCAGGGCGGCGTACTCGATGACTGCATTGTCTATCGCTTTGATGCCGATGCCTTCATGCTCGTGGTCAACGCCGCATGTGCCGTGGGGGATTTTGCGGTGCTGCGCAGCCGCCTGCCGCAAGAAGTACGTCTCAGCGACATTTCCCAGGCCACAGGCAAGGTGGATTTGCAGGGGCCAAAATCCCTGGATGTGCTGGAGAACGTGCTGGGACAGAATTTTCACGATCTTGGCTATTTCGGCTTTCGTGAAGCCAGCTGGCAGGGCGAAGAGCTTCTCGTCAGCCGTACGGGCTACACCGGCGAACTGGGCTATGAGCTTTACATCAATGCCGAGAAAACAGAGGCATTCTGGGAGGCATTGCTGAGCGATGCCCGCGTGAAACCCGTGGGACTTGGCGCACGCGACACGCTGCGGCTTGAAGCCGGTCTGCCCCTTTACGGCAATGACCTTGACGCGCAGCACACGCCCAGCGAAGCGGGCATGGGGCGCATGCTCACGAGTACGGTCGACTACGTGGGCCGGGCAGGGGCTACCAGGATGGACGAAATGCTCATCCCCCTGCGTATTGAAGGACGCCGTGCTGCTCGCCACGGCGACGTGGTAGCCCTGGCCGACGGCACGGTCGCGGGCCGCGTGACGAGCGGCTCCTTTGCGCCCTCGCTGGGATGTGTCATTGCCTTGGCCTGGGTGTCCGCCGCCCACGCCCAAGAGATCGCCTTCACAGTGCGCACCGCAAGGGCGGAACTGCAGGCCCAAAGATGTACGCTGCCCTTTTATACCCAGGGCACGGCGCGGAAAAAATTGTGAGGAGTGCGTATCCCCGGTCAACCTTTTTTTCAGGAGGAAACATGTCTGTCAATCCCGCAGATCTTTTATACAGCAAGACCCATGAATGGGTGCGCATAGAAGACGGCGAAGGCGTTGTGGGCATTACTGCCTTTGCCCAGGAATCGCTCGGCGACATTACCTATGTGGAATTGCCTTCCGTGGGCGATACCCTGGAGGCGGAGAAGGAATTTGGCTCCGTGGAGTCGGTGAAGGCCGCCAGTGATCTCATCTCGCCGGTGAGCGGTGAGGTTGTGGCCGTCAACGAAAGCTTGGAGAATGCCCCGGAAGTCTGCAACAGCGATCCCTATGGGCAGGGCTGGCTTGTGCGCGTGAGGCTGACAGGCAAGGCGGAGAACCTCATGGACGCTGCTGCCTACGAGGCCCACTGCGCCACGGAACGCTAGAAGGGATACCGTTGTTTTCACGACTGTCAGGGGAGTTCCCTGACGGTGAGGAGTACATATGCCCTATATTCCCCATACGCCGGACGAAGTGCAGGAAATGCTTGCGGTCATCGGTGTGCGCAGTGTGGAGGATCTCTTCGCGGACATTCCGGCGAACATGCGTTCCCGGCAGCTCGACTTGCCCAAGGGGCGCAGCGAGTCCGCCGTTTGCGCTCATCTGGAACAGCTCGCCGCGCAGAATCGCGTGGACGGCATCTCCTTTCTGGGCGCTGGCTACTATGCCCACGACATCCCCAAGGCCGTGGACGCCCTGGCCGGACGCAGCGAGTTTTATACGGCCTACACTCCCTATCAGGCCGAATGCTCACAAGGCACCTTGCAGGCAATCTTTGAATTCCAGACAGCCGTAAGCCGCCTTGTGGAACTGGATTGCGCCAATGCTTCCGTCTACGACGGCGGCACGGCACTGTTCGAGGCCGCCATGATGGCCGTGCGCATTGCCAAACGGCGTACTCTCGTGGTGGACGAGGCGGTCAATCCTTTCTGGCGGGCCATGCTGGCCACATATACGGCCAACTTGGACATCGAAATTCGCACCGTAGGGCAAAGGGACGGCGTGAGCGACAAAGATGCCCTTATGGCTGCAGTGGATGAACACTGCGCCGCAGTCATCGTCCAAAATCCCAACTTCTTTGGCGTGGTGGACGACTATTCGCCGATCTTCGAACGCGCCAGGGGGTGCAAGGCCCTCGGCATCATCAGTGTGTACCCGGTGCTGCAGTCCGTACTCAAGACGCCGGGCGAGATGGGGGCCGACGTAGCCGTGGCCGAAGGCCAGAGCCTGGGCCAGCCGCTGTCCTTCGGCGGTCCCTATCTCGGTCTCATGGCCTGCCGCAAGGAACATGTCCGCCAGTTCCCCGGGCGTATCGTGGGCCGTTCCACGGACGTGGAGGGCAAAACCGGTTATGTACTCACACTGCAAGCCCGTGAACAACATATCCGACGGGCCAAGGCCACGTCCAATATCTGCTCCAACCAAGCGCTCTGCGCCCTGCGTGCGCTCCTGCACATGGCCCTGCTCGGGCCTGAGGGCCTGATGCGCACTGCTGAAAACAATATGGCCCTGACCCGTTACGCAGTAAAACGACTTACGGCCCTGCCGGGGGTCAGCCTGTGCAACAGCGCCCCCTATGGTTCGGAAGTGGCCCTGCGCCTGCCGCTGCCAGCGGCCACGCTGGTACAAGCGGCCATGGCGCAAGGCGTACTGCCGGGCTATCCTCTGGGCAAGACGTATGCTGGCATGGAACATGTCCTGTTGCTCTCCTGCACCGAGGTCAACGATCATGGACAGGTTGACAGGCTGGCTGAAACGTTGGGAGGTCTGCTGTGAACACCATTTTTGCCGCATCCGTGCCTGGCCGCAGGGCCTGGACAGTGAACTCCCAGGCCCCACGAGCAACCGACATGCTCCCCGCCGGACTGCTACGCGCCAATCCTCCGCGCCTGCCCCAGTGTTCGGAGTTGGATGTGGTGCGCCACTACACGCGTCTTTCCCAGATGAACTATCATGTGGACGCCAATTTCTATCCCCTTGGCTCCTGCACCATGAAATACAATCCCAAGTTCATGGAATACGTAGCCCAATTGCCCGGCTTTGCGCGCCTACATCCCCTGCTTGCCCAGCTCGACGGCAGGGCGGCACAGGGGGCCTTGCACGTCCTATATGAAATTGAACAGTTGCTCTGCGAGCTGACGGGTATGAAGGCATTCACCTTACAACCCATGGCCGGAGCCAATGGGGAATTTACGGGCGTGACGCTCATGGCAGCCTATCACAAGGCCAAGGGTCGCCAACGCAATATCATGCTCATTCCCGATGCCGCACACGGTACAAACCCGGCTTCGGCTTCTCTGGCCGGTTTTACCGTGGTCAACCTGGAATCACGCGACGGCATGGTCAATCCCGAGGCCGTGGCCAAGGCCGTGCAAGAACACGGTGAGCAGGTGGCCGGACTGATGATGACCTGTCCCAACACCCTGGGCCTTATGGAAACGCAGTTGCCGCGCATTGTCGAGGCGCTGCGCGCCGTGGATGCCCTGCTGTACTATGACGGCGCCAACATGAACGCCATCATGGGCAAGATGCGCGTGGGGGACGCGGGCTTTGACGTGGTACACCTCAATGTACACAAGACCTTTGGCACGCCGCATGGCGGCGGTGGTCCTGGTGCCGGCCCCGTTGGCGTGAGCGAAAAGCTGCTGCCCTTTTTACCCCTGCCGCGTGTGCGGCGCATGGAGGACGGAACCTTTGCCCTCATCGAAGATGCTCCGCAATCCGTGGGGCATATAGGCCCATTTTACGGAAGCTTTGGCGTGATCATCAAGGCCCTGGCCTACATACTGCGCTTGGGCGGCGAGGGCCTGACCCGCGCTTCTGAACATGCCGTCCTCAACGCCAACTACCTCAAGAAACGACTTGAGGATGTGCTGGAGATTCCTTTCAAGGAGCGGCACTGTGCGCACGAATTCGTGGCTTCCGCCCCCGACGGACTGCGCGCCTTGGATATAGCCAAGGCCCTGCTGGAACGCGGCATCCACGCCCCCACAGTATATTTTCCCCTCATCGTACATGAATGTCTCATGCCCGAACCCACGGAAACGGAGAGCAAGCAGACACTGGATAGCTTTGTGCAGGCCATGCGCGATATCGTAGACACGGGCCGCACAAATCCGGAAGCGCTGCATGAAGCACCCACACGTCTGCCCGTTCGCCGTCTGGATGAAACATCAGCCGCCCGTCACATGGTTCTCACCGAAGACATGTCCTGACAAAACACGTCCTTGCCAGCGCGTCAGTACTGGCGAGGACGTGTTGTATCCGACGTTTTAGCAGATACGTTTCAATCCTCCTTCCCACACGCAGCGGGATCATGTTCCGAACGTTGCGTCTGTTCGGCAACTGGCATCCGCGCCTCAGCAGCCTCCTTGGGCAGCAGGCCAAAGGCGGAAAGGATCTCGGCGGCCTGTGGTACAGAACCGAGCAGGGATCGCGTTAACGCGGGCAAGGAGCCTTCGCCGCCGCCGTCAATGCAGACGAGCTTGTCAATCTTGCGCGTGGCCGCCATGCGGGCATATTCCTTCAGTATGGATGGCCACTGCTCGTTCATGAGCAGCATAACGGCGGCCCGGGGATCGCCGTCGGCGGCGGCCACGACTTGGCGTATACCTTCGGCTCTGGCCTGAAGCGCCTCCAGTGAACCTTGGGCTTCGCCCTGCATTTTGCGCAACGCTCTCTGGCCCTCGGCCTCGCCTTCGGCTCTGGCGGCAATGACCTTACGTTCGGCAGCGGCATTGGCCTCGACGCGCGCTCTGGCGATCTCCATGGCCTCCTGCGCCTCCGCCGCATCGCGCTGGGCCGCGTAAATGGCCTTCAGATTTGCCGCCTTGGCTACCTCGGCTGCGCGCTCCGCATCCGATACTCTGATGGACGCCTGCGAGTCGTTTTCGGCCTGTGTTTCGCGCATGCTGCGATTGAGTTCGGCATTGCTGCGGGCTTCCTTGGCCTTGTTCTCGTTTTCGGCCATGGTGGCGACCAGGTTGTTGGCGGACACGTTCTTGCGCCGTTCGGCGTCGTTGGCCGTCTTGCCGGATTCGCCACGCTTGGCTTGCTCGGCAATGGCAATGTCGGCCTCGGCCTTGGCCTCGGCTTCGGCGCGCTTGCCAAGATTTTCAATGTAATGGGCGTCGTCGGTAATGTCCTGAATATTCACTGTCAGCAGTTTGAGGCCGACCTTGGCCAGCTCGGTAGAGACATTGGCCGTAATCCTGTCCTGAAAGCCCTGACGATCGGCGTTGATTTCCGCAACTTTCATGGAGGCAATGACCGAACGCATCTGACCGAAGATAATGTCCTCCACAAAGGAGCTGAACTGACGTGCATCCTTGATGACATCAAGAATGCGGATGGCTGCTGTCTCCATGTTGGCGGCATTCTCGCTGTCCACGGCCACGATGAAGGTGCAGGGCACGTTGACACGGATATTCTCCTGCGAGAGCGCGCCCTGCAGCTTGAGCGACACCGTGATGGGCTTGAGCGTCAGCCAGTCCCAGGACTGAATTACCGGCCAAACAAAGGTGATGCCGCCGTGCAGGATTTTAGCCTTGCGCCCGGAACCAACGGCGCCCATGACGACGAGCAGCGCATCCGGCTTGCCATGCACGAAACGCCGGAGCATGACAAGAGAAAGGACTACGGCGATACACAAGACACCTGCCAGGGCCGTGGCTACTGAGCCGATGAAATCCGGAAACATTGCTCTCCTCCTTTCTTAGGATGATGTCCACGCCCATGAGGACATGCCTAAACCATCGCTAAACCATGCCATGATTGCTGTTTTCCTGTTCAGGGGAACTGCTCTGGCGCAAGGCAACGGAAACAGTATTGCCGTCCACGGTGAGAACAATGCAGCAGGTTCCCACGGGAATGCGCTCCGAGGCCGTGGCGAAATAGCCGCAATGACGTCCTTCAATGCACACGTCCACTGAACCGACAATGCCAGGTTCGAGCGTACTTGTTGTCACGCATTCCATGCCCGAGTGTGCGGACGGAACTTGCGCACCTTTTTCTTCTTGCAGACTTGCCCGCGTAAGGAACGTCAAGAATGTTGCCAGCAGCCAGACAAAAAAAGCCCCGCCCAAGGCCGCCACGACCAGGGAAAGCAGCCCCCAGCGTGCTGAAAGATAGCCCGAAAGGCCGGCGCCGAGCAAAAAATTGCAGATGCCGCCAAGGGAGATATGCAGGCCGGAATGGTCGTGCGCAGCGACGCTGTCAGAGACAGGCATGTTCGTGCCCTGCGCCGGGACAGGCTGCACACGCTGGTTGGCGTGGACAGCGGCGGATGCATTGTCCAGGGAACTGGCGACGCAGCTGTCGGGTACACCATCCTGGGCGCTCAAGATATCAACGCTGGCCGTATCGGCGCCGACAAGAAAAAACTGGATGATGGATCCAAACGCGGCGGGAACCATGAGGATCAGGTACAGTTTTTCCCACGCGGAAAATTGGAACATGACGCATCCTCCAAACGGTTCTGCGTACTGTGCGATGGCGTCGCAAGACTATAGGCATCAGCACAACCAATGACAATGGGCTTTTTGAAAGATAAACGCACGGTGCGTCAAAATTTGGAGTTGACAAAGGAAGGTTGCAAGCCAAATCTGGCCCAAGGTATTTTTTCCTTCAGGAGGCAATGGTGATGATAGCTGCACACGGTATCTCTGATTCGTCTAGTACGTTGACCGACAACATCCTGGACTATCTGCAAACTCATGAACAGGAAATGCTGCACGACTTGTCAGAAGAGGTTCTTCAAACCTTGCAAAAGCACTGCACTCCTGTCGCTCCAGGCAGCGAATATGCGCTGCGCTTTGCCCGCTTGACCAGGGATTGCACACATGTGGAAGGACATGCCATGCGTTTCCACTGTTTTCACGGCGAACCCGATGCCTTTGCCATCGCAAGTGGGGACATTTGCTTTTTTACCGGCCTTATGGACATCCTGGAAGATGATGAACTGCTGTTTGCTGTTGGCCATGAGATCGGCCATGTCGTCCATGAGGATGTCAAGCTGGGCATGCGGGCGCAATTTGCCGCAGAAGCCGCAGGACGTCTCGTCTCTCTTGTCATGGAACGCTTTGCCATAGGAAGCAGTTCTGCTGGCGGGCTGCCCAAAATACTGCTGGGGAAATTGCTCCGGACAGCGTGCAAGAAGCTCGTGCGCAAGCTCGCAACCAGCATTGTCACGGGCGTAACCCATATTTGCTATAGCCGCATTCAGGAATATGACGCCGACGCATACGGCATCCGCTTCTTGCATGCCCGCGGACTTGATCCTGGCGCGGCGGCAAAAGCGCTGGACAAGCTGGCTGGGGGCTATGAGGCATGTTTCATAGAAAAATGGACCAGTGACCATCCCGATACGCCAGACAGGATAACGCGTCTGTACAAACTGGCTGTCGAACTCACTGCCCAGACAGCGCTACGATAAAGAAGGCACGTACCTGCCTTGCCAATTCATGCATCTTGGTCTAATATTTTTCGGATAAGATTCGTGTTCATCCATGACAGCGGGAGAACGTGCTGTGAAAAGAATACCTTTTCTGTTGCTGATTTTCTGGATCTTTGCCGCTTGCAGCGCGCAAGCGGCTCAGCTAAACAAGGTGGCGGCGGTGGTCAACGGACATGTCATCACCATGTTTGACGTGCAGAAAAATGCAACGCCGGATCTGGCGAGAGCACACATCAATCCCAACGATCCCGCCCAGGCCAAGGCAGTGGACACCATCTTGCGCAAGGTTCTGGACGGCATGATCATGGAAATCCTTATTGCCCAAGAGGCCAAAAGACTCAAGGTGACGGTTTCCAGCTCGGAAATAGATGGCGAGATTGCCAAAATGATGAAGGCCAGAAGGCTGAACAAAAAACAATTCGAAGCGCAACTTGCGCAGCAGAAAATGAGCGTCGCCGAATTGCGCAAGACACTTGAAAAAAATATGTTGCGGCAAAAGGTCATGGGCATGGAGGTGGGACGCCGCGTTGTGGTCACGCCTGAGGAAATCAAGGCATACTACGATGCGCACAAGGACACACTAGTGGATCGTAGCGGTCTGCACATGGGCATCCTCGTCTATCATCCCAAGGCCCCTGCCAACGAATTGGCAGCGAAGATACGCTCTGGCGCCATGAGTTTTGAAGAGGTGGCCGCCAAGTACTCCATCTTCCCCAACCGTGAAAAAGGTGGCGATCAGGGGCCGGTGGAATGGGACAGGCTCAATCCGGAATGGGAAGCCCGCCTGACAAAGATGAAGCCGGGCGATATCACGCCAATTTTTTCTCTCCCTGGTCCCAACGGCGCCAAATTCAAAGCCCAAGTGCGTTTGTTTCGCCCAGGTGGCGGAGAAAACAAGCAGCTTACCTTTGAACAGGCCAAGCCCATCATTGACGGCATTCTCCGCCAGCCCAAGGCCATGGATCGCTTTGAGGAATACAGCTCGCAGTTGCGCAAAAAAGCCGTCATCGACATTCGGATGTAGTTTTCTACAGGCGCTGCTGATATATATGGCCCCGCAAACGCAATGATGAGAGACAACAATAGAACGAATTTGTTGAGGCTGGCATGACGCTGGAAGAACTGGGCGCAGCCCTGCGCGCTGCGCGTGAAAAACGGATGTTGAACATAGAAGACGCAGCCAATAGACTGAAAATATCAGGCCGTGTGCTGCGCGCCATGGAAGCTGGAGATGAGTCCAGCTTGCCGCCACTTGCGTACACAAAAGGTTTTTTGCGTGCCTATGCTGGCTATGTGGGCTTTTCTGACGAAGAAATAGCAGAGGCAGTGCATTCGCTTACCGCCACTGCCAATACCAAGCAAGCTGCGGAACCGCAAAGTACGTACAATCTGCCGCAGGGCACTGCCCCCCTGCGTGTATTCAGGTATCTTGTCCTGCTTCTTCTTGTGCTGCTCGCCGCTGGATGCCTCTTTGTCGCGTGGCGACACGGGGTCTTTGACCGTCTGCAGGCAGTACGCCAAATGGCACAACCAGTGCCCGGTGAAGAGACTACGGCAGCAGACAATGTCCCCCCTACTGTTGTGCCTTCTGCTCCACCACAATCCCCAGCACCGTCTGTGCCTGAATTGCCCCCAGATTCGCCAGCGTCACCCGTTTCACCTCCCACAACCGCATCTTCCGGGCAACTAGTGTCACCAGTGCAGGAAGTGCCGTCCGCTCCTGCGCAGACAGAGACGGCGGCGAAACCAAACCCTCCGACCGAAACCTCACACAAGATTATCATCACGGCATTGGAAGCCTGCTGGGTACACTCCAGCGCTGACAAAACAGACACGCGTCAGTTTTCTCTGCGCAAAGGGGAGATTTTTGCCCTGACCTTTACAACAAGCCTGGAGTTGAAGCTCGGCAATGCAGGTGGTGTACGCCTGCGCTATGATGGCGAGGAAATCCCCCCGGTCGGGCGTGCTGGCCAGGTACGTACGATATCCTTCCCTCCATCGTCGAACGACGCACAATGAGCGAATGGATTGACCACGCCGTGGTGCTGCGTGTCGGGCATTTTCGCGAAGCTGATCTCTGGCTAAAGCTCTTATGCCGCAGACATGGAATGCTGACATTGTTCGCTTTTGGCGGCAGCCGGAGCAAAAGGCGTTTCCCTGGCTGTCTGGACGTTCTCAACAGCCTGCGCTGTCGTGTGCGCACATCGGGACGCGCAGCCAGCTTTATGAATCTGGAGGAGGCCGTGCTGGAGGAAGGACCACAGGGCCTCAGAAGTGATTGGCGACGCATGGGCTTGGCGACCAACTGTCTGCGCTTTGTTGAAGCCCTGGGCGTCACCGAGGAAGGGGCCGACAAAGCATTTGCTCTGGTGGAAGATCTGCGCCGCACACTGGACACAGCTCAAGAATTGCCAGGCATGCTGCCTCTTTTTTTTCGTTTACGTTTTGCTGGAGCAGCGGGTTTTGCGCCCTGCTTGAGTCATTGCGGACTCTGCGGCAAACCAGTGACCGGAGCGGCGCAATTCGTGGTTGATGAAGGGCAGATACGCTGTCCAGCTTGCCGTAAGGACGCCCCGCCTGCACACTATGGCGTGGATTTGAGCAGCGCAGTGTTGCAAATTTTGTGTACTGTACAACAGACACAACCATCGACGTGGCAATTTTCTCCTCTCTTGCCGCCCGAGCGTCGGAGCATGTCCAGAGCCATTGACGGCTTTGTACAATATCATCTCGGCCTTGCCTGGGAAGACGGATATTTCCGCCGGGTGTAACAACCCCTTGCAGAAAAAATGACGGCCCGGACGTGTCGCGAACCATGAACAAAAGGACAGTACATGTATTTTCAGGATATTATTACTACTCTGCAGACATATTGGGCTGGCCAGGGTTGTGTTCTTGAACAGCCATCCGGCGTTGAATGCGGGGCGGGCACATTCAACCCCAACACCTTCCTGCGAGTACTCGGACCGGAACCTTGGAGTGTGGCTTATGTAGAGCCTTCTCGCAGACCTACGGATGGCCGCTATGGTGAAAACCCCAATAGATTGCAGAGATATTTCCAATTCCAGGTGGTCATCAAGCCTTCTCCTGACAATGTACAAGACCTCTATCTGCAAAGTCTCAATGCCTTGGGGATCAATCCCTCGCTGCATGACATACGTTTTGTGGAGGACGACTGGGAATCCCCGACGCTCGGCGCGTGGGGCCTTGGTTGGGAAGTCTGGCTTAACGGGATGGAAGTAAGCCAATTCACGTATTTCCAGCAAGTCGGCGGTCTCGATCTCTTTCCCGTCAGTGTGGAGCTGACCTATGGACTCGAACGCCTTGCCATGTATCTACAAGGCGTTGAGTCCGTCTATGACCTGGCCTGGAATGCTAATGTGACCTACGGAAACATCTACCACCAGAATGAGGTGGAACAATCACGCCACAATTTTGAAGTCAGCGACGCTGCAATGCTGCTGCGGCACTTTGGCGATTTCGAAAAGCAATCTCAATCCATGATTGCCCTGGGACTACCTTGGCCGGCTTATGATTATTGCCTCAAGTGTTCCCATACCTTCAACCTGCTGGATGCACGCGGAGCCATATCCATTACGGAACGAACCGGATACATTGGCCGGGTTCGCGCTCTGGCCTCTGGCGTGGCCAAATTGTACGCAGCCCAGCGCGAAGAACTGGGCTATCCCATGCTCAACACGAAAGCGAGGTAAACCGTGGCAACCTTTGTGCTTGAAATAGGCAGCGAGGAGTTGCCTTCTCGTTTTTTGGATCCAGAAGAAAAGGCTTTACAATCTCTTTTCTCTTCTGCCTTGAATGAAGCCAGCCTGGAATATGGCGGCATTGACGTGATGTGTACCCCGCGCCGCGCCGTCACTGTAATCAAAGCCCTCTCTCCCGTGCAAACCACACGGGAAGAGATTGTTTCAGGCCCGCCAGTGCGTGTGGCCTATGACGACTCTGGCATGCCCACCAAGGCGCTCAAGGGCTTTGCACAGAACAATGCCTGCACTCTTGAGGACATATTTCGCGTCCAAACAGAAAAAGGTACCTATGTGGCCGTTCGCAAGCATATCGGCGGCGAATCTGCGGTAAAACTCCTTGCCGACATCTGCCCACGCCTCATTGCCGCCCTGCCTTTCGGCAAACGCATGCGCTGGGGAACGCACACATTGGCCTATGCACGCCCCTTGCGCTGGATACTAGCCCTTGTGGATGACCAGGTGGTTCCCTTCACCCTGGGTCCGATTACGTCCGGACGTTCAACCTACGGACATCGCATTCATGGCCCAGGTCCCTTTACAGTCAATCATGCCGAAGATTTTTTACCTCTTCTGGCAGAACAAGGTGGTATCGTCCTGGATGCCGCCGAACGGCGACGCATGATCGTCAACAATGGGGATACTCTGGCACAACAGATTGGCGGCAGGATTATCTGGGAGGACGCGCTGCTCGCCGAAGTGCAAGGTCTTACCGAGCATCCCGTGCCATTATTGGGCGATTTTGACGAAGCCTATCTTGAAGTACCCCGCGAAGTACTGCTCACCAGCATGGAAACGCATCAGAAGAGTTTTGGCATTGAAAATGCCGATGGCAAGCTGCTGCCGCATTTTCTGACCGTACTCAATCTCACTCCTGAGCGCATGGATGTGGTCAAGCGGGGTTGGGAACGCGTCTTGCGCGCTCGGCTGGAGGATGCGCGCTTTTTCTGGTATGCAGACTTGAAAGAAAACATTGATCACTGGCTGGACAAACTTGACGCCGTCATTTTTATTAGCGGCCTGGGGAGCATGGGGGACAAGTCGCGCAGATTGGAGAGATTGTGCCTTTGGCTTGCAGATACTTGTGACTCCCGCCTTTCTGCGGACGCGGCACGCGCCGGTCGACTTTCCAAGGCAGATCTCGTGAGTGCCATGGTGGGAGAATTTGACACACTGCAGGGCATCATGGGAGGCATCTACGCCGCACGCAAAGGAGAATCCGAGAGCGTTGCCAGGGCGCTGCGTGAACAATATTTGCCCGCCGGACCGGACTCTCCTTTGCCAGAAAGCCCTTTGGGCGCACTGCTGTCCATAGCTGATAAGGCGGACACCCTGGCCGGATGTTTCGGCATGGGCATGATTCCCACCGGCGCGGCTGATCCCAATGGTCTGCGTCGCTGCGCACTGGGCATCATTCGTAACATCCTTGGCTTTGCCCTTGATCTTGACGTACGTGAAGTATTCTTGCAGGCGCAGAAATTGTATGGCGACCGAGACTGGAAACTACCTCCTCAAGACGCTCTGCAGAAACTTATGGAATTTTTTGCTGCGAGACTACGCCACTATTTTCTTAGCAAAGGGCATGACACACTGCTCGTGGAGGCTGTCTTGGGAACCGACTCGCGAGATGTGAGGGACTGCAATGCGCGTCTCGATGCCCTGGCAACCTTCAGCAAGCTGCCTGATTATGAAGCTGTGGTGCGCACCTTCAAACGTGTGGCCAATATATTACGCAAACAGGCGCAAAAGGAACTTGTGCCCGACCATTGGGATGCTTCGCTGCTGCGTGAAGATGCGGAAAAACATCTAGCCAGTACGCTGGACACTGTTTTACCTGCGCTGGATTTCCTGTGGAACAGCCACGAACATGTAGCTGCATTGAACAAGCTCGCTGAGTTACGGCCAACAGTGGACACTTTTTTTGACAAAGTGATGGTTATGGCCGAAGAAGCAGACCTAAGATGCAACCGCTTAAGCATGCTCCGCCAATTGGGTAATCGGTTTGCGCGTTTGGCCGATTTCTCAGCGTTGCAAATGTAAAAGAAATATACCGGTTCCGACCTGGTGCATACAAGAAGGGGAGATCCGAAGACCTCCCCTGCTTGCCTCACTCCCATGCCCGCCGGGAGTGCTAGAACGAAATCCCGTCCGCTAGGTTTTCGCTCACCTGTTGCGTCTTGGAATACAGGCGCAACGAATTTTAGAAGCTGTAGGCAAAGGTCGCCTGCACCTTCCACATGTCCTGCTTCTCGAAACTGCCGTTGCGGGCCTTCTTCCAGGTGCTGTTGTCCATGCAGTTCACGATATAACTCGTTTCCAGGTTCACGTCGAAGTTTTCATACATCTTGTAGTTGTTGACCAGGTTGAATTCCACCAGTCCGTCCTTGGTTGTCAGATATGGGCCAGTACCGCCTCCAAGACCGTCCTGCCAGGAATAGGCATTATCCATATACTTAACCATTGACTTACTATTGGTGCCTCCCCAGTAGGCCACGCGGAATGTGTGACTGAGATCCTGGACAAAGCTCATGTCCCGGATCTGGGCGCCCACACCCCATGTGCCGGCATAGTCCAGCCCATAGTCTTGCAACATCCAACCGTAATTGCCATCCCCCATATAGGAAGTAAAATTGCCCATGGGTACCACGGAAGGCATGCGCTGGGAGCCGTTCTTGGGGCTGCCGTTATCCCCGGAAGCATACCAGCCAAACACACCGGGTACGCCCCAATCCATCTTGTATTCCACCAGGGCCTTGGCCAGCCAGCCCTGACGCTCGGTGCTGCCACGCCGCACCAGTCCTTGGGAGTTGGTGTAATTGAAGCGCCCCATGCCTTCTGTCCAACCGTAGTTAATATCAAACTCAATGTTCAAGGGATCCCACAGGGTCAACTTGACGGGCAGACCGACCCAAAAAGCGCTGCCATAGGACTTGCCCGTGCCACCGATGCCGCCATTAGTAGCCCCCAGGGCCGGATACGGTCGGAGGGAATACGTCAGATCGCCATCCTTCGTGATTGGTGAATCCCAACGGTTCTGGTTCCTGTCCCAAGAAGACTTGAGGGCATTCTTGCCGATGATGCCGTACATGGCCCAGGGGGTCGCCTTGACACCCTCAAAGGTCAAGGGCAACATGATCGAGAAGAGATCCATATTGTCCAGATAGTTGGCATGATCACGCGCACCTGGACGGTCAGCGGCGAAGTTATCGTTGAGAGGACGTGCCCAGAGCGCTGTCAGACCCACGTTCTCATTAAATTGATAGGCCACAGTAACGCCAGCCACATCCGTATCCATAATGGCCGATCCACCGGCGGCATTGGGCAGGGCCACGCCTTGGATACCCATGCGCACCTTGGCAGGGGTGTCCGGCACTATCCAGTCAATATATGCCCGCTTCACCTTGACCTGGTTGTTGCCGTCAGCGCCCAGTGCGGCCCCAAAATCGTTATCGCCCCAAGACTGTGTGCCAATTTCAAAAAAAACCGTGCCCGACAGAGACTCAGAGGCCACAGCGTCCAACTGCAGACGCACCCGCTGGGCGGCCTGGAACTTGTCCGCATCATCCACCTTCTGCTTCTGGCGGCCCGTATCGCGGACACGGCTCAAGAGATCATGCTGGCCAACGGCAAAGCCCATCAGCCACTGTCCCTTGGCCTTGAAATCAATGGCGCTCGCGCCAGACGTAGCTCCCAATACCAAACCAGCGGCTAAAAGAAGCGTACACAAGCGTCTCATGGCAAACCTTCCTTTCTTTTGCTGAAAAAAACTGCTGCCTGTCCCCAACAGGCAAGTTCACTGTACGTTGGTTTGCGTCCGATGGCAAGTATTTTCGTAAAAAAATTTTTACTTTCAGAAAAAATTTTTTGTCTCACATTCTTCATTTTTTCTATATAAAAACTAGAAAAGCCGCATTACCCGCTGCTTTCCGGCTCTATAGCCTTCCTATACAGAAGATAATACGGCTTTAGAAAAAATCAAAATTTTTGTACTTCCGACATCACCCTTTACAAAAAATCCGGATCAGCCGCTGCTTTGCCATCGGCCAACATGATGCGCACATACTGCAGACCCTGCTCATCCACAGGGATTATAGGAAAAGACAGCCCACAGCTTGGACAGCGCACCATGCGCGGTTCAATAGGGCTTGCTTGCGGCACATGCTTGCCACAGCCAGGGCATTGATAAAAAAAGAGTATCTCCATGCCGTCTGGCGCTACCGGCTGCAAGGGGCGGGAGGACTTAGCCACGGCTTGTGTCCCCACCGCTACCTGTGGCCACCAGATTGCGACCTGTCATGGTCTCCGAAGGCTCAAGCCCCCAGAGGGCAAGCAAGGTAGTCGCCACATCGGCCAAACGCCCCTGGGCCAGAGAAGTGACTTTGTTTGTCGGCTCTAAGAGAATGCAGGGTACGGGATTCGTCGTGTGCGCCGTGTGCGGTCGTCCGTCAGGCGTCAGCATCATTTCGCAGTTGCCGTGATCAGCGATGATGCACATGCATCCACCCCGCGCCTCCACGGCAGCAGCCATACGGCCTACGCATGCATCCACCACGGAGCAGGCTTCCACGGCGGCAGCCAGGTTACCTGTGTGGCCAACCATATCGCCATTGGCCAAATTGCAGACCACAAGGTCATACGTCCCCGTACTCCAGGCTTCGACAAACTTATCCGTCACTTCACGGGCGCTCATGGCAGGCTTTTGATCATAAGTCTTCACATCGCGCGGCGAAGGCACCAGGATGCGGTCTTCCCCAGGGAAGGGTTCTTCCATGCCGCCGTTGAAGAAATAGGTGACGTGAGCGTATTTTTCCGTCTCGGCCAGACGCAACTGACGCAATCCTCGTTGCGACACCAATTCCCCCAGCCCCATACGGGCTGATTCTTTGGGGA
>JAFTCE010000112.1 GCA_017454855.1 Desulfovibrio sp.
AACAACCTGACCTGGGATCCTGACCTGCCTGACATCGTGTTTGCATCCCTGAAAGAACTTGTTGCCTCAGGCCGCATCAGCAAGGCCCGCATCAAGGAGTCGTGGCTGCGTATACAGCATCTTTGGGCAACGCTGCGGTAAGAAACTGCCAGTCGCGAAAGACGGAAGGCATAGCTGCTCATCTTTCAGGCGTGGATGGAAACAGCAATTCCAGAATGTGGGTACCCTTTTTCCCGCCCATATTGATGGCGTCCGTACAAAATTTACAATAACAGGCAACGCGTTCAGTGGTAATCTGCTTGCAATGATTCTGAAAGCGTGCGCGCTGTTCCTCAGGCTCACACGGGGTAAACATGTGCGATCCCTCAATGACATATCTCCGTGGCGCTAACTTGGCATTGCTGGGATTGCATTTGGCAAGCAAATTCACCCCGCAGAACCGGGTGCGGTCGTAATTGTCTGCCAATTCCACAATATGAATATTCATTTTGCGAAGAAGCGAGCGGATTGTGTCTTGCAAAGCCTTTTTTTCAACGGCAACCCAGCAATCCTGCACCGTCATGGCTTGATTGTGGTAATCCGGAAACGGAAATGACGTATCGTTGTCAATGAGATTCCAGACAAATTCAATGTTTCCCGCCTGTGAACTTTCTTCCAATATGGCAGCGCAGTTGTTGCATACGACAAGGCCCGTGTCTGCAGAAGTAAGTTTCTTGTGATGTACGCGACAACAGCCTATGGGAGCTACCCCATAGCGTTCTGCTATATATTCCTGCAGCAACGCACTAGCAGCTGGATAATCCGCTTTTGCCTTACAGCTTGGGAAAAAAACATATGACACAGACATACCTCCTTGTTACGCCAGCCAGTTGCGGACTTAATTCGGATTCCCGTGAGCTGTGTGATTCATAGATATAGTTTACAATGCCTAATTGCCCTTCTGCCCGGCCTTCTGTCAGTCCTTTCATCTCAGCTGAGCGAAGCCGCGCCACCATATCGCGGCGGGCTTTTTCAACGGCTTCAGCTTCGGCCCGTTCCTGCTCGTCCGCACTCATTTCCCGAATAACGCCCCAAGCCTATTCCATGGCGGAGTCATTCTGTACAAGCTGCATAAACTGCTCCTCCGTGCGGGCTGCGAAGAATTCAAGCCAGTGGCTGACTTTTGAAGTGTTGCCGCGCCGTTTGGGGATTTCAAGAATATTGATTTCGATGGAAGCTGGGTATGCAACGCTATTTTGCGCGTCGAACAGGCGGAAGCGGTGATGGTACGCGCTGTCACCAGTTAAAAAAGAAAAATCTGTTATAACGATGGAGATGGCGCGTGTCAGCTTCGTGTAGTCCTCACCGCTGTGCATTTGGTCAACATACATGCGGGCGGTGTAATACTGAAAACGCTTCCAGAGGTCTTCGTAGTTTTCGACCTGGATTTCAACGTCAATGACGCCATATTCCCGCGTTTCAACTTTCAAATCAAGCGCACTCAGCTTGTCGCCTTCCTGTGGGCAGCGAATGTGGGATTGACAACACGGATGTCATGCTAGTCACTGGCAGTGCCAGTACGGCTTGTAGCAAGTCGGCAAGCACGGAGAGGTGTTCCCCGAACACACGCTTGAACACGTAGTCATTGATGGGTGAGAGCAGCGGCTTGTTCAACTCCAATAGTAACTATGAACACATAGGATTTCAAGCGGACAGGCTGCGTATGAACCCAAGCGGTTATTTCGTATGAGACCGCAGATCTTCACCCTGTGGACCTGACATGCGCACCGCGCCCGGTGGGCCTGCACACGGCTTATGGGCCTGATGTCTCCACGCAAACGCATAACAACCTCAGACAGAACATACAGCGGATTTGGTTAACAATGCAAGATGTATCTATTTTTTGACAAAAGCGTCAGCAGTCCAAGGCAGGCAACCGCACTATGCATCAGCCTATGCCTGATTTGTGCTTACTAAGCTGTTGAAAAATAAACAATAAGATACTATCAACCTGTTTACTGAACGTCGGTCACACACGCTAGGGAGATGCCATGCCTCAGACAACGGAAGTTCCTGGTGCAGAAGCACTGCAACAACACGTGGTTCAGGACGAGGCAGACTTCAGGGCCGCGCTTGCCGAGTACGTTTTTTCCGAAGAAGAGACGGCGAACGTCAAGCAGCGCATTGACACTGCGGCCGCACTCTATAGGTCCCTGGAGGTCAAGGAGACTGGAGGAGTTTGACGAGATTGATAAGGGCATTACTGCAAGGTATGTCAATGAGAAACCACTGCTCAACGCCGACGGCACAAAGTCTACAGTCTGGACGCGCCTCACATCCAGACAGGGAGCCATCACGGCGGGCACCATAGTAACCGGCGTGGCCCTCGGCCTGCTCGGCATCCTGGGAGCGCCATAATCGGCGCCACCCTTGCCACAGGAGCTGTGTGGGGTGCCGCCTATTGCGGCATTTCCGCTCTGTTCGGCCTCGGTTCCATATTCGCCCCCTCTACCACCAAAAGCCTTGCCGCACTTTATGAAGGCGTGAAGAATAACATCAAGGGCGAACTGCATGTGCGCAAAGACTACGAGGACAAGACGCCGGAAAACTCCAACACACTTAAGACATGGATGGACGCACAAAAGGCCGTCGCGGGCAACGTCCCCGCCGACAATGTGCAGCAGCCCCCGCAGGTAAACAATGCACATGGGAACATGCAGGGGAATCATGTGATGCCGCCTCAGGAGCAACCCTTGGACGAAAACGCGGAGGCAAAGCCCGATGATGCGGTGGCAAAACACCATCAGGCTCTGGCGCAACGCAGGAAGGCCCTGGCCGACGAACTTCTCAAGGACAAGCCGGACATGCAGCTTTTGGCGAAGCTGGAAAACGTGGTGCGTGCGCTCACCATTCTTGTGTCGGCCGACAACGTTCTGGCAGACAATGACGCCAATATGCAGCAGATACAGCAGGGCATAAATGATGCCCTAAGGGCGTAGACC
>JAFTCE010000113.1 GCA_017454855.1 Desulfovibrio sp.
AGATTTATTTTATGTATGTAAATCAACAAGGCAATATAACAATATAAAAAATGATCCTGCGTGAGGTATATTTATATATAATGAAAAAGATATATTCTAGCTTCACATGAATCTTCGTATCTGTTAGCAGAGGGTAGTAAAAAAGAAATGTCATGTTAATAAATGTAAAATTATAAAAAAAGAATGATGGTTTAATGTATTTATAATAGGCATATTATCTTTTTATAGCTCCTCATCTCTGGTATTCCGAGAAATATCAGTCTCTTAATGTAAAGCTTAAGTTTATTAAAAATAACGTTCAATTCTGTTGTCTAAACTGCCTGGCAGTTTCGACAACAATGTCAAGATACTTTTTTACAGTTCCTAAAGCATATTGATAAGGTTGGAAGCTGTTATCCCCAGGGAAGAGAGAATTTGTTCCGCCTGCTCTTTAATTTGAGGATCAACACGTGCAATGACATTAGCTGTTTGGACTGGCATAGCATCCTCCTTATAGGAAGGATAGCAAAATGTATTGTACAAAGCAATACATTTTGAAGGATGCTTATGAATTTGCAAGGACTGTAAAACCAGCGCGACGCTCTTTTCCAGGTGTTGTGCCGAGGCGTTTTGACCGTGAGGGCCGCAAGTCCGTGACGTACAAGACCAACAAGGAGATGAGTTGCGCCCTTGCCATGCTTGATGAAGAGATAGCTGTTCTCGAAGGCCGGGGCAAGATTACCTGACGTATGGGGGAAGGGCTTATGGAGGCTTCGACGGCGGTCTTTCCTCAAGGCGGCTTAAGGGATTCCAGGCGTCCCGCGTCCATCAGGCCGGGGACGACATGACGGCGAGGGCGCAGTACCTCACCCGCAACAACGGCTATGCTATCAACGCCGTCGGCACGGGCATCAAGCCTTCGTCAAGGATACCCGATGCGCCCTGAAGGACAGGGCGCAGAAGCTATGGCTCAGCAGGACGGACGAGGCAGACGCCTTGGGGGTGACGGATTTCTATGGGCTCAAGCGACGTGCCACATCCACCCCCGCCATGTCCAGCTTTTGTCTTCGGAAATGCTGACAAGGCATCTGAACACGACGCTGGGCAATGGCCACGTCATTCGCCAGGGCATAACTGAAGGCATCCCGGCGATGTCTCCACGCAGAAGCTCACAGGCGAAATCGTCCGCGTCCCTGCTGATTCCATCCTGCACATCATCGATTTCGCGGCTACTCGCGGTTTGCCCTTGTGCGAAGCTGTGATGCCGAACTTGACAGCAAGAAGGTGGCGGCGATGCTCGCTGGATTCATATCCCACCCGGCGGTCGATGACATGGCGATGGATGTAGGCGATGCCCCTTCGGAACCGCACATGCCGTTGGAGCCAGGACAGCTTCAGGTGCTTGTGGGCGGCAACAGACGCTGTTCCAGGTGGCGTCCAGGTTTGGGAGCCCCTATGCCAACGTGACTTCGCATATCTCGCCCTGCTGGAGTTCCGCCATTCGGTGATGGTGTACCAGATGAGCCGGACATAGCTGGACGCAGTCTTGAAATTCACACCTTCTCCGTAGAGCAATCCAGAATATCGAGTGACTGACTTCGGCATTGCAATATTTCCCGTGATGGGAACGCTGGTTGGGCGCTCCTCTGCCATGTCAGCCTCTTGCGGCTTGGCGAGCTATACTGCGGTCAGAAAAAAAGTTGCCGTGCGCGAGTATAGGTGCATTATGCTTTTGCCGTTGAGGCAACTACTATGACAACGAAAATGCGTGCAATATGGCGCAACCAAAATGTGTATTTGACGAGCCGCAAGTACGCAGCGTACGCCTTAAATTGGGCACGTCCGGCGAAGCGTAGCAAGTGTGGGGGCGCCCCGCACATCTCCCGAGAGTAGGCTTTTCTTCTCTTTTGCAACATTTCATGCCGGGAAATTACGATAGATGGAAAATTTGTATGACTGAAGACGATATGCGCCGAGAAATTGCCCAAGGTGAGGACAGCTCACGGCAATTCAAGAAAGATATACGAAATGCCGAAAGCCTTGCAGCTGAAATGGTGGCTTTCGCCAATGCGCGCGGCGGCTGTATGTATGTGGGCGTTGCTCGCGATGGAAGAGTTACGGGGCTTGATTTTTCTGATGTGGCCCGCATAAATCAGCTTATTAGTACCGCCGCAATTCAGCTTGTACGCAGTCCTCTGATCGTGCGGACAGAAAATGTGCCTATTGATAGCGGTGGAGTGGTTATTGTTGTAACAGTTCCTGACGGATTTGATAAACCATATTTTGATCCGAACGGAGTAATTTGGCTTAAGAGCCTATCCACGAATAAGGGTCACGATGGGCAGGCTTAGACTTTTTCTCGATTTTTCCGTATATGTGCCTCAACAAAGGGAGGCACTCAATGACGACTTGGCAGCTTTTTCGCGAATACATGCTCATCCTGAATGCCATTTGGCCCCTTGTTGCGGCTTTGATTCCTGAAA
>JAFTCE010000114.1 GCA_017454855.1 Desulfovibrio sp.
GACCTCAATGCAGGTCAAAACATTGCAAGTCTTGGTCGCACTGCCGTGCGGTCAACGGGCGCTGTAAGCCGTCCGAATGTAGCGCTTCCCTTGATGAAGCGACTATAAAGCTCCGCCCTTCAGGGCGGGGTTGTTTACGCACAAGCATGTATTATGGATGCACTAGCAGTACTCGTGTTCCATCCATACGCCCACTTCTTCCTTGAAGTCACAGCCACGGACGTTTGCAAGTTGCCGATCTCCTAGGCCATCATACCGCCCTTTACACAGAGGACAGACAAGGGCGAACAAGATTGCGGGCGTGTACAGTACTGTAGCTCTGCGAGCAGTGAGGGGAAAGAGCGTGTACAGGCTCTTCTATGGTCAGACATCCATACCGTCTGGACGGCATTTGTACCCCACTGTCGCGCCACATACGTACTGCAACGGAATTTTCGGCGGCTTGACCTGAGCTTTCAGTCTTTTTAGCATGTAAAAAAAGGTTATAGCTAAGAAGCTATAACCCTTTGTGTTCATTTGGTGCCGAAGGGGAGACTCGAACTCCCACCCCGTTGCCAGGACTAGACCCTGAACCTAGCGTGTCTACCAATTCCACCACTTCGGCACAAAAAAATTACTACACCATTACAGCTCGTTTGGCAAGTTTTTTTTGGGGGGGGGGAACATCATCCTCCGTAGAAAATCCAACCTTCGTCGAAAACCAAACTTGGATCAGACGCGGTCTCACTGCGTGGGCTGCACGGGCTGTTTTTCCCGACGCAGCGCGCGACAGAGCGGTTGCGCGTTTTCCCGCCCCGAAAAAATTTCTTCTGGACTTGCTGCCAAGGCATGCGGTAAGACCTCGTCCACATGCTCCACAAAAACGATCTCCAGATCCTCAAGTACCTCCTTGGGTACTTCCTTGAGGTCTTTTTCGTTGTCACGCGGCATGATGACCTTGCGCACACCGCTACGGCGAGCGGCCAAAAGTTTTTCACGCAACCCGCCTATGGGCAGCACTCTGCCGCGCAAAGAAATTTCGCCGGTCATGGCCACATCATTGCGCACCGGGATGCCCAAGAGGGCAGAGGTAATGGATGTGGCCAGGGTTATGCCCGCCGACGGACCATCCTTGGGCGTTGCCCCAGAGGGCACGTGAACATGGATATCAATTTTGCGGTGGAAGCGTGGATCAAGGCCAAGCAATTCCGCACGAGATCGCACATAGGACAAGGCCGCCTTGGCCGATTCTGTCATGACATCACCCAATTGTCCGGTGGTCACAACGTGGCCTGAACCAACCATAAGTGTCGTTTCCACGAGCAGAATTTCGCCGCCGCGCTGATTCCAGGCCAACCCAGCACACACGCCCACTTGCGGCTCATCCTCGCGCTCGTCGTGGCGGTAGCGTTTCACTCCGAGCAATGTTGGCAGGCTCTCTTGGGCAACAGTGACGCATTTGTCGAGGTCGTTTTCCTCCACGATGCGAATGGCGGCCTTGCGGCAGAGAGCGGCTATCTCCCGTTCCAGATTACGTACTCCAGCCTCATAGGTGTAGGAACGGATGATTTCAACGAGCGCATCCTCAGAAATATGGATGTTTTCTTCCTTGAGTCCATGCTCCTGAATCTGACGTGGCAGGAGAAAGCGCTGGGCAATATGTATTTTTTCCGTTTCCAGATAGCTGTTGAGTTCAATGACTTCCATGCGGTCAAGCAAGGGCACGGGGATTGCGTGCAGAGTATTGGCCGTGGTGATGAAGAAAATCTTGGAAAGGTCGTATTCCAGATCCAGATAATGATCCATGAAGGTATTGTTCTGCTCTGGATCCAAGACCTCAAGCAGGGCAGAGGCGGGATCGCCGCGATAATCAGAACTCATCTTGTCGATTTCATCCAGGCAGAAGAGGGGATTATTGAATTTAACCCTTTTCAGAGACTGGATAATCTTGCCAGGCAATGCCCCCACATAGGTGCGCCTGTGACCGCGGATTTCGGCCTCATCGCGCACACCGCCCAGGGAGAGGCGGATAAAATCTCGGCCCGTAGCTCGGGCGACAGATTTGGCCAGGGATGTTTTGCCAACGCCAGGAGGACCCACGAGGCAGAGAATGGGTCCTTTCAGGCCGTGGGAAAGTTTCTGCACGGCGAGATATTCCAAAATACGTTCCTTGGGCTTCTCCAGGCCGTAATGGTCGCCGTCCAGGATGGCTCGGGCCTTTTCAATGTCAATGTCTATTTCCTTGAGCTTGTGCCAGGGCAGGTCGAGAATCCAATCCACATAATTGCGCACAACAGTATATTCTGCCGCTGAGGAGGGAATATTGCGGAGCTTGCGCGCTTCGGTCAGGGCCTTATCGCGGGCTTCCTCCGGCATATCCATGTTCTTCAACTTCTGTTCTATTTCGTCAACTTCAGCCTGGGGATCGTCCTCGCGCCCCATTTCCCTGTTGATGGCCTTGATCTGCTCGTTCAAATAATATTCGCGCTGATTGCGCTCCATCTGCACTCGGACGCGATTTTTGATGCGCTTCTCAACTCCGGCCAGAGAAATTTCGCCTTGCAGAAGCTCATAGGCCATTTCCAGGCGGCGGGTAACATCATCCTCGTCCAGGACTTCTTGTTTTTTGTGATAGTCAACCTTGAGGTGCGGCACGATGGCATTGGCCAAGCCTCCGGCATCGCGCACGGCCATGATGGACAGGAGAACCTCTTGCGAAATTTTTCTGCTCGCCTTGCCATATTCTTCCAAGGCATCATGCACGGCGCGCATCAGGGCTTCCAATTCCTCTCTGGAACCCTGAATATCACTGCAGCGTTGCACTGTGGCTACGGTACACTCATCCTCGCGCAATTGCAGCCAGCGAGCGCGGTACATACCTTCGAATAAAACCTTGATGGTACCGTCGGGCAAACGAAGCATTTGCAGTACCTTACTGACACAGCCCACCTTGGCCAAATCCTGGGCGTCGGGCTTTTCCAACTGCGGGGCATGCTGATTTACCAGAAAAATCTGTTTGCTGTACGAAGACTGCGCGATTTCGATGGATTTGATGGATGCATCGCGCCCCACGTACAAGGGCATGATGGAGCGTGGAAACATAACCACTTCGCGCAGAGCCATAACGGGCAGATGTTCCACACCGCCATGGCGTTTGTCGTCAATCATGGCATTCCTCGAAAATCAAAACTGGCAACGCTGCTCCGACGCTCCGCACAAGATTGCCGGGGACAGCCAGGTTCAACGTAATCACGAAGCCTTGCCGCCGCTGCGTTTCTTTCCGCCCTCGACCTCGCCAGCGTCGGCATGCAGAAGCACAGGTTCCTTGCCTTTTTCAATGACGGCCTGGTTAATCAGGCATTCGCGCACACTGGGCATGGAGGGCAACTTGAACATGAGATCCAGCATGGTGCGCTCCATAACATTGCGCAAACCCCGTGCCCCTGTTTTACGCTCTATGGCTTTGGCCGCAATGGCTTTCAGGGCGTTGGGCGTAAAGCGCAAATCTACCTTCTCCAATTCAAAGAGTTTTTGATACTGGCGCACTAGGGCGTTCTTGGGCTCGGTGAGAATGCGCACTAAGTCGGCTTCTTCCAGGTCATCCACATGGGTGATGATGGGGATGCGGCCCACAAATTCCGGAATGAGGCCAAATTTCACCAAATCTTGGGGATGTACCTTGTCCAGAAGCTCGCCAATGGACATCTCCTTGCTGCTGCGGACGTTGGCGCCAAAACCCATAGAGCCACCACTCACGCGGGATTCAACAATTTTGTCCAGTCCCACAAAGGCACCGCCCACAATGAACAGGATATTGTGTGTATCCATGCGGATAAATTCTTGCTGCGGATGCTTGCGTCCGCCCTTGGGCGGAATGTTGGCCTGTGTGCCTTCGATAATCTTGAGCAGGGCCTGCTGCACCCCCTCGCCAGAAACGTCGCGCGTGATGGAAGGTCCGTCACCCTTGCGGGAAATTTTGTCGATTTCGTCAATATAGATGATGCCCTTTCCGGCTGCCTCCAAGTCATAATCCGCATTTTGGAGGAGCTGCACGAGAATGTTCTCCACATCCTCGCCCACATAACCGGCCTCGGTCAGGGTGGTCGCGTCCGCAATGGCAAAAGGCACACGCAAGACCCTGGCCAGGGTCTTGGCCAGCAATGTCTTACCGCTGCCGGAGGGACCTACGAGCAAGATATTGCTTTTTTCCAGTTCTACGTCATCACCCAAGGCGTCTGCGTAAAAGACGCGTTTGTAATGGTTGTGTACCGCCACGGAAAGGATTTTCTTGGCTTCGTCCTGGCCAATGACATATTGATCCAGCTTTGCCTTGATCTCCTGGGGCGAGAGCAGCCCCTCGTGATCCTCTGCGCTGCCTTCCATGCGATCGCGGGCAATGATTTCCTGGCAGGCTTTGACACATCTGTCGCAAATGCTCGCTTCATCTTGCACGATGAGATTGCTGACTTCCAGCTCGCTGCGCCCGCAAAAGGAACAGCGCATGGGTTCATTTACCGCAGTTTTCTGATTCTTGGCCATATTATTTGCTCTTTTCTTGTTCCATCTCACGCCGCGACACCAGAACGCGGTCAATAATGCCCAGTTCCTTGGCTTCCTCTGGAGTCAAAAAATTATCCCTTTCCGTGGCCTTGACCATATCTTCATATGAATGGCCGGTATTTTCTGCCAGCATGTGGTTCAGACGTTCCTTGAGACGCAGCACCTCCCTGGCGTGGATTTCGATGTCCGTGGCCTGGCCCTGAAAGCCCCCCGAAGGCTGGTGAATCATGATCTGGCTGTTGGGCAGCGCAAAACGTGCCCCAGGATTGCCGGCGGCCAGGAGAAATGCGCCCATGCTGGCGGCCCGGCCCAGGCAAACCGTGGACACAGGGGAAGAGATAAAGCGCATGGTATCGTAAATGGCAAGCCCAGCCGTCACGGAACCGCCTGGAGTATTGATATAGAGATAAATTTCCTTTTCGGGATCCTGTGATTCCAAAAAGAGAAGTTGGGCACAGATGAGCGACGCAATGGCGTCGTTGACCTCCGTGCCCAGCAAGACAATGCGATCTTTGAGCAGACGGGAATAAATGTCGTAGGCACGTTCGGAGCGGCCTGTTGTTTCAATGACCATGGGAACAAGCGACATACCAACCTCACGAGCGGCTTGTGGCCGGTTACAACGCGGCCCAGGGCCGCGCACTGCACGGCGGCCCGCAAGGCCGCCTTTCCTGTCTTACTCTTTGTCGGCATCACCCTCGGCGTTTGCCTCGGCCTGCTGTGCCTCCTGCGCTGCTTGCCCGACATTCTCTTCCTTTGTCCCTTCTTCCGCCTGCGGCGCAGGTTCCACTTCCGTGACCTTGGCCTTGGCGTACACCAAATCCATGGCCTTATCAGCCAGCAAGCGATCGCGCAGCACAAAGATCATCCCGGTGCGCTCGTAGTTTTCGCGCACCGTCTTGAAGTCTTCGCCAGATTCCAGACACATGCGGTACAACTGCGTGCTGACTTCGGTTTCTGTCACGTCCAAGCCTTCCTTCTTGGCAATAGCCAAGAGCAGAACCTGGGCGCGGGCCATGTCCTCGGCCTGCGGCAACACTTCCGTACGCAATTCCTCTGGACTCTTGCCCAGACCTGTCAGGCTGCGGCCCTGGCGTTGCAAGCGTGCGGACATGTCGTATAAAAGCGTATGCACGGCGTTATCAACCATGCTCGGTGGCAGTTCAAATGCCACCATTTTGAGGAGGCGATCCAGCAAGGTTTTTTGCGCCGCACTTTTGTTCAGTTCATAACGGCTCTTGCTGATGCTGACGCTGAAGGCCGTGCGCAGCTCTTCCACAGTGTCTTTGCCCAGTTTCTTGGCAAAGGCATCGTCCACTTCAGGCAGCTTGCGCTCCTTGACGGCGTAGACCTTGACCTTCATGGTCACGGTTTTGCCGGCGAGATCTTCGGCAAGGAAATCCTGGGGAAAGGTAATCTGTCCTTCGCCTTCGCCGCCATTGGGGATGGTCTTGACCAGGTCTTCAAATTCCTTCAATGCCTGACGTTCGCCTAAAACCAAGTCAAAGTTATCGGCCTTGATGTTCTCCAGCGGCCTGTCGCCTTCATAGGCAGAAAAGGCAATATTGGCAATCTGTCCGTCCTTGGCTGGCTCGTCCCCCTCCACCGGGACAATGGTGGCACGCTCATACCGGTAGCGATCCAGCAGACGCTGCACATCGGTCTCCGAAACCACCGCCTTTTCCTGCTCCACTTCCATGCCCTCGTAAGCAGGCAGAGCAATATCGGGCAGCACTTCAAACTCCACGCTATAGCTATACCCGACACCACGCTCCAGGGCTTGTTCCGCATCCACGGTGATGCCCGCCAGAGGCGTCGTCTGCATTTTTTGCAGCACGTCGTTGATGTGGACGTTAATGAGATTTTCACGGGCTTCAGCGTAAATCTTGTCATGAAACCGCTTCTCGATGAGCGAAGGAGGCACCTTGCCCTTGCGGAAGCCATCCAGCCGCACCTCGGTCTTATAGAGGGCCACGGCGCCCATGATGGCGGCATCCACTTCTTGTGGTTCCGTGTTAATGACGACCTTTTTCTTGACCGCTGAAATGTCTTCTACGCTATACTCCACGAAGGACTCCTTTTGCTCTGGCATTGCGTGCTGATGGAAAGAAGGAACATATGTTCCGCTACTATCAAGTACAGTAGCACAGTATAGGCATTTTCCGGCTTTCAGGCAAGAGCGAGAAGCAAGCATATGCGCGTAGCCTTTTGCTTCATTGCCGGGTAGTTCAGTACTTCCCCAGATTCTCCTGGCTGGCAATGACGATCTTGCACCCAGGGCGGATGGCGCGCATGAGACGCAGCATGTACTCTTCGGCTATGGCCACGCCGCCGCCGGTGCTGGGATAGCCGGCAGCGCAGTGCAAGAAGATGGCCGATCCCAAGCCGGGTTTGCCTGCGGCATTGTAGCCGATGTTCAGGACGTATTGGTACGCCCGGACATATTCTGCCAAATGTTCGCTGTCTTCCCTGGAAAAGCCACCAGTCTTACGCGTACTGACAAGCCGATTGTACAGTGGCGAGCGACTGTCGCCAACCCAATAATGGCTTTCGTCAATCTTGGTATAGCCCAGGGCGCAGCCGGGATCAGGGGCCAGCCCGAAGGCAAGCGTGATGGGGAAAACGCCTACGGGGGTCTTGCCGTCGCCATCCTTTTCCTTGCCCAGGCCGTTCCTGCCCACATAGGCGTCAGCTTGGAAGACCTCTCTCCATGCTTGGCCCTGTTTTTCGTAGAAGGCAAGCCGGGCCTCCGTGCCTTCTCGCGCAAGCACAACGATGAGCTGAGAAGCGTTGCGCGCAGCCTTGATGCCTGTGACCTGCTGCGGCGTCAAAGCCGCGGCGGTCAGGCCGTCACAGAGGAGCAAACAGAAGAAAACGCCAAGGGCAATACACAGATTTTTCACGGGAATCCTCCTCAACGCCAGTAGACATCCATTGTCAAACATGGAGTAACCATACTACGCAGGATGAGATTTTGCAAAGCACCTTTTTCAAGCTCCAGACGGACGAAAGCGCAAACAGGCTGTCAAATGTACTCTGGTAATGCACATGGCCCATACTTGCGACATCTGGCACAGCAGTCGGCAGCCTGGAACGGCAAGAACGGTATTGACCCTCAGCAGCGCAATCACTACAACCGTCAAAAAGCGTCGCACTCCTGGAGTCTGCCATGCCCGAATCCCCGATCGTTTCCATTATTATCCCTGTCTGCAATGTCTGGGACAAGACGCTCGCATGTCTGCGTTCCCTGGGGCAATACACGAAAGGCCATTCCATAGAAATTATCGTGGTTGACAACCATTCTACGGATGCCACGTCCACAGAACTTACGCCCCTAGGCGCCAGTCTTTTTGGCCAGGTCTTCAGGACACTGCGTATGGCCGAGAATCTCGGTTTTGCCAAGGCATGCAACGCTGGCGCAGCAGCCGCCTCAGCCCCGTTGCTCTATTTTTTGAACAACGACACTGTCGTAACGCCCAACTGGCTTGGCCCGCAACTGGTGGCCCTGGATGCGCCCGAGGTGGGTGCCGTGGGTCCTCTGCTGCTCTATCCAGATAATACGGTACAGCACTGTGGTATCTATGTCACACCTTTTGGCGAAGTGGGCCACCTCTACGAGCAACTGCCCGCATCCTTTGCAGCGGCGCGCCGACCGCATACGCTCCAGGCCATCACCGCTGCGGCCATGCTTTTGCGGGCACGGGATTTTTGGGACTGCGGCGGCTTCCATGAGGGCTATGTCAACGGCTTTGAAGACGTTGACCTCTGCCTGTCCCTCGGGCGAAAGGGCCTTGGCATGCGCGTGGAGCCGCGCAGCATTGTCTGGCATCATGCCAGCCAGACGCCCGGCAGGTTTCTTCAGGCCAGCGCCAACAGCGCCCTGCTCACCCAACGTCAAGGGCAATGGCTTATCCCCGACATGCACGCCCTGGCCGCGAGTGACGGCTATGAACTACATATCGGCCCTACGCTCAGTACGTGGCTGGCCTTGCCCGACAGGCGGCAGGCCGAACTGACCGCCGCAGCCAAGGCCAGACCTGCCTTGCTAGAAGACGTCTGCAGGCGGTTGCTGGAGCGCGAGCCACTCTGGCGCCATGGCTGGCTTTTGCTCACGCAAGCATTGCTGCAGCGGGCGGGGCCAGCGGAAGCCCTGAAGACCTTCTTTGCGCAATGGTGGCTTTTCCCAGACGAAGCAACACTGCGCACCATGCAAGATCTGCACATCCAGGTGTACGGCTCTCCCGATGCCCAGCTCGGGGACATGCTGCGCAAGGAGCTAGAGGCGGATCTGACCACCAATGCCCAAATGGTGCGTCAGGCCCGCAAAAAAGCCAGCGCAAGGCATGACCTGTCCCTGCTGCGGCTCTGCGACACCTGGCTGGAACGGTACGCGCCCGCAGAAGCGGGCGTTTGATGGGCGCAGCAGGCCAATGCTGGAAATTTTGGACACTGAGACAGTCCGCGCAATTTTGCCTCTTGATGCAACGTCAAAAATGACGAAACCCAGGTCAGAGCATTTTTCTCTAGCCTAGGTATTGACTTGGGGCTATACTGCTCCACAATTATGATACATAGCCCTTGCGTTCCGAAGGGATGGCCTTTGAATCGCGACGGTTTACCCAAGGAGGATATATATGAGTCAGGTCAACATCAATCGTCCTCTGCAAGACATCCAAAACCAGCCGGTTCCCGGCCCGGCCCCAGAGGGCCTCGCCAAGCCCAATTTGCCACAGGAGCTGCAGAACGCCCGTCCTTCCAGTTCCGGCTGGGCCACCTTCGGACGCGTGGTGCTGGGCGTAGTGCGCGTCATCGGCGCCATTGCCACCCTTTGCATCAGCGAGGTCATCATCCGCACGGCCATTGCGGCCAGGGATGCCCCGGAGCCGCGCGTACAGCCGCACAATCCGGATCATCTGCCCCCGGCCGACCCCCAGGTTGAGGCCGGCAAGAAGGTTCTTAGCGACGGCATGCTCAAGCTGAATCTGCCGCCCCGGCACATTGAGGCCCTACAGGGCCTGCTGACCGACCTGGCCGACCGCTATGGCGACAACGTGCCCAAGAACCTGGATGATTTGCGCAAACTCAAGCTCCACAGTGGAGAGCCTTTTATCTTGAAGTTGCGCGATGCCGTGAAGCAGTCCGCCGAAGATGTCACTCCGGCCCGGCTGCAGGATATGGCCCGGGATTTTCTGGAACCGGAAATGGTCAAGCGCTCCCTCGATGTCGCGCTGCAGAACAAGGCCCGGGAACTGGGGATCCAGCTGGAGAGCTGGGGACCCAACCATGAACCTCGGGGACTCCAGCTGGCCACCAACAAGTTTCTCCAGGCATGCGAAGAAAGGGGTTCCATGCCCATGAGCCAGCTGAAGGACAGTGTGGAGCCCTTCCTCAATCCACGGGGGCTGAACACGGAGCAGAGTGTGCAGACGGCCTTCCAGAGTGTGCAGGATTATCCCTTCGTGGAAGACGCCCTGCGCCGGGCCGCCCTGCAGGACGGCCAGGAACACGACACGCTGCCGCCGGAGCATGCGGCGGCCCTGGACAACATGGTGGCGAAACTGCGCACTGCCTATGGCCAGGACTGCCTGCCCCAGGAACCGAAAAAGATTCTGCGCACAAGGCCCACGCACGGGAACACGGTTCTGGATGGTTTGAAGGAACTGGCCCAAAATGCCGAGACCGCCATCTCGCCCCAGGACTTTGGCAGGCTCCTCAAGGAGCAGCTGACGCCCATGTGCCAGCGCCACGCCCTGGGCCTGGCTCTGGGTGAACGGCTGGAAAAGGAGCACGGCATCAAGCTGCATCCTCAAGTGCTGGGCCACCTTTTGGATGAGCTGGAGAACAGGTGCCCTGCCCTGACCAAAAATCTGGATCGGATCAGCAATGTCCAGGCCGCCCGAGAGACCCTGGAAGCCCAGAAGACTGCGACAGACGATTTCCTCGCTTTCGTGGGCAACAACGTCAAGTACCTGGAGCAGACGTATCTGCCCCAGGTTCAGCCCCAATTGCAGCCCATCCTGCGCAACCTCATCCGCAGCCTGCCCACGGGACCCGCACACATGGAAGAATCTCAGGCCCAGGTGGCACGCCTGGCCGCAGACATGTCCACCTGGCAGGCGTCCATCCCCCTGGGTGACCCAAGCCTCAACGACTTCTGCACCCATCTGGCCGACGACCTGAACAACAGAACCAGTACCCTTGCCGCAGAGGAAGGCAGCAAGTTCAAAGACAACATCTACGGCACATTCGACCACGACAGCAACCGCAATAACTGGAAGCTCAACGGCAAGGAATTCAACAAAAAGCCCGCCGACGTACTCTCCGGCGAACTCAAGCAGATCGCGCCCGCGCCCATTGACCAGCAATTCCTCTCCAAGCTCACCAACCAGTATCTGTGGTCCGACCTGAAAGTGCCCATGGTTGCCCAGGCGGGACCCGACAACGTCGTGCAACCGCGCGTCTGGAACAATAGCGGCGAACCGGTGCAGGAGGAAGCGCGCAACAACGGTCTGGCTTTCACTACGGCGCGTCAGCATGTGTCGGTCAACGGCCACTTTAACCAGCCCCAGGATGTCGATTTGCCCAACGACGGGTATTTTTCCATCACCGTGTCCGAGGACAAGAAGCATGCCGTGGTGGAAATGGTTGTGCCCTCGGCCATGACCACCGAAAACCCCAAGCAGGGACTCATCCCCGTGGGCATGTGTACGCACACCTTGCAGGTTGAGTGCGAACTTTCCGGCGGCGATCCCAACGTCCGGCCCCGCGTGACGGGCATACAGCTTGGCCAGGAGATCAAGCCCCTGAACGTCTAACCCGGCGCATGACCTCCTGAAGAGGGGCGGCCCCGGCTCGGGGCCGCTGCCCGGGACATCACGGAAGGCATCCCATGTTCAGCAGTACAACCAGTGCATCCGTCCCTTCCCTGCACATTCTCGTTTTCTGCCTGGCCTGCTTCCTCCCCGTCACGGCACTGGCCATGTCGGAAAAGGAAGCCGATGACATCCTGCAGGACACCTTTACCATTGTCGGCTATGTGGGCATGAGCGGCGAAAATGAGTATCATGACAAACCGCTGAACGTTATCCGCGCCGCCCTGTTCGGCGCCTTTGACGCCAAAGTGACCTACGACATCGAACAGGACAGCCGCAAGGATGCAGGCAAGCCCCCGTTGACAACGCCGCTCCTGAGCGTGGCCGGGCAACAGGTTTCATCTGAGGACGTCCTCGTGCGTGACGACGCTCCCTCCGTGTTCAAGGGACTGCCGGAACGCTACAACGTCTTTGTCAGCCGCAAGGCCGTGGAACTGGCCGCCCTGCGCTACACAGGACACAGTGTGACCAGACATGCCGCGCCAGCCCCAAGTGATCTCCTTGGTGCCGTGCGCCTGACGGAACAGGGCTATTTCGCAACCATTGACGGCCTGGGCGACCTGCCGCTGGAAGCGAAACTGGAACACATCACGCCCCAAGGCCAGGGCTATGTTCTCACGGGGAAAGTCATTCCAGTCATGGAGGACAATGAGGAAACCAAGGAACATTTTTCCCTGGAGCTTTGGCCTGGCGACGCTTCTGGAACCTGGAAGCGCAACTACCAGGTCAAGTAGGGCAATTTCTTCTTGTCAGGAAAGAATTTTTCGTGTAAAAGAATATGCATATCAAGGGGGCGCACTGGTTTCGACGAGGATGTGGAAGCCGGAGCGGCAGGTCGAGGCGCCGCTGGCCTCGTAAAAAGCGGCAAAACAAGTAATTGCCAACAACGATTACGACTACGCTTACGCTGCCTAATTGCAGCGGGGCAATGACCGCTTAGACGGTCACGTCGTGCAGAGTGACGCCTGATACCTCTGTACGGCGACACACATCAGGCTGGCGATGGTCGGTGCTCACCGGGGCCATTCGCGAGGATGTTACTGGAGAGATTGCTTTGTTGCGCCTGACCGATGGCTACCAACGAGGTGAAATACAATGTCGGTCTAAGCCTGTAGAAACTCTGCGTGGAATGTTTTCGGACGGGAGTTCAACTCTCCCCGCCTCCACCACCCCCAAAGTCCATACGGCCCCACAACGTCCCTAAGACCGCGTGGGGCTTACTTTTTTTCTTTTCTTGCGTCCCAGAAAATCTCAGAAGTGTATGACAGTCGTGCCTCTCGGGTGGTATCAGGGGTGGGTTCGGGTAAAAAACCAGGAATTGCCCTGCGGTCAAACCCACCGGGAGGCTCAAAACATGCGTGTTCAGCAGACGTTGTCGGACAGTGCCAGCAAAAAACTGAAGTCTCAGGCAAAAAAATTCAAGCTCGGTGACGGTGACAAGCTGTGGCTCGTTGTCTATCCAAGGGGCGTCAAATCATGGCATTATACCTGGAAGGCCAAAAGTAGCCCTTGAATGGTTCGAGGTAAACACTGTGTTGCCGCTCAGGGCGGCCAACGCACTTTAGTCTTGAAGGCCAGGGCAGGAGTTCTACGCTTGGGCATTTTGCGCTCCTCCTTGTGACATGTTCCAGCTGTCATACATGTCCAACTTTTGGGGAGGATCGCACTCTCCAAGGCAGCCTTTTACGGCCTTTCAAAACTCAATGCCAGGCGTAGCCTTGACGCCGCGCTGCCAGGGATGTTTGATTTCCGTCATGGACGTCACGAGATCGGCAGCAGCCAGCAGCCAGTCAGGGGCATTGCGGCCCGAGAGGACAACGTGGCAGTTCTGGCTGTGGGCCAGGGCCAGAAGATCCTCCACTTCTTCACGCAGGAGCAGACCAGCACCCAGCGCGTACAAGGCTTCGTCCAGTACCAGCATGTCTGCGCTCAAAAGCCGATCCTTGGCCCAGTGTAGGACGTCAAGGGCGGCGGCCCTGTGGTCGTGGCGCTCAGACTCGCAGCGAAAAAACCCCTGTCCACCGGCCAAAAAATCTGTACGCAGTAGACGCCGCAGCATGGTCTGTTCCCCGGCCTGACCGTCACGCTTTATGAACTGGGCAAAGGCCACACGCAGTCCTTGGCCCAAGGCTCGCATGGCCTGGCCGACGCAAGCGCATGTCTTGCCCTTGCCATTGCCGGTGTAGATGAGCAGCATTAGTTCCAGATGCCGGGCAACTTCGCACCGCAGGAGGGACATTGGCCCTGGCCCCCCGTGACGCGCAGGCCCGTGCGTTTGATCGCTGCTTTGCCGCATTGCGGGCAAAACGTCGTAGATCCTTCTGGACTCGTCACATTGCCTATGTAAACAAAATGTAGACCGGCTTCTAAGCCGATGTCCCTGGCTTGCTCCAAGAGGGGCAATGGCGTTGCCGGATATTCGGCCATGCGGTAGGCGCCGTGAAAGGCCGTGACATGCCAGGGGGTGTCTGGCCCCAGCTCGTCGTGGATAAAGGCAGCCAGGGCCTTCAGCTCGTCAGCATTGTTATTGACGCCGGGAATGATCAGCGTGGTCACCTCCAGCCACCAGCCAAGTTTATGCATAGTCTTTAGGTTGTCGAGTACCGGCTGCAAGCGTCCTCCACAGAAACTGCGGTAAAACGCATCGCTGAAACCTTTCAAATCCACGTTGGCAGCACTGATGTAGGTACTCAAGACCTGCAGGCAATCTTGAGACATGAAGCCATTGGTCACCAGTGCCACGCGCATGCCGTCGCCCTTAGCCAGCATGGCTGTTTCATAGACGAGTTCCAGGAAGACCGTGGGTTCGTTGTAGGTAAAGGCCAGGGATCGGGCCTTGTTGTCTGCGGCCAGAGAGATGAGTTCTTCGGGATTTATGCGTCGACCCGAAATCACGCCGCTTTCCGGCACTTGCGAAATATTGCTGTTCTGGCAAAACCTGCATGTAAAATTGCAGCCAGCACTACCAACGGAAAAAATCCGCGTGCCAGGCAAAAAATGGTACAGAGGTTTTTTCTCCACTGGATCCATGGCCACACTGGTCATCACTTCATTGACCAGTGATACCAGTTCGCCGCGCAAGTTGACACGCACACCGCAACGCCCCTTCTTATTTTTGCGTATCTGGCAGCCGTGCGCACAGAGACCGCAACGTACGCTTCCGTCGTCTTGTGAAGTCCAAAGCATTGCCTGCATATGCACCTTCCTTGGCAGTGATCCTGCGCAATGGCCGTGGCAAGAGCCAACGGCAGTGTCCTTAAAATGCGCTGGCTTATCAGCGCGGCCCGCCATAATGCGGGTGGCGCGGAGGCCGACGCCACGGGCCGTGCCCTGGCCCAAAGTGGCGCTGTCCGTGCCTATATCCGTAGTGGGGCGGGCCGTAGGCAGGCCCATAGGGGCCAAACATGTCCGGATAAATTTGCGGGGCGATAAGAAGCGGTGTCTGTTCCTCTTGCGGCGTCGGTCGAGGCGGTAACACACGCGTAATGTGATCGCCCGTTTTCGGATCGCGCATGTACTGCACCTGCCCCCTGCTTCTGAAATGGCTTCCTTCGAGCTGGGAAGTGCCAAAGACAATATCTTCTTCCTGCGACCGTGCGGGCAGGCTGACAGATGCGGACGCAGACTCTGGGGGCGTCACGCTGGTTCCTGGTGCAGCAAGAGGGGAGGGGGGCTTCGTGGCTTGTGCGGCATCTCCTGGCATGGCCGGGGGCATGTCCTGCGCCCCCTGCCACATGCCCGTGGCCTGGGAATAGGGCAGTGGTCGTCCCCGGCCTTGCATGGCAAGGCCGGACTGCTCCGCAGGCTGGACATGTGCTTCCCGTGCAAGTTGCGCAGCAGTAGCTGGGTTTGCTCTGTCTGATGTCCCCACACCGGGGGGCAGGGTCAAGCGCCGCGTGGTCTGTTCCGGCAAGGGTATCTGCTGATGGGACTCGGGCAGTGGAGCAGAGGCGGCGTTGGCCGACAAGGGCAGGGCCAGAAATAGGGCAATGGCAAGAGGTTGCAAGCGCATGTTTTACACTCCTTCTGACAGCGCATTCATCCTATCAGCGCCGGGCAGTATGGTCTACTAGAAAACGCGCACTTTCTCCGCATGTCCTCTTGTACAGCGTGTAAGAAGAGGCAAGAGCTGCACAGTTTGCGTTGTAAAAAGTTCCTTGGGTTTTACAGGAATTTGTGATAGCATACTGTGTGTTAAGGAGGCAAGGATGACCACGGAACGCTCCCAAGCCTATACGCTGGCTGGCGTTGATATTGAAGCCGGCAATGCGTTGATTTCACGCATCAAGACCCTGGTACACGGCACGCACACCAGGGGAGTTCTTTCTGATATTGGCGGCTTTGGCGGGCTGTTCAGGCCGGATCTCAACGGCATGGACGAACCCGTTCTCGTCTCTTCCACGGATGGGGTGGGGACAAAACTCAAGCTGGCCTTTGCCTGCCACAAGCACGACACTGTAGGCATTGATCTCGTAGCCATGAGCGTCAACGACATTTTGGTGCAGGGCGCAACCCCCCTTTTCTTCCTTGACTATTTTGCCACTGGCGAGCTGGATGTAGAAGTAGCCCATACGGTCATCAGCGGCGTGGCCGAAGGCTGCCGCCAGGCCGGCTGCGCACTGCTGGGCGGGGAAACAGCGGAAATGCCCGACATGTACGCCCCAGGGGAATATGATCTGGCCGGTTTTTGTGTGGGCATTGTTGATAATGCTAAAATTATCGACGGTTCTACCATCCGCATGGGCGACGCGCTTGTGGGCATCGGCTCTTCCGGTCTGCATTCCAACGGCTATTCCCTGGTGCGCAAAATTCTCGTAGATAGTCATCTCCAGCTCTCTGATCCCTTCCCTGGGGAGGAGGGCGTCAGCGTGGGCGAGGTGCTGCTGCGTCCGACCATCATCTATGTGGAAGCCGTGCGCCAGCTTCTGCGCGATATCAATATCAAAGGCATGGCCCACATCACCGGCGGCGGATTCTATGACAATATCCCGCGTATGCTCCCCGCGCAGGTGGAGGCGCGCATCAACTTTGGGAGCTGGACAGTGCCCCCGGTCTTTTCTTGGCTCAAGGAGTCCGGAAAGCTCTCTTGGCCGGAAATGTTGCAAATTTTCAATGTCGGCATCGGCTACATCTTGGTTCTGCCCCCGCAGCAAACAGAAGAGGCTATCAGTCGCATACGGGCTTTCAAGCTGGATGCCTGGCATATTGGCGATATTGCCCAGCGCACGTCGGATGCGGAGCAAGTGGTGGTCAACTTTTAGCTTCTAGCCATAGAGGATAAGGCCCCGGAATTTCGGGGCCTTTTTTGTATGTGTTCAAGCAAAATGCGCAAGCAAATACCCTATGGTATGTGCCTACACTTGCGTATCTTTAAAGCAGATTGTTTCAGCCACGGGCTTCCAGCGCCGCCACCGAGGGCAGCACCTTGCCTTCCAAAAGCTCCAACGAGGCGCCACCGCCCGTAGAGATATAGCCCATCTTGTCGGCCAGACCGTATTTTTCTACTGCAGCCACGGAATCGCCGCCGCCGACCACCACAAAGGCCGTGCCCTTGGCCAGGAACTGTGCAAGCTCAAGCGTACCCTTGCCAAAAGGATCGGTCTCAAAGGCGCCCACAGGACCATTCCAGACCACGGTGGCGCATTCGGCCAGCAGTTTCTCGTACAGGGCGAGCGTGTCCGGGCCAATGTCCAGAATCATTTGGTCTTCGGGCACGGCATCGACCTTGCAAACCTTGACTTCCTGCCCGGGGGCGAGTTCTTGTGCAACAACGACATCAGTGGGCAAGGGCATCTTCTTGCCCAGTTTCACTGCCAAATCCAGAATGCGCTTGGCGTCGGGTATCAGCTCCTCTTCGCAGAGAGATTTGCCGACCTTATGCCCTGTGGCCGCCAAAAAGGTATTGGCAATGCCGCCGCCCACGATGAGCGTATCCACTTTTTGCAGCAAGTTTTCTAGCAAAGCCAGCTTGGTTGAGACCTTGGAGCCGCCGATAATGGCCGCCAGAGGTCGCGCGGGATTATCCAGCACCTTGGCAAAAGCATCCAGCTCGGCCTGCAGCAAGGGTCCAGCGCAGGCCGTTTTGGCAGCGCGCACTGCGCCTTCCGTGGAGGAATGGGCGCGATGTGCAGCACCAAAGGCATCCATCACATAGACATCGCCCAAAGCAGCCAACTGCTGGGCCAGTTCGGGATTGTTCTTCTTTTCTCCCTTGAGAAAACGTACGTTTTCCAGCAGGGTCACTGTGCCTGGCATGGCCTTGGCGTCTTCCAGTGTGCGTGCCAGGGTGACGGGCTTACCCAGCAATTCTGCCAGGTGCTTGGCCACGGGTTTCAGCGAAAACTGTTCCTCAAACTGTCCTTCCGTGGGACGGCCCAGATGCGAGATGAGTACCACCCCCGCACCTTTGTCCAAGGCTGTCTTGATGGTCGGCAGGGCTGCCCGAGCGCGTTTGTCATTGGTGATGCGGCCTTCCTTCATGGGAAGGTTAAGATCCTCGCGGATAACCACCGTTTTGCCCTGCAAATCCATGTCCTGCATTTTTTTGATTGCCATGTTCTTCTCCATGCACAGGCCTGCGCAGCGTCATGGCCGCTGCGGACCCAGGTTATTGATCAGGCGATGAGCCAATTCCAGCACATGCGCCACAGTGAACCCAAATTTCTCCATGACCACAGGGCCAGGCGCGGAGACGCCAAAACGCTCCATGCCCAGCACCAGGCCGTCCAAACCCACATACTTGCGCCACCAATCAGCCGAAGAAGCTTCAATGGCGAGCCGCGCGCGCACATTGGCGGGCAGGACGTGTTCCTGCCAAGCGGCATCCTGGGCATCAAAGACAGCGCTGCACGGCATGGACACCACGCGTGCCCTACGACCTTCCTGACTCAGGGCCTCAGCTGCCTCCACGGCCAGAGATACTTCCGAACCAGTGGCAATGAGAATGATCTCCGGCTGCCCTTGGCATTCACGCAAAACATAGCCGCCGCGCGTAATGTCTTCCACCTGCTGCCGACTTCGTGTGCAAAAGGTTGTTTTCTGGCGCGAAAGGGCCAATGCTGTTGGAGCGTCTGTACACTCAAGGGCGCAACGCCAGGCCACGGCGGTTTCCACACTGTCACAGGGACGCCAGACATAAAAATTGGGGATCAAGCGCATGGTTCCCAATTGTTCCACAGGCTGATGCGTCGGGCCATCTTCTCCCACGCCAATGGAATCGTGGGTCAAAACCCAGACTGCGCGCAAGCGCATGAGCGCTGCCAAACGGAGCGCATTCTTGGCCTGATCCACAAAGGAAAGAAATGTGCCCGCGTATGGAATAAAGCCGCCGTGCAGAGCCAGGCCGTTCATGATGGCGCTCATGCCAAATTCGCGTACGCCATAGAAAAGGTAATTGCCCGTGTGGTTAGCGCAGTCCAATGGCTGGGATGTGGGGGTAAACGTGCCCACGGAACCTGTCAAATCAGCGGAACCGCCCACCAGCTCGGGCAGGTGTGGCGCGAGATATTCCAGTGTCTTGCGCGAGGCCACACGCGTGGCCAGAACTTCTTTGGCCTCCAGAGCCTGGTCAATGGCGCTTTTTGCCAGTTCGTCCCAATTCTCGGGCAGTTCGCCGCGCATGCGGCGCGTAAATTCCAGGGCCAGCCTTGGGTGGGCAGCCCTGTAGCGGTCATAGATGTCTTTCCAGGCGTCTTCGGCAGCTTGGCCCTTGGCGCGGGCATCCCAGGCAGCGTAGATGTCTTCGGGAATGGTAAAGGGGGGCTCATGCCAGCCGAGGGCCGCACGCGTAGCGCTGACGCAGTCGCCACCTAAGGGCGCACCGTGGCTGGTTTCGCTGTCCACCTTGGGGGAACCAAAACCAATGTGTGTCCGACAGATGATAAGACCTGGACGGCGCGTGTCTGCCAGGGCTTCAGCCAGTGCCGCGTCCAGGGCCGCAGCATCGTGACCATCCACAGGACCGATGACCTGCCAGCCATAGGCTTGGAAACGCAGGGTCACGTCTTCGGTAAACCATGCATCTATCTTGCCGTCGATGGAAATGCCATTGGCATCGTAGAGGGCATTGAGCTTGCCAAGGCCCCAGGTGCCAGCCAAGGAGCAGGCTTCGTGCGAAACCCCTTCCATAAGACAGCCGTCCCCAAGAAAAACCCAGGTGTTGTGGTTCACGACGGTGTATTCTGCTGTATTGTAGCGCGCGGCCAGCATGCGTTCGGCCAAGGCCATGCCCACAGCCGAAGCAATGCCCTCTCCCAGCGGGCCAGTGGTCATTTCAATGCCCAGGTCAAGGTCACGCTCGGGATGTCCAGCCGTACGTGCCCCCCATTGACGAAAATTAATCAGTTCCTCAAGAGGAAGGTCATACCCCATAAGGTGGAGTAGGGCATAGAGCAGCATGGATGCGTGGCCGTTGGAAAGCACAAAGCGGTCGCGATCCGGCCAGCGCGGATTGCTGGGATTGTGCTTGAACACATGTCGCCAGAGTGCCTCAGCCATGTCGGCCATACCCAAGGGAGCGCCCGGATGGCCGGATTGGGCTTGTTCTATGGCGTCCATGGCCAAAGCGCGGATGGCGTTGGCGCACTGTCTACGTGTGGGCATGGCATTTCCCTCGTGCTAAATGGTTACGAACGGTTTCGTCCACAGCTCGCGTAGCGTTACCACTGACCTGATGCAGCCCTAGGCTCAAGAGCGACTTCAGCAGAGTAAGGTTCCATTGTCCAGGATGTCCTTGCGCCGTCGCAGTGCTTCTTCTTCTGGACGTAGGGCGCGACCGTTTATCCCTGCCATAAAAGCAGCCAGCCGTTGGGCATAGGGCTTATGTCCGAAAAATGCCGAACCCGACACCAGGATTTGCGCACCGGCTTCCACCAGAAGTGGCGTATTTTCAGGACATACGCCACCGTCCACCTGAATGAGTACGCCTTCACCGCCGTTGGCATCCAGGATGCGCCGTGCGTCACGAATCTTTTCATACGTGATCGGCAGAAAAGCCTGTCCCGAAAAGCCCGGGTTCACGCTCATGAGCAGCACCATGTCCATATCCCGCGCTAACCAGCGCAGGCAGGAGATATCCGTGCCAGGGTTCAGCGCAAGGCCAGCCTTGCAACCGAGGGCGCGGATGGCCGTTAGGGTGCGTTGGACATGTCGATCGGCCTCAACGTGGATGACCAGCATGTCTGCGCCTGCTGCGCGAAAATCGCCAATGTACCGCGCAGGTTCCTCAATCATCAAATGCACGTCGAAAAACAGTTTGCTGGCCGAACGTAGGGCCTGCAAAAGCGGCGGGCCAAAGGTGATGTTGGGCACAAAGGCCCCGTCCATGATGTCCAGATGCAGCCAAGTGATGCCAGCCGCTTCCAAGGCTGCCAATTCTTCGGCCAAATGCCCGAAATCCGCAGAAAGTAATGAAGGAGAAAGTATCATGGGACGGTTAGGTTTGGGGGTTTATGGATTAAGAACATAGCGTACAAAATTTTAGCAAGTGTATTAGGAATCGTTAGTAGGTAGATGAAATAAAAAACTCGTAAAAAATAAAAATTTATCTATGTAATTTTTGGTTTATGAGTTAAGATTTTTATGTATAATTTCCTTTATAAAATTTTGAGCGTTATCTTCACCTGTCAATTCAATTAACTTATAGTAATCTTCAATTTCATTTCCAGTAAAAACTAAAGTAATTATTATTCTAATTTTACCTGCGATATGGTCGTACTTTTCTGGATGTGCACAAAAACATGTTAAACAAAAATTTATGTCTTTCAATTTCCAATTTTTACAATGTTCACATGTCCATGATTTCGCTCGATTTGCCGATGGACTTAGTAACATATATGAATCTATATCATTTTCATCGTGTTCACCTCCTATTTCATACGGAATTCGGTGGTCTACCTGTAAAATTGATTTATCTATTGTTTCTAAGTATATAAAGCATTTAGAACCATATTTTTCAATTAAAGCATTTTTTAACGCTTTAGACAGAGCTGTGCGTCCATGTGATTTAGATAAATTATCTTTTTTGTCAGAATAGTCACCGAATTTATAAGCTGCAATTTTTCTTCCATCTGATCCAGTAACGTTATATGTTATCAAAGGAATGCCATGCTCTCTAACATCTCTTATGGCACGAGGAGGATGATTATACCCATATAAATTTTTTAGTTCTTCTGTCGTAATAAAACCGTACTTAAGTATATGTTGAATAACTATTTTTGGACGTTTTTTAGTAACAGAACTTAATAATTTCAAAAAACACACTGAATATTCGTCCATTATCCAGATCCTATAAGTGGTCTTTGCTGTATAATAGTAGATATCTTATGTTCTTTAATGAGATATTTACTTATATAAAGAGATTCATATGTAATATCACTTTTCCCCAACAATGTACTTTGAGTAGAAATTCCTGCATTTAAAAAAACTTTTTGACATTCAAGATCTTTCGGTAAGCTTTTACCGTATTTTTTTGAACCACAAATACCATCATAACTAATTAAATAATCAATTTTATTTTTATTTAACGTTTTAAGTGCCTCTGAAAATTCATCAAATTCAACGCCTGACACATATCTATTATCTCTTACATTTGTTACTCCCTGATACGGAGGATCCATATAAACAACATCACCATATTCTGCAATTTCAAAAATTCTTTTATAATCGTAAGAATAAAATTTTGTTTTCCCTTTTAATAGATAAGAAATATTATAAATATTTTTTTGTAAAGTGTTAGGTTGTGTGCCATGTCTACGTTTGTCTGGAGATTGATTTAAATTTCCATTCTTACCGTAACGAACAGAACCTTTAACACATCTAGCTATAAGATATAGCATATTTGCTGGAGTTTTAAATCCTTTATTAAATTTTTCTCTAACATCATAAAAATGTTGTACATGATTCTTATAAGTAAACTGCTCTTTCCATAGAATCAAATAGTCATGCAAAAGTCTGTCTGGATACTCAATAGCTTCTTCAAGCATTATAATCAATGGTTTATTTATATCATTAATGATAAATTGCTTTGTTCTTTGTTCCAAAGCAACAGCAATGGAAATAGCGGCCATCCCTGAAAATGGTTCAATCAATCTTTTAAAGCTCTTTGGCATATAAGATAATATTTGAGGAGCTAATTTACGTTTTGATCCTTGATATTGCACAATACGCGGTGCATAATTATTCATGTAAAATTCCTAAATGAGTATACTCACTCCCGAAACAACATCTGGCGTATGGTCAATAATTCTTCTTTAAGCATACGCAAAAAACCAGCATCGCTTTCGGCAGACGCTTCTTCTGAAGGGCTTGGGTCTGCACTGCCCTGCAATATCCGGCGTGCGCCCTCAATGGTCATGCCCTGTTCATGCAAAAGTTGTTGAATGCGCCGCAGCAAGGCTACGTGTTCGTCTGTGTACAGCCGCTGACCTTTCTGCGTGCGCAAGGGAGTCAGTTGTGGAAATTCCGTTTCCCAGAAGCGCAGAACATAAGTCTTGAGGTTGAGCATTTCTGCCACCTCGCCAATCTTGTATGTTCCCGACCTGCTTTCTGGCATGCGCTACTCCCACCGTTCCAAAATCGGTGGCATGCTCAGGGGCGCAACGGTAGCCCACTGGCAGTCATATTTTTACGGGCAATGCTTGCACTAAGGAATTCGCAATTTTTTCACGCAGTTTGTCAACCTCGGCATCCTTGAGAGTGCGCTCTCCATGACGGAAGGTCAAACGAAAAGTCAAATTGCGCACAGCCTCCGTCTCGGTCTCGGGCGTAAAGCAGTCCACGAGCGTCACATGTTCCAAGAGCGGCATATCTAAAGCGCGAATGTGCGTCTCTATGTCAGCTACCCTCAAACCACTGCCCGCCATGACGGTGATGTCGCGGCGCACGGGCGGATACACTGGCAGGGGGCTAAAGCCAACGGTAGCGGCATCGTGCAGGGTGCGCAACACTTCCAGATTCAATTCCGCCAACCAGACATCCTTGCGTGCCAACCAGGCATCCGCCATGTCCGGCTTGACCCGTCCCATGACCCCTAGCTCTTGGTTCTCAAGAACTAGGCGCACACAAGGCTGTAAGAAAGGATGCTCCTTGTCCAAAGTGCATGTGGGCGCTTGGAGATGCAGGAAGTGCAGCAAATGCTCCACAATCCCCTTGAGGTCGGCATAGTCGACATCCACTGCCAGATGTGGCCAACCTCCATCGTAGCGGTTGCCGTAGAGCAGCAGGCCGAACATGCCTGTTTCGCGCGCCGTGGTTTCGGAACTGGCATCGGCTTCGAAAATATTGGCGAGTTCGAAAATACGCAGGCCCTGAACGCCCTGGGCCAGATTGTTGCGCAGCGTCTGGAGCAAGCCCGGCGCGAGCGCTGTGCGCAGGACATCCTGCTCGGAGGAAAGGGGATTCAGGATGGAGATGCGCCCTTCTTGCGGTAGGCCAAGTCTCTCGAGATCCTTATGGCCTACAAAACTGTAGTTGATGGCTTCATTCAGGCCCAATCCCGCTGCCCAACGCTTGATGCGCGACCAAAAGGCGAAGCGTGATTCCGGCTCGCTGGCGCGGTCTAAATTTTGGGCCACAGCGGGCAGCTTGGGCGCAATAGTGTCCAAGCCGTGCAGACGGCCTACTTCTTCAATGAGATCGGCCTCGCGGGTAAGATCTGGACGCCACGAAGGTTGCGTGACCAGCCAGGATGTCTCGTCTTTTTGTACGCTACAGCCCAAACCTTGCAGCGTTTCCTGCGCAAAATCCTGGGCAATGGTCACGCCGAGCAGGGCGTCCACATGCGACGATTGGAAGGCGATGCGGCACGGCACAAAGGGTTTAGGTTCGCAGAAGGACAGGCCACGAAGCACTTTGCCGCCGCTTAGGGCGGCCATCATGGCGCAGGCACGATCCAAAGCCCAGACGCTGCGGTTCTGGTCAATGCCGCGTTCAAAGCGATAGGATGCCTCGGAAGACAAACCGAGACGTCGCGAAGTGCGCCGGATTGTGGCGGGCTTGAATACCGCGCTTTCGAGAAAGACATTGACACTGGCCTCGGAAATTTCCGTATTCAGACCGCCCATCACTCCGGCCAGGGCCACTGGTCGACTGCCATCGCAGATGCACAGGTCGTCTTGACTCAAAATACGCTGCTGTCCATCCAGGGTGGTGAACGTTTCGCCCGATCGCGCCAAGCGCACACCAATGCGTCTGCCCTCCAGCTTGTCCAGGTCAAAGGAATGCAAGGGCTGGCCGGCTTCGAAGAGAATATAGTTGGTCACATCCACAATGTTGGAAATGGGGCGTACACCCACGGCGCGCAGCCTGTGGCGGATGTGCATGGGCGAGGGGCCGATCTTCACGCCACTGACAACGCGACCGGCATAGAGCCAGCAGCATTCCGGGGCCTGAATGTCAATGGGCAGGACGGACTCCGGGCCATGCTCGTCCACAAGCAGCGGGCGTTCGGGGATGGTCAGGGGCAGATGGAAGGCCAGCGCCGTCTCCCGGGCCAGACCAAGCACGGAAAGGCAATCCGCCCTGTTGGGCGTGACAGAAATGTCGAGAACATCCAAATCCAGGGCTAACTGCTGCACCAAGGGCTTGCCGGGCACAAAAGTGTCCGGTAGAACCATAATGCCGCTGTGATCTTCGCTGAGGCCCAATTCGCGTTCGGAACAAATCATGCCCAAGGAGGGCGCACCGCGCAGCTTAGCCTTCTTGATCACCATACCGTCGGGCATGACCGTGCCTACCAGGGCAACGGCTACCTTCTGTCCCTCGGCTACGTTGGGCGCGCCGCAGACGATGTCCAGCAGGGCCTCCTGTCCAGCGTCAACCTTGCAAAGATGCAGATGGTCTGACTGTGGATGGGCTTGGCAGGCAACGACATGCCCAACCACAATGGAGCGGATGGCCTCAAAAGGATGCACAATGTCTTCAAGCTCCAAGCCCAACATGGTGAGGCGATCGCCGAGTTCTTCGACCGTGCCTTCATAAGGGGTGAACTCTCGTAACCAAGAAAGGGAAAGCAGCATATGGGTATCCTGGTACCCGCGCAAAGCGGGGTTATTGGAAGCTCCAGACCGGTGCCTGACCTTGGGGATCGGGCAGTGGACGTTCCCTGCGCGGCGCTGTCTCGCGGCTACCGTAAGCGCCTGGCCTAAGCCTGGGCCGCTGCGGCTTCGCTTCCGGCGTGCGGTCGCTGATGGTGTTGCCATAGGCATCCGTATAGCCCATGCCACCTTCCGGGGTACGGCTTATGCTTCTGCCCCCGGGCAGGGCTTCCACTCTCTTGGGGCTGTCGGGTGGCTCCAAACCGCTGCGCGGCGGCGTGTACCCAGATGCGGCAAGCACGCTGTCCATCATGGCCGTGTCCAAGGCCACGTAAGACGCTGTCACAATCAAACAGAACCCAAGAGCCAAGAAGCAAATGCGCACACCAAGCCCAAGGACGTGGGCGGGCATCACCAAAGCCTGTATCCTCTTATCCGGCAAATTGCCCAAGGAAGCGTACATCATTTTCAAAAAACATGCGTAAATCGCCAATACCGTATTTGAGCATGGCAACGCGCTCTACACCCATGCCAAAGGCAAAGCCACTCACGTCCTCAGGGTACCCTACGGCGGCATATACGGCTGGATCGACCATGCCGCAGCCCAGTATTTCCACCCAACCGGTGGTTTTGCACACGCGGCAGGGCTGTCCGTCCACATGGCCCTGACCGCCACAGATACAGCACGAAATGTCAACTTCTGCGGAAGGCTCCGTGAAGGGGAAAAAACTGGGCCGGAAGCGTACCTTGGTGCCAAGACCAAAAACCGCACGCACAAAAGCCGTCAGTGTGCCCCGAAGATGGGCCATGCTGATGCCGTAGCCCACCATGAGTCCTTCAATCTGATGGAACATGGGCGTATGCGTGAGATCGCTGTCACGGCGGTAGACCTTGCCGGGTGCTACCACGGCCAGAGGCGGCTTGGCCGCTAGCATGGTGCGCACCTGCACGGGCGACGTGTGTGTGCGCATGAGTACGCTCTCCGTAATGTACAGCGTATCCTGCATGTCGCGCGCCGGATGCTCCGGTGGGATGTTCAAGGCTTCGAAATTATAGTGATCGATTTCAACTTCAGGCCCAGAAGCTACGGTAAAGCCCAAGCCTTGAAAAATACGGCAAATTTCTTCCGTCACCAGGGTGTCAGGGTGTAATGTGCCCCGCCAGGGCGCACGCCCTGGCGCTGTGGGGTCAAAAAGGCGCAGGGCAATCTCTTCCTGCTCACGCTCCAGTTCGGCCTTGCGGGCGTCAAACAAGGCGTTGCAGCGCTCCTTGACGCTGTTGGCCTTTTGCCCCACTTGAGGACGCTCTGACGGTTCAAGCGTAGGCAATGCGGCCATGATGCGCGCAATGCGCCCCTTGCGGCCCAGCATGTCCACACGTAGCCCCTCCAGGGCATCAAGAGTATGAGCTTGCTCCAGGCCCTTTTCCAATTCGGGAACCAAGCTGTCCAGTGCGGCGATCAAATCCATAGGCGTTTTCCCACGGAACCGCTTTCAGCGGCAGTTAGAAAGGGGGCGGCGGACTTCCGTCGCTTGCCAATGCGTATCTCCTTACCCTTGTCCCTTGCCTGGCACTTCGCGCCAACAGTGCGTGCATGACAGGAGATGAAAGAGCGGATGACGTCGGTGAACGCCATCCGCCATAGAAACTAGCATGTTCGCGCAAGTCCTGCAAGCTGACGGCGCAGGCGCACGCTGCCAGAAGGTTTTCCTTCGGCGCGAGGCGTCATGCCGACTGCAGGGCAGCCTTGGCCAGGCCGACGATAGTCGCGAAGTCTTCCTTCTGGTACACAGCCAAATCCGCCAAGACCTTGCGGTTGAGCGCGATACCGGCCTTCTTGAGGCCATGCATGAAACGGCTGTAGGACAGACCGCTCAATCGTGCGCCGGCGTTAATGCGCAAAATCCAGAGGGCGCGGAAATCGCGTTTTTTCTGCTTGCGGCCAAAAAACGCGTTTTGCATGGAACGCTCAACGGCCTCGCGCGCTGTGCGGTACAGACGGCTGCGACCGCCTCGAAAGCCCTTGGCTGCTGCCAAATATTTTTTGTGTCGACGATGACTTGCTAGACCTCTCTTCACTCGCATAGCCGAAACTCCTTCTCCCGACAAGGCGGAGGACTGCCCGCCGGGTACGCAAAATAGCTTCTTGCCCCTGGCCAGGGCTGGATAGGGAAATTTTGACCTTTGCCGCGCCGCCCAGGACGTCTTCGACGTGGCTTACCGGGCGCGAACGGCAATTCAACCGTTGGGCAGCATGCGTCGCACGGCCTTTTCGTTGGCCTTGTCAACCAAGGTTACCTGCCCAAGGCGCATCTTGCGGCCCGGGGACTTCTTGGTCAAGATGTGACGCAGATTTTGACGGCGACGGCGAAACTTGCCGCTGCCAGTCTGTTCGAAACGCTTGGCGGCTGAACGCCTGGTCTTGATTTTGGGCATAAAGAACTCCTCTATTTTTTTGGCACCAGCAACATTTGCAGTGTACGGCCCTCGGCGCGCGCTTCCTGATCTACCTTCCCGACGTCGGCCAAGTCTTGTACGATGCGATCCAGGATGGAAAGCCCCCTGTCTTTGTGGACTATTTCCCGACCGCGGAAGAAAACCGTAATCTTGCAGCGGTCGCCATCCTCAAGGAAACGGCGGATATGCCGTATCTTGGTTTCATAATCATGGTCGTCTGTTTTGGGGCGTACCTTGATTTCCTTGATCTGAACCACTGTCTGACGTTTTTTGGCTTCCTGCTTCTTCTTTTGCTGTTCGTACTTGAATTTGCCGTAGTCCATGATGCGGCAGACAGGCGGTTCCGATGTGGACGATACCTCAACCAGATCCAATCCTGCCTCCTTGGCCATGGCAATGGCCTCGTTCCTCTGCAAAATGCCGAGCTGTTCGCCTTCGGCGGAAATCACGCGCACTTCGCGGGCGCGAATCAACTCGTTGCGGCGCACACCGTCTTGCGGCGCATCGCGCCGCGGTCTCAAATTAGGAGAAGCTATAGCACATCCCTCCCTGCTTGAAGGGCTCTTCCGCCTCCGCACGGATGCAGGCGGCGATTTCCGCTGCAGATTTGAGCCCCAGGTTCTCGCCAGTACGCAGACGCACGTTGGCGCCACCAGCCTGCACTTCCTTTTCTCCCACCACGAGAATGTAGGGAGTCTTGGCCATCTGGGCTTCGCGTACTTTGAAACCCAGTTTTTCGTTGCGCGTATCAACCGCAGCGCGTATGCCCCTGGCCTTGAGTTCGTCACAGAGGGCAAGGGCGGCGGCATCGCCCGCAGCCGTAACCGTGAGTATCCGAGCCTGCTCCGGCGCCAACCAGGTAGGCAGGGCACCGGCGTAGTTCTCAATGAGAATGCCAATAAAGCGCTCCAGTGAACCCATAATGGCCCGGTGCAGCATGACCGGTCGATGCCGCTCCCCATCCTGGCCCACATAGGTTAAGTCAAAGCGCTCTGGCAGGGTGAAATCAACTTGAATGGTGGAACACTGCCATTCCCGACCAATGCAGTCCAAAAGACGCACGTCGATTTTTGGCCCATAAAAGGCCCCGTCGCCGGCATTGATCTCATAGGCCAGACCAGCGTGTTCCACGGCCTTGATCAAGGCAGTGGTGGCCAGCTCCCATGCCTCGTCCGTGCCAATGCTCTTCTCTGGCCTGGTGGAAATGGCCACCTTGTAGGAAAAGCCAAAGAGGTGCATGAGATCGCGGATCAAATGGATGACCCCGAGAATTTCGTCCTCGAGTTGTTCTGGCATGCAGAGAATGTGCGCATCGTCCTGGGTAAACTGGCGCACACGTAAAAGCCCGTGCAGCACACCGCTCTTCTCGTGGCGATGCACAACACCCAGCTCAAAATAACGCTGCGGCAAATCCCGGTAACTGCGCAGTTCGTTGCCATAAATGAGCATGTGCGCAATGCAGTTCATGGGCTTGATGCCGTAGGCATCTTCCTCAATCTGGGTAAAATACATGTTTTCGCGGTAATGTTCGTAATGACCGGAACGCTGCCAGGTCTCTACGCGCAGCAGTTGCGGACCCTGTACCATTTCGTAGCCGCGCTTCAAATGTTCCCGCCGCCAAAAATCCTCCAGAATAGTGCGCACCAACATGCCGCGCGGCAACCAAAAGACCATGCCCGGGGCCACGTCCTCCTTGAAGGCGAAGTAGCTAAGTTCCCGGCCCAGCTTGCGGTGGTCGCGGCGCTTGGCCTCTTCGAGCTGTTGAAGATAGGCATCCAAGGACCTCTTGTCCGCAAAGGCCGTGCCGTAGATACGCGACAACATGCGGTTTTTTTCATCACCGTGCCAATAGGCCCCGGCCACACTCATGAGTTTGGCGTGGGTGGCAAAGCCCGTATGCGGCACATGCGGACCGCGGCAGAGATCCTTAAAATCTGCACAAGTATACAGGGAAACGCTCTCCTGGGCAATGTCTGAGATAAGTTCCACCTTGTACGGTTCGTCCATGTCCGTAAACATCGTGATGGCCTCAGCCTTGGACACTTCCTGACGCACAAAGGGAGCGCGTTCAGCGGCAATTTTGGCCATTTCTGCCTCTATGGCCGCAAAATCCTCGCTGGAAAAAGGCTTTTCCACGTCGAAATCGTAATAAAAGCCAGTTTCTATGGCTGGCCCGATAGTTACCTTTGCTTTGGGGAAAAGACGTTTCACCGCGCAGGCCATGACGTGTGCCGTCGAGTGGCGTACGATGGCCAGTCCTTGAGGTGTGTCGGCATACACGGGTGAGAGTTCCACGCAACCCACGGGCACCGGGGCGGAAAGATCAAGCAGGCTGCCCTTGTCGTCACGGGCGGCAACCACGGTCTTGAATTTTTTGCCGCTCAGAGCTTGCTGCAGGGTCGTGGCGATGTCGTTTGCGGCTTGAAGCGTCTGCCCTTCCACTCGGACTTCCATGACTTCTCCTTGTCAAAAAAAATGGGGAGGTGACCCTCCCCACTGCGCCATCAGGTTTGGCGATCGCTGTGCGGCGACCCTTGCGTGGACGGAATCCAAGCCTACCGTCCGCCAGGGGACAGTGTCCCCGAAAGTACATTTTGGTAGGAACGAGCAGACTTGAACTGCTGGCCTCTTCCGTGTCAAGGAAGCGCTCTAGCCACCTGAGCTACGCTCCTACAAACAAAGTCTCTATATGCTAGCGGCCCGCTTCCGTCAATATTTTTTTCACAAAAAACGTCAGGGAAGTGTTTCTCATATCTCGCTTCTCGGCGTCCGCTCAAGCTGGGCCTGCAGCGCGGCGCTGGCCTCATCTGCGCTCAAGCCCACAGTGGGGGCGATCTGGGCCAGGTTCTCTACGGCGTCGCAGGGCCGGACGTAGAGCGGTTCCAAGTCCTGATCCAGGTAGTCGCCATGTCGGGCCAGGAGGCAGAGGGCCTTGTTGTCCGGCAAGGTCACATCCGGTAGGGCGGCGACTTTGGCCTGTTCGGGCAGGGGCAGTTCCCCCATGCCGTCAAGATTGCGAAACACGGCGGCGTTACGTTTGAGGCCGCTGCCACAAACCCAGACGCCGGTCGTCTGGCTGGCCAGGTTTGGGGCATCTGTTGTTCGTACGCGGTGCAGGGCCTCTTCTGGGGTGCAGAGTTCCACGGGACTCAGGGGCTGGGCCGGAATGCGCGGGCCAAAGGCCATGAAGGGTTGGCAATGCACGAGGTTGCGGCGGGCGTGGGTCAGCACCCAGATGCGCGCGGCGTAGGGCAGGCTGCGTCGGAGGACGGTACTCGTGGCCAATGCCTGCATGTAGTCAAGTCCGGCCACTTTGGCCTTGCCGGCGCGGCGCAGGGCCGCAGCCGTGGTCAGTACAAGGCGTATGCCCGTGAATGACCCTGGCCCACGCACACAGGCGATGCGCCGAAAATCCGTGGGCCGGATGTCCAGGGCGCGGCAGAGGAAGTGCAGCGTCGGGGCGAGGATTTCCGCGCCTTGATCCATCTTCTGCCATTGCTGGGCGCAGAGCAGTTGTTCATGTTCGGTGATGAGAACCTGCAAGGCCCCTTCCGCTGCGTTGAGAATGAGTTCCAGACCTGTGCCATATGTCATGAGCCGCTCCCGAACCAGCCATTGCTTTTGATAACACGCCAGATGTCGTTATAGGTGGCCAAGAGCATGAGCATCACCAAGAGGGCGATGCCAATGCGCATGGAATACTCGAGGACTTTTTGGTGCAGCGGACGCCGAAAAATCATTTCCCAGAGGCAAAAAACGATGGTGCCGCCATCGAGTACGGGAATGGGCAAGAAATTGAGGATGCCCAGGTTGATGCTGATCAGGGCCGCGAGGGCCAGAACGCCGGGCAGGCCCTCCTGGGCCTGCTTGCCCACGAGCTGCACGATCATGATCGGGCCGCCCACTTGATCCAAGGGCACAACGCGCTGTGCCAGTTTGACAAAGCCCTGCCATGTCAGGGCAAGCATGTCCGCAGTTTGGCGCAGACCGGCCCAGGCCGCGTTGGCCAACCCATGTTGCTCCAGGCGTACGGCGCCAGAGCTGCTGATGCCCATGAGCCAGGCTTCCTCATCCTCGCCGAAGATGGTCTTGCGCACGGAGCGTTTGGGCGTGAGGCGTACGTGTATTTCGGTGGAGCGAGAGACTTCTGCTGTCGCGTTTGCAGCAGCAGGGACGTCAGGACGGGAGAGGAGCAGTTCCACGGTCTTGCCATTGCCCTTGGCAATGACAGCAGCCATGGCAGACCAGCTCTCCACGGGCTGGCCGTCAATGGCGAGGATCATGTCTCCGGGCTTGATGCCTGCTGCCTCGGCCGGACTGTCCTTGAGGACGCCGCCCACCTGGGGCAGGGGAACGGGCGTGCCCCAACCCAGGGCCAGTAGCCAGCACAAGAGCCAGGCCAGGACGATATTGGTCAGCGGACCGGCGGCCACGACGAGCAGGCGCTGCCAGGCTGGGCGCAGGGAAAAAACTTCGTTGGCCGTAAAGCCTGGCGGAATCTCCTGATCTTCGGTTTCTCCCACCAGGGCCACATAGCCGCCCAGGGGTATGAGGGAGAGGGCATATTCAGTCTTGCCCTTCTTCCAGCGCAGCAGTTTGGGTCCAAAGCCCAGGGAAAAGGTGGTGACCCCCATGCCCAGGGCGCGGGCCACGCTAAAATGGCCCAATTCGTGAAAAAAAATCAGTCCGCCCAGGACAAGGACAACAGCCACAATGGATGTCAGCACTGTGTACCTCCGTCGCCAGCCTGGGCCAGCACGAGTTCGCGGCTTTGCCCATCCAGGCGCGCTATGCGTTCTGTCAAAATGCGCGTTTCCTGCTCCAGAGAGAGCGTCCCGTCCCTGGCCTGGTCGGGTGCGCAAAGGGGCTGATGGCCAGGAGTCCTGTCCTCGTGCGCCTTGAGCGCCGAGGCCACCAGCCGGGGAATGTCCGTAAAGGTGCAGCGTCCAGCGAGAAAGAGTTCCACTGCCGCTTCATTGGCCGCGTTCAGGGTCACGCAGCGACCGCCGCGACCTTCCAGAGACTGGCGAGCCAGGTTGAGACAGGGGAAATTTTCGACGTCCGGGATTTGAAAGGTCAGGGGTCTGGCGGTGAGATCCAGGGCAGGAACAGGCAGTGGTCTGCACTGGGGCCAGAGTAGGCAGGCGGCAATGGCCAGGCGCATGTCGGCTGTGCCCAGCTGGGCCAGTTGGCTGCCGTCGTGAAATTCCACCAGGGAGTGGATGACAGACTGCGGGTGTACCAGCACCTGAATGCGTTCCACGGGCAGGCCGTAGAGGTGAAAGGCTTCGATAATTTCCAGCCCCTTATTCATGAGCGTGGCTGAATCAATGCTGATCTTGGCCCCCATGTTCCAGTTGGGATGCTTCAGGGCCTGTGCGGGCGTCACATGTTGCAAATCCGCTGCGCTTTTGCCCAGGAAGGGTCCTCCCGAAGCCGTGAGGATGATGCGCCGGACTTCCTGACCGCGTCCTGCCAGGCATTGGAAAATGGCATTGTGTTCCGAGTCCACGGGCAGGACGACGGCCTTGCGGTGTCGGCAGATGCGGCGTACGAGATCTCCGGCCAGAACCAGGGATTCTTTGTTGGCCAGACAGATGACCTTGCCCGCTAGGGCAGCGGCCAGGGTTGCGGCCAAGCCGGCGGAACCCGACTGGGCAGAAAGCACCGTGTCGGCCTGAGGCAGTGAGGCCAATGCCTCGTAGCCAACCTTACCCACAAGAATGTGCGGCGCATAGCCCTTGGGCAGCAGGGCGCGTAGGGCAGTTGCCGCCGTCGCGTCGAGTACGGCCAGGTGTCCGGGCCGCCAGCGCACAGCCTGCTCTGCGAGCAGGCGTACATTGCGGGCGCAGGCCAGGCCGACAATACGGAAAAAATCCGGCTGGGATTCCACGACGGAAAGGGCATTGCGGCCAATGGAACCCGTGGAACCCAGGAGTACGAGGCTGCGCGATTGGGCTTCGCGCCACGTTGCTGCGGGCGGTGCGGATATATAGTCAATGTTCGGCCCGCCCAGGCCGGGCCAGAGTTCTGCCATGGCGTAGTTCTCCACACAAGGCCAAGGGCCTCAAAACGTCAAAAGAAGCAAAACCACTGATCCACTACGGCCACCATAGGCAAGGCAAAGAGAAGGCTGTCTGCGCGATCCAGCAGACCGCCATGCCCCGGGAGCAGATGGCCGGAGTCCTTGACGTTGACGGAACGCTTGAGGGCCGATTCAAAAAGGTCGCCCACCTGGGCAAAGGCGTTAATGGCAACTCCCAGAAGGGCAAAGGCAAACCAGCTCGCCTTGCCTAGGGCCGCTCCGTACAGGGCGCAGAAAACCACACAGGCCACCAGGCTGCCCACGGCGCCTTCTGAGCTTTTCTTGGGACTCACACGCGGCCAGAGCTTGTGGTGACCAAAGCGCGACCCCACAAAATAGGCCGCTGAGTCGGAAATGGCCACTGCGGCAATGATGAAAATGAGCTTGACGCTGGAGAGATAGGTTGTCGGCAGGAGCAGGAGCGGGATATAGGCCAGTCCGGCCATGTAGATGCCGCTGGCGGAAAAAGCACTGTCCTCTTCGATGACATCCCAGCGGAAGAGAAAGCTCATGGCCGCCAGCACAAAGCCGGCCCCCAAACAAACCAGGGCATCCTGGGGCCGATGCATCCAGGAGAGGCAGAGCATACCCCAACCCAGGGCAATGGCGCATATGCGGCTGGAAATGCGGCCTCTGGGACCCCAGAAGAGAGAATAAAACTCCCACAGTCCCCAGGCGCAAGCCAGTAAGATCAGGATGAGCAGGGGCAGACCGCGCAGCCAGAGGGCCAGAAGAATCACCGCTGCCAGGGAAAGCCCGGTGACGGTGCGGCGTATGTCAAGGGCATGCAGATCGGAAGCTTCGGACTCAATGGGCATCAATTTGCTCCTGTGTTTGGCCAAAACGGCGGGAACGTCCGGCAAATGCCTGCAAGGCGAGGGTAAGCTGTGTCTCGTCAAAATCCGGCCAGGACACCGGGGTGAAATAGAGTTCGCTGTACGCGCATTGGTAGAGGAGGTAATTGCTCAGGCGCAGCTCCCCGCCGGTACGGATGAGCAAATCCGGGTCTGGTTGGCCCGCCGTATAGAGCTGCGCCGATATCGTCTGCTCGGTCACGTCTTCGGGCCGCAGGCCCTGGGCCAGCAAGCGGCGCACGGCGTACACCAGTTCCGCTCTGGCTCCATAGTTGAGGGCCAGATTGAGCGTCATGGCTTGGCCATTGCTGGTCTTCTGTATAGCGTGGCGCAGGGCGGTGCGCTGCGCCAGGGGCAGGCCGTTCACGTCGCCCAAAACTTTCATGGCTATGCCCTGCTCTTCCATGCGCGGCACTTCGCGGCGCAAAAATTCAAGCAGCAGGCCGAACAGGGCCTGGATCTCCGTTGCTGGGCGATTCCAATTTTCACTGGAGAAGGTGTACAGGGTGAGATAGGGAATCCCCAGCTTCCGACATGCCGTGACTACCGTGCGTACGGCCTCAGCACCAGCACGGTGTCCGGCTTCGCGTGGCAGTCCGCGCGCCTGAGCCCAGCGGCCATTGCCGTCCATGATCACGGCCAAATGCCGGGGCAATTTTTCAGAAATATCCCACATGCACATCCCCAAACACATAGTGCGCCTCCCGGGAGAGGCGCCATTGGAGGCTCAAAAGCGATTGCAAGGGCTACCTGCAAGGCAGGAGCGCTAGATTTCCATGATTTCTTTTTCCTTGGCGGTACATTTTTTGTCGCTTTCGGCCACAAACCTGTCTGTGAGCTTTTGCACGTCGTCGATGGCCTTTTTTTGCTCGTCTTCGCTGATAACTTTGTCTTTTTCGAGCTTTTTCAGGGCCTCATTGGCGTCGCGGCGCACATTGCGTACGGCTACCTTGGCTTCCTCGGTGTACTTGCGGGCCACCTTGACGAGTTCTTTGCGGCGTTCCTCAGTGAGCGGCGGCACAGAAATACGGATGATTTTGCCGTCGTTCACCGGTGTCAGGCCCAGGTCGGCCTTGAGTATGGCCTTTTCCACAGCAGCAATGCCGCCCTTGTCCCAAGGCTGAATGGTGACCGTGCGACTGTCGGGCACGGCCACAGAGGCCATCTGGCCGATGGGCGTTGGCGTACCGTAGTAGTCGGCCTTGATGCCGTCCACCAGGGCAGTGGTGGCACGGCCCGTGCGCAGTTTGGTAAAGTCGCGATCCTGGGCGGCGAGCGCTTTTTCCATGCGTTCTTCGGCATCGAGAAGGACGGTGTCGATATCCATGCAATTCTCTCCTTGGGGCTGGCTCAACCATGCACGATGGTACCCACGGCTTCGCCGCAAACTGCGCGGCTGATCTGACCGCCGAACATACGGCAGACGATGATGGGCACGTTGTTGTCACGCACAAGGGCAAAGGCCGTGGCGTCCATGACTCCCAGACGCCGGGTCAGGGTTTCGTCATAGCTGATGGTCGTAAATTTGACGGCGTCGGGAAAACGAGCCGGGTCTTTGTCGTAAATGCCGTCAACCTTGGTGGCCTTGATGATGGCGTCGCACTTGAGTTCCATGCCGCGCAGCGCCGCCGTGGTGTCCGTGGTGAAATAGGGATTGCCTGTACCGGCAGCGCAAATGACCACGCGGCCCTTATCCAGATGGTGTAGGGCGCGGCGGCGGACATAGGGTTCGCAGACCTGGCGCATGGCAATAGCCGAGAGGACGCGCGTGGGGTAGCCCTGCCTTTCCAACATGTCCTGCACGGCAAGGGCGTTGAGTACCGTGGCCAACATGCCCATGTAGTCCGCCGAAGAGCGTTCCATGCCCTTGGCCGATGCGGACAGGCCGCGAAAGATGTTGCCGCCGCCAATGACCAGGGCCATTTGCACGCCCATGTTCAATACGCTGCCGATTTCTGTGCAGATGACGGAGACGGTTTCGGGATCAATGCCGGTCTTTTGTTCTCCGGCCAGAGCTTCGCCGCTCAATTTCAGCAGGACGCGCCTGTATTTCAGTGTGGGCATGGCCGCTCCGTTGTTGCAGGTGGAAGATGGCTACGCGCCGTCGGGTTTGCACTCTAGCAGAAATCTTCTGTGGCCGGAAGTCTTTTTGCACGCAATTCGGCGGACCGTGTGTCTTCAGTGTCGCCGTTTGCGGGGATGGCGCTGCCTGCTGCGTACGGCCTGTGCGTTTCTGAGCTGTCAGCCTGGTGCGCTGTCGGCCATTCGGTCACGCACAGGGGCAGGCTTTGTCCAATCTCGGTCAGGACTCGGTACGCCTGCTCAAGGCAGTGGGGTGAAAACAGCAAGCGCAGCAGGGCCGTCTGGCGCTCTAGCACCGTGAAGTAGGCCGTATGTCCGTATGCCTCCAGTAAAAAGCGAAACATGGCCGTGTGTTCCGGAGCCAGGCGCACCAGCAGGCTGGCACTGCGGCCTGGTTCGGGCAGGGCAGGCTTGGGACGAGGCTGGCGGCCCAGGGCCGGGGACTCCTGTGCGTCATCGAGTTGGCCAGGCATCAGTACAAACCCGTGGCCCTGGCTGCAATGACCATGCCCAGGCCAAAGGCGATGGTCAGAAAATAGTTCTTGCTCCACCAGGCCACAACCAAGGAAGGCAGGGCAACCATGAGAAAGAGGTTGGAAGTTCCTACATTGAACTGGCCTTGGTAGAAGAGGACATCCGGCCCAACCAGGGCCGCCATGACGGCGACTGGCACGAAGGACAGCCAGCTACGCAGCAGCGGCGGCAGACTGTCGCCGTGCAGCAGACTCAGGGGCAGAACCTTGGGGAGGAGCGTGGCCAGCACGCAGCCCAGCAGGCAGGGGGCAAGAGCTGTGCCTTCAGGCATGCGAGTTCTCCCCATGTTCGACGCGTCGTGGCGGGACGGAAGATCGGTTGTCCTGGCGTCCTTTGAGCAAAAGTAGGCAGACTCCCAGGCTGGCGCCGACCACCGTGGCCAGGGCGATATTCCATTGGCTCATGCCCAGGCCCCTGAGGGCAATGGACAGGAATGCCGTGAACAGGGCCACGATGACATGCAGGCGGCTGACGCACTGAGGCACGAGCAGGGCCAGGAACATGGCCGTGAGTGCGTAATCCAAGCCCAGGGGCTGCACATCGGTCACCAGCTCGCCGCAGAAGGCGCCAATGGCCGTGCCAGAGACCCAGGCCAACTGGGCGCTGTGATTGCAGACGAAGAGGGTGGTCAGATTGCAGCGCCAGCCCTGCTGGAAGGCCGTGACGTGTACGGCAAAGGTTTCATCCGTCAGACCCAGACCGAGTAGAAAGCGTTGCCAGCGCGGCAGGGCCGCAAGCCAGGGGGCTTCCGCCGCCGACTGGAGCAGGTAACGCAGGTTGACAATAAGCACGGCCGCCATAATGGAAAGCGCGTTGGCTCCAACGCCCCACATGCTGGCAAAGACAAATTGGCCCGAACCGGAGAACATGAGTACTGACATGGCTACGGCAAGGCCAGGGGGAATGTTGTTCTTGACAGCCAGCACGCCAAAGGCAAAGCCCACGGGGATATAGCCCAACATGATGGGCAGGCTGCGGTGCAGGCCCTGGGCCAAGGGGGAGAGACAAACAGGTACAGACATGGACAACCTCTACAATGCCGCTCAACGTTCTTGTACCTGTTTCGGCGCAGGCTTGCAAGAATGGCCTTGTCTCTGCGGTACGTGTGTCGGGTCGAGAGAACGTGTTCTAAACAGGGGCGAGGTGTTCAAAGGAATGTCTGGCGCTGTCAAGGGCACGTTGCCAGCAGAGCCGTGCAGCTAAGCAATCCGTGGCATCGGGATGGCGCTCGGCTTCACGCAGGCGCAGCAGTCTTTCACGGGTCAGAGTGTGCGTACCCTTGCGCTGTGTGGCCGCCAGCACGCGTGGATTGACGCGGCCCTGGGACAAAAAGACGTCCAGCACCTTGTTGCCGCCCTCGGCCAGCAAGTCGTGGGCAATGCGTGTGCAGCGCTGTGCTTGCGGTGAATCCGGCCAGGCGCCCAGTGTGCCGAAGAGAAAAACGCGCTTGCCGCGAACACGGGCCATGTAGCGCTGGCTGCGGGCATCGGGCGCCCCCTTGCGTACCCAAAAGCCCAGGGCCAGGAGATCAAATGCCTGCGGATCCGGGGCCTGGCGCACGGCAAGGCAGGGAATGTCCGTGCCCCGGGCTAGAGCCAGGGCCAACGTGCGTGTATTGCCGCTGCACGAGGAATAGACGATGCAACAGCGCATGCTCAAGACCTTGCTCTGAGCTTGAGCGCGTCGGAATCCAGGAGGACAATACGCCGCCTTGTGCGCTCAATGAGTCCCACTGCGTGCAGCGCACTCAGTTCCCTGCTCAGGCTTTCCCGGCTTATCCCCATTTGGCGGGCCAGGGTTTCCTGGGTAACGTGGAGTTCCAAAGTGGCGGATTTTTCCATGCGCGCCCGGTGCAGCAACCAGGCAGCCACGCGGCTGGCAACCAAAATGCGTCCTTGGGAACCAGCGATTTTGTTGATGAGCAGCCTTTGGCGCAAACTCATGCCTCTGAGCAGCGCAAGGCAGAGGTTGGGATTGCGTTGCAGGCAGTCGAGCAGAGGCTTTTTCTCAATGCGCAGCACGGCACATGGGTGCAGGGCAACGGCACTGAAGGGCAGGATTTCTTCGTAAAAAAGAACGCCCGCATCCAGGATCCTGCCCGAGCGCACCAGGTGCAGCACGCACTCCTTGCCCTGGGTGCTGTGGCGGCAGAGCTTGACCATGCCCTGCAGAAGCAGCATGACATCGGCGCTGTCATCGCCTTCGCGAATAAGGACTTCTCCTGTGGCAAAGGATTGGATGTGCGCATGTCTGGCCAGGGCTTGGCGTTCCTCATCGGAGAGTACTGCCAGCGATCCCAGGCGCAGGGCCTGCTCGAGCTGCAGGGCAGAGCTGTGATCCATGAGCATCCTCCTCGGCTGGACGAACGTGTCATTCTCTACATTAGGAGGATGTCAGTTTCTGTGACGCTGCGCACAATAGACGGCGGAACTCGGGAAAAGCGCGTTTCAGAGCATAATCTGCTCCCTTCGTCGACTGGGCCTGCGGCAAGGAGAGACCGCGTACAGTGCCAATCCACGAAGGTTGGGCTACGAAAAGGATGCCGTTGGTTGTGGCGCCTGTTTTGCTTATCTCCCCCTGAATAGGGGGAGATTTCCAAACAGAATGAGCAATCGTTGCGATCGCCTTGTGCAAGCAAGGCTAGGGCTTGCCGTAGGCACCAGGTATTCTGGCAGCCGGGCGCTGCGGGGTGAAGGCGTCAAAATTTTGCACATGGGCGCGTTGTCCGACGTTGTTAGCCTGCGCTGCCAGAGGGGAAACGGGGACACTTTCCGCTGTCGGCGTGGAAGTGATCGGCGGCATGTTTGTGTTCATGGCGCGGCCATACATGGCTTGGGCTCGTGAGCGGGGCACTGCCGTCATGGCTGGCTGCAGGACGGGTTGGGCCTTTCTGAGCGACGAACCCACAGGCTGCATGCGTCCGGCGATGTCCGTGGCTGCCCTGCGCGCCTCCGGGGTGTCAATGATCTGGGCATACGCGCCGCGCAGACCGGTGAGGATGGATTCCACGCTGTCCAGGGACTCTACGTCCATTTTCAGATTGGCGCGCAGCAGCCGGGCAGTACAGAGCAGATAGAGGTTGTTCAGGTTCTCTGCGAGGCTGCCCCCTTTTTCCAGGTTTAGGGACGAGGAGAGTTCGGTGATGATGTCAATGACCTTGGAAATGAGTATGCCCTTGGCCGCGAAGTCCTTGGCCTGCATCTTGATGCGCGCTTGCTGGATAAACTTGAGCGCGCCGTCATAGAGCATGAGCAGAAGCCGACCCTGATCCGTGGTACTCACATTGGTTTGAAAATATGCGTGTGCGGCCTTGTTCATCAGATGTTCCTTCCTCTGTTCAGGGGGTTGTTAGTTGGAACTGCTGAGCTGCTTGAGCTGGGCTTCAAGCTGGGATTGCTGTTCGTCGTATTGCTTGAGCAAGGTTTCCAAGTTGGCGAAATAGGTCTTTTGCCGAGTTTCCCACAGGCTGATGCGCTTTTCTTCCTTGCCGATGGCGGTGTCAATATTTTCCATAATGGTCTTGTAATTGTCGCGCAAGACCATGAGCGCGCCGTTTTCGGACTTGAGCGAGATGGCGTCATAGTTAATGCCATTGGCTGAACCCACATTGACATTGGTAAACTTGAGTTCGTTCTTAAGGAAGGTATTCACCGTCTGCACGAGACCTTCCTTGATGCGGATTTGACCAGAGTGCGCCCCTTCGGCCAGATTGTCAATCTGGAAGGAAAGACCACGCGCATCCCCGGAAGCCACGCTGTAATAATAGCCAGGTTGGCTCGTGTCCCGCTTGGCTTCCACGCCGCCCACATAGACATGTTCAATGTTGCCGGCTGCATCCACTGTATACGATACGTCGTAGGTGCCCCCCTTGGTGATGCCGGAAACATGGCTGCCGTAGCGGAAATCGGCCGATGTACTCGCGCCCGTGCCACTGGCGCAGAAAAAGTCGACCACCGCAGACAGATGTTTGTTGATCATGTTTTCATAATTTGCCTGATCCAGCTCCTGGATGGAGGCGATGCTGGCCGCAGGCGCAATGACCAGCAAGCCATAGGTATCGCTGGTGGACGTCGTGTCCATCTTGATGCCCAGGTTTGCCAGCACGGCCAAAGCGTCACCGGAGAGGATGTCTTGGGAAGACGTACGACTGGTAAAGCCGGGCGGCGAGCTGGTGACCAGGCTTGTGAAGCGGCTGTTGAAGAGTTGCACACCATAGTTGCCCTGCAAAAGACCACCTTTTTCGGCAGTGAGCTGGGAGGTGCTGTAGTTGCTGCTGCCGATATCGTCGGGGTCGTTGGACGTGACTTCCTTGTTTTCATCGTAGGCTGTGAACTGGCGTACGGTGAGCAGTACGGAATTGATGGCATCCAGAAAGTTCTGGATGGATTGTTCCACCGAGGCAATGTCCGTACTCACCGTGATACTGGCCGTACCCGTGCCTTGGATGTTGAAAACGACGCCCTCCAGCGTGTCGCTGACGCTGTTGGAGGCAGATTCCATGGTCACCGGCCAGTTGTCAACCTGATACTTGGCATTGGCCGCAGTCTGGATGTTCCAGTTGGACGAAGCCGTCACTTGGCCCTTAATTCTAGGACCGTCCAGGCTTCTTATGTTGGCAAGTTGCAGATAATAGTTGCCGCTATCGGGAATGCCCGCGCTGGTGTCCACGAGGTTGCCTTCCTCGTCCACAAGATCCACTTCCAACCCTTGGTTGCGGATCTCTGTCAAAACGTCGGCCATAGCCGTGCCGCCAGGTAGCGTGAAAGTCGTGTGCGTGCCATCGTTGAGCGTGATGTCGTACTGAAGATCGGGCGGACTTTCCAGGGTATCCGTAGCGGTCATGCCGGCAATGGTTGTCACAGCATCGGTTTTCACCGTCACGGCGTCCATGCCACCGCCCGCGCCGCCGCCGCTTAGGTAGAAGTTGGTCACCTGGTCGGAAAAAGTGACCTTGGTGCCATTGAGTGTGCCGTAATTTTGGAGTTCATCCAGCAAATCCTGATAGGTGGCATTTTGAGCCAGGGAGAAACTTTCCGTGCTGCCATCAGCCTTCACGATGGTATAGGTGAAAGACTTGTTCGGGTCGGCATTGCTCCCGGCGAGCTGAGTGTCCAGCTTGTTCGAAGCAATGGTAACGGCAGTGCTAAAGGTCTTGCTCAGGCCCGTGCCCGTGATTTCCGTGCCCATGTTGCCGGCCTTGGATGTGGCGGTTATGCCGCTGTCATCGGAAGAGAAACTGATGCTCTTCACATTGGCCAAATTCAGCTCCCAGGCCCCGGAGCTGTTCATGCTCATATTCACCGTGCTGGCGCCGGAAAGCTGGGCGATCTGCAGGGCTGCGTCCTTCAGACTTGTCCCCCCTGTTATGGTCAGGGTGCGTGTGCTGGTGGTCACGCCGTCGTTGAGTTCCAGGGTCACGATCTGGGCAGCGGGCAAGGTGGTATCGGCAGGAGAATGGCCAAGGTTGAGCGTGGTGGACGGCTTCGTGAAAGACTTCACTTTAGAGGAGTCGCGGCGGTACATGGCCGCCACGTCCTTCAGTGTCAGATTTCCATCGTCGTCCAGAGAAGCAATGCTGCGCCCGACCTTGGTATTGATGGCGGTGACCAGATTGGCATTGGTCTTGTCGCCGTTGATGCTCACCGTAAACCTGTTGCCGTCCTCCATGATGAGGTCATAGGCAAACTTTGTGGGATCGGTGACCGCAGTGGACATGTCCAACAAATCGTTGGTTTGCCATGTGGATGTGGTGCCCGTGGCGTCCATGCCCTCGAGATTGCTGCTGTAAATGATGAGGTCGTTGTCGGCCCCGGTACTCTTCCCGGCGATCTGGAAGACATAACCGCTGCCGGTCTGCACGAGGCTGATCTTGATGCCGGGATTGTCTGCGGAATTGTTGATCATGCTGACAAAGGAATCTAGCGTGGTATTGGCTGGTATGTTCACGCTATAGTCCTTGCCCGCATAGCGGTAAGAAAATGCTTGCGTCTGGCCCGTCGTGTTGATGGCATCCGTTTTGCTGGAAAACACGTGGCCCGTATTGGCCCAGATGGCGTTGCTGGCCATTTGCGTCACGTTGATCGTGTGCTGCACGTCGTCGGCAGAGGCATTGGCCACGGCCGTTATCACATTGTCGTCGCTGCTGAGCGCGTTCTTGGTCACGAAGCTGTTTTTGTTGGAGAGCTGGGCCAGCATACTTTGAGCTGCGCCAACCTGATCGATAATACTCTCAAAAGCGTCATAACGCAGCTTCCAGTCGCTTTTCCAGGCCACCAGACGGTTGAGCTTGGTGGATTCCACCTGCTTGAGCTTCGTCAGAACATCGTCGAAATTCGCTTCCGAACCGCTCAAACCCCAAATGGCATTGGAACCAGAAATGCTGATGGCCATAGGACGCCTCGTTACGAAAAAAAGGCTTAACCCCTTGTCCAGGGGAGGGATAACTGCCGTTTGCCGTCTGCGGGGAATGACGGTAAAAAATGCCTACTCCCAGCGCGCAGTAGAAAGGATGCAAGAAACATGCAAAAGTATTTTGGGAGGACGCGGCTCTCTCTATCCCTCAAAGTGAGCTGCCTACATACAGTTACAAACGGCCATTGGGCGAAAAAGTTTAGAGCAGGTGTGCGCGTTCGTGAACTGCCCGCAAGGGCCTTCTGTTCCAAAGGTCAGAGGAAAAGATGGCGTCATTGCGCAAGCGTCGGCCATTGGGCCAGCAGGGCACGCAGGGCTTGGCCGCGATGGCTACGACTGTTTTTTTCTGCGCGTGTCAGTTCTGCGGCGCTCTTGCCCAGGGACGGGAGAAAAAAAATCGGATCGTAGCCGAAGCCATTGCAGCCACGTGGCTCGCGCAGCAGACGACCTGGCCAGAGTCCTCGAACGACGAATTCCCTGCCGTCTGGGCAGACGGCGGCCATGCAGCAGACAAAGCGGCATGTGCGATTTTCCTCGGCGGCCATGACGTGCAGCAATTTACGCATGTTGCGGGCATCGCGACTTTCCCCGGGTAGGCTGGGCCAGTCACAGCCATAGCGCGCCGAGCGGATGCCAGGTGCGCCGCCTAGGGCGTCAACCTCCAAGCCGGAATCGTCGGCTACGCAGAGCAGGCCGCTGGCCGCTGCCGTTGCCCTGGCCTTGATCAGGGCATTTTCCTCAAAAGTTGCTCCATTCTCCTCAATGTTGGAGAGCTGTGGAAAAGCCTTGAGTCCAAGCACCGTCACGCCAAAGGCGGCCAGGGGTTCGGCCAGTTCGCGAATCTTGCCTTCATTGCTCGTGGCTAGGACAATGTGTTGTCTTGTGTCGGGCATGGGATCTCCTTGTTATCGTTGGACAGCGCTGTGGACTTGGGATTTTGGGGTAGCCCTTGGAGCATGTCGCAAGGGCATGGTCGCAGTGCAGATGCCGGTGACAATGAGCAGGCCGCCGACAATCTGGGCTGGCACAATGGACTCATGGAGGATGAGCGTCGAACCTGCCCCGGCGAAGAGGGGCAGGCTGTAGTAGAGGATTCCGGCGCGTACCGGGCCTATGCGGTCAATGCCCACGGTCCAGAGCCAGAAGGCCAGAGCAGAACAGCCCAGTCCTGCATAGAGGATGCCCACAGCCAGAGACGGACTGAACGAGGGCAGGGGCAGAAGCCAGGCTTCCAGCAGGGTACAGGGCAGGGCGTAGAGCAGGCCCAGGCCGAAGGTGGCTGCATTGAAGCCCAAGGGGGAAATGGCTTGCGGGCGGCGGCGCATGAGCAGCGAATAGATGGCAAAGCAGAGCATGCCGCCCAAGGTCCACAAGTCGCCGGCATTGAAGTGCAACGCGGTCAGCTGCTCCCAACGCCCACGGCTGATGAGGATGAGCGCACCGCCCAGAACCGTCAACATGCCCAGCAGCCGACGGGGGGGGATGGACTCATTGTAACATATGCGCGCCAGGAGCAGGATGACAACCGGACTTGCAGGCATGAGCAGGGCCATATTCAGGCTGGACGTCGTCTGTGCGGCCTTGTAGATAAAGGTATTCATCAGCGCGACGCCCAGGATGCCCATGATCGAGAGGTAGCGCCAGTGACGCCGGATGTGCGGCCAGTCCTGGCGCCACGTTCTCAGGGCAAAGGGCACGATGGCCATGAAGGCCACGGCCCAACGCCAGAAATTGAATTGCCACGGCGGAATGCTGTCAAAGAGCGCCCTGGCGGCGATGAAGTTTCCGGACCAGACGACGGTGGCCAGCAGGGCCGCGCCGTAGCCTACGGCAGAGGTGCGCATGATCTGTCGCTACCGTGAATGGGAGTTTTTTGCAATGTTAACAGGAGCAGGCCCGGATCTTTTCATAGAGGACATCAGGCAAATCCACTCCTTCCTGGCGGCGTTGTGCCCGCTGGGCAAAACGGCGGGCGCCGGGCACACGCGTACCCTCTTGACTTGTAATATGCGCCATGAGCCTGCCGAGACTCGAAGGAAACTCAGGATTGACAGCCCTTGGCTCCACAAGGAAGAAGCTTTGGCCTATGGCCGGCGCTGGCCCCTCGGCCTCGAAAAAGGAACTGGCCTCAAAGGCGTGATGTGCCCCAGTGAGCGATGCCGCCAGGATTTCCACCATCAAGGCCAAAGCGGCACCCTTGGCATCGCCAAGCGGAATCATCGTGCCTTTGAGGGCCTTGTCCGGGTCGGTGGTCGGCTGGCCCTGGGCATCCAAGGCCCAGCCCTCGGGTATGCGTGTTTCGCCTTTTTGCTTGGCATTCATGATCTTGCCACGGGCCACCTTGCTCAAGGACATGTCCACGATGATGGGTTCGCCGTCTGCGACAGGGCAGCCAAAGGCAATGGGATTGGTGCCAAAACTGGCCTTGTTGCCACCCCAGGGGGCCATGGCTGCCGGGGAGTTGGAGAAGGCCATGCCGATACACCCCTGTCGGGCGATGTCCTCCACATAATGCCCAAGCATGCCGCAGTGATGGGAGTTGCGTACGCCCACATAGGCCAGGCCAAAGCGTTTGGCCACGGGAATGGCTGCGGCAAGACCGGCCTTAATGGCTGGAAAAGCAAAGCCGTAGGCGGCATCCACCAGGGTCAGGGCCGGGAGGGGATGTGTCAGCAAGGGTTTGGCCAAAGCGTTGACCTTGCCAGTCCTGGCTTGGGCCACATAAAAGGGTATGCGTGAATAGCCGTGCGAGGGCATACCGTCCAGCTCTGCCAACAAGAGGGCGTCTGTCACACAGCTCGCCGTGTCCTCAGGCGCTCCGGCGGCGCGAAAGGCCGCCAGACCGATCTCACGCAATTCTGCACAGGAAAGTCGCATCACTCTCCCTCCTTGAGCGCCGCCGTGACTTTTTCGGCAATCATGGCACTCACACGGGTATTGGATTCACGTGTGACGCCCGCAATATGCGGGGTCAACAGGCAGTTGGGGGCATCGGCCAAGGCCGACCCCGCTGCCAATGGCTCCTTGGCAAAGACATCCAGCATGGCCCCGCCCAGGTTGCCCGCTTTCAGGGCCGCTGCCAGCGCATCTTCATCGAGAATGCCGCCGCGAGACGTGTTGAGGACAAAGGCGCCGTGTTTCATGCGGCCAAGACGTTGGGCATTGAGCAGATTGCGGGTATCCTCGGTCAGGGGGACATGAATGCTCACGGCGTCTGCCCTGGACAGGAGGTCGTCCAGGGTAACCGGCGTAACGCCACAGTCCTTCCACACAGAGGCGTCCTCGGCAATAAAGGGATCATGGGCAATGACGTTCATGCCAAAAGGCTTGGCGCGCGCAGCTACTTCCCTCGCAATGCTGCCGAAGCCGAGCAAGCCCAACGTCTTGCCATAGATCTCTCCGCCCAGCATGGATTCCCTGGGCCATTGGCCTGCTGCCACTTCGCCGCAGCGCTGGTAGCAGCCCCTGGCCAGCATGAGCAATCCGGCTAAAGCGTACTCGGCCACGGAAACGCTGTTGGCGCCGGTGGCGGGAATGACGCGTATGCTCCGATCCGCGCAGGCTTGCACGTCAATATTGTCCAGGCCCACACCCAGGCGGCCCACCACGCGCAATTTGGCGGCCTTGGCCAGCAAGTCCCCACGCACCTGCGTCTTGTTGCGCACCACGAGGGCGTCGCAGTCCGCAGTCAGGGTCAGCAGCCGCTGCGGTTGATTGACCAAATCTTTGTCATAGACCACGTCAAACAGGGCCTTCAAAGCCTGCACGGCCTGCTCATCCATAAATTCGCTGATCACAATTTTTGCCATATACCCTTCTCCCCAAAGCCACAGAAGCAGTCAAAGCGCCTGTTGTGGCTACGTTATGGACATTCTCGAGAATGCGCCCGATATGGTCGTCTGTGTTAAAACAGCAAACCTTGCGGTGTGGGCACGTTGAGCATTTTCACAAAGCCTGCCCAAATGGCCAGGCAAAACAATACGGCAAAGAGCAAGGCCCGCAGCCCCCTGGACGACAGGGAAAGCTCCTGATTGCTCAAGACAAAAAGGGTTACAAAAAGAAAACTCCCCGTGGACGCAAAGAACCCTAGTGTCGGCACAAGTAGGGCATAGGTGACACTTGCGGCAGTTATAATGCCCACGCGTTTCCAACCTGTCCTGCTAGCGTTTGCATCGCCCAAGCCTTCGCGCGTCCTGCGCCAGAATCCCTTGGCAATGAACCATATGCCGCCCACAGTGATAAAGGTAATGAGTCCGAGGGGAAATATGCGACTGATACCTTCTTCGGCGTCCAGCTGCACCCAGAACGCCAGGGCCACTGCCAAAAAGGCCGCGCCAGCCAACATATCCGCCGTACTTTTACGCATGATCATCCTCCGATGCCTTGGCTCTGGCCTTCTTCCACTTGAGCAGGAAGGGCGTGAGCAGGGAGAGGACAAGGGCGCCAATGAGTATCTTGTTGATGAACCCACCGGCCAGTACTGTCTGCAAGCCGCCGTCAGTGGCCTGGGCCAGTTGCAGACAGGAACCCAGGTTTTCCTCAATCATCGGACCGAGAATCACCCCCAGGGCCATGGCACCGGCATCCCAGCCCACCATCACCCCGAAAAAGCCCACAACGCCGAAGAGGACGACCATCCAGAGATCCAGCATACTGTTGCTGATGGCGTAGGCGCCGATATAGGCCAGCACCACGATGCCAATGGCCACCATGTTCAATTCGAGATTGAGCAGCCGGGCCATGCACTTGCAGAGAACAAAGCCAACGGGAATCATGAGCAGGTTTACGGCAAACTGCGAAGCAATGAAGGTGTACGTGAGTTCGCCAGTAGCCGTGAAAATCTTAAATCCTGGCTGCAAGCCATGCGCCAGGAGCGCACCCATGAGTACGGCGGCCACGGCGCTGCCGGGAATGCCCAAGGTCAGCATGGGAATCATGGAACCGCCAATGACGGCATTGTTGGCGCTTTCACTGGAGGCCACACCCTCTATGCAGCCCTTGCCGTAACGGGAAGGATCCTTGTCCCAGCGTTTGGACTCGTTGTAACAAATGATGGAGGCGATCTCCCCACCGGCCCCGGGCAGGATGCCAATGAGCGTGCCCATGATAGAGGAGCGCAAGAGTACTGTTTTGCACTTGGTCAGCAGATAGCTGAAGATCTTGCCGAAGGTGCCCTTGCGCGGCCTGTAGTCGGCGATGTGCTGCCGCTCTGAACCAATGAGAAAGAGTACCTGAGAAAAGGAAAAGAGGCCAATCATGCAGGGGATGACGGCCACGCCCTGAACCATTTCGTAGATGCCAAAGGTAAAGCGCGGAGCCCCTGAGTTGGGGTCAAGCCCCACAGTGGACACCAGCATGCCAACGGCGCCGGAAACCAGTCCCTTGCCCATGTTATCGGCACTCATGACGGCGATGGTGGAGAGGCCGAAAAGACAGAGCCAGAAATTTTCCGAGGCTCCGAAGTTGAGTGCGCCTTCGGCCAGGGGCGCCGCCAGAAAGAGCAGAAAAAAAGAACCGACGATGCCGCCGAAGGAAGAGGAGAGCAGAGATGTGTACAGGCCCTCGTCAGCTCGCCCCGCCTGACAGAGCGGCCAGCCGTCAAACGTCGTGGCCACGGAGGACGGCGTGCCTGGTGTACAGATGAGAATGGCAGAATTGGCGCCGCCATAGATGGCTCCCACATAGATGGCCCCCAGCATGACTAGGCCGTTCATGGGATCCATGGAAAAGGTGACGGGCACCATAAGCGCCACCCCCATGGTGGCCGTGAGTCCAGGCAGTGCGCCCACGACAATGCCCCCGGCCAGGCCGGCAATCATCAGAAAAATATTGAGCGGTTGCAGCAGGTTGAGAAACGCAGGAAGAAGGAATTCGTGCATGGCTTCCTCCCGTGGCAGGGGTTAGTTTGAGGAAGCAGGCCGGGCCTGCCTCCTCAAGGCGGGCAAGACAGGACTGGCCTGCCCTTGGGCTTGTCAAGCGCTTGTCGGAATGGGCTTACTTCTTGAGCATGCCGGCTTCTTCAAGAGCCTTTTGGGCCTTGCCGTACTGCGACTTCACATAGGCCTCAAAGTCGGGTCCATCCAGGTATTCCGCAGGTTGACCGGCCTTCTTCATGTCGGCGAGATATTCAGGATCGTTGCAGATTTTGCGGAACGTGTCGCGCAGATACTTGAGTTCCGCTGCGCCAATGCCCGCAGGGGCGGCAAAGCAGCGGCGGATGTCAGACACGATATCATAGCCCTGTTCGCGCAACGTTGCCACGTCAGGCAGGAAGGCATTACGCTTCTCGCTGGCCATGCCCAGGACGCGCATCTGATCCGTGGCGCGCATGACGTCATTGAGGTTGCCGAAAATGACCATAACCTCGCCGCCCAGCAGGGCCACATTCTGTTCGGCAGCACCCTTGTAGTACACGTCGGCAAACTTCACGTCAGGATACTTTTTCTTGAAATCCAGAAACATGAGGCCGTGACCGGAGAGCTTGCCGGACATGCCCACAGTCACCTTGCCGGGATTGGCCTTGGCATAGTCCACGAGTTCCTTCATGGTTTTGAACGGGCTGTCCTTTTTCACGGCAATGCACTGGGGATCATTGACCACCTGGCAGATATAGGCAAAGCTCTTTTGGGGATCAAACTGCGCGTTCTGCCCCAGCTTTTGCAGGACGATATGGGGCATGTTCAGGCCGCCGATGGTATAGCCGTCCGGCTTGGCCCGGGCTATTTCGGCAAAGCCGAGGGCACCACCAGCGCCGGTTTTGTAGATGAATGTCCAGCGCTGATTTGCGTATTTGTTCCAGTATTTTTCCATGAGGCGGGCCTGCACGTCGCTGGAACCGCCTGCGGAAAAGGCCATGATCATGTTGATCTGCTTGCTGGGATAGTCAGCGGCGCGGGCGAGGCCGACCGTCATGGTCAGCGTCATCGCTACCATAAACAGGGACATTAGTCTGAACATTCTCATGCCAAGCTCCTTACTTGAATAGGGGGCCTGTAGAGCCCCCGCCGTGAAAGAACATGCCTGTACTAGGCGCTTTCGTACAACCTTGTCATGATGAATTCGCGATGGCCGAGGACTTCAGCGGACGTGTTGCGTCCGTTGCAGGTGCGGAAGAGCATTTCCAGCAGCTTGTCACCGGCCTGATCCAGATTCATTTCGCGGCGCAGAATGCCGGAAACATCCACGTCAATGTGTTCGTTCATGGTGCGCACCGTGCGCGGATTGGCCGAGAGCTTGATGACCGGCAGGATGGGATTGCCAATGATATTGCCCTGTCCGGTGGGGAAGAAATGGGCCACGAAGCCGGAAGCGGCGCACAAGGTAACCATTTCTGCAGCAGCCGAGGAAGAATCCATGAACCACAGCCCTGGGCCAGTGGGCGATTCCGCCTTGTCCAGGCAGCCGATAATCGGGGCCTTGCGCCCTATCTTCTGAATATTGCCAAGGGCTTTTTCCTCAATGGTCGTCAGACCGCCTTCAATGTTGCCCTTGGTGGGCTGGGAATCGCAGAGGTCATCGGTCTTGTGATCGTCAACGACCTTGGCATAGCGGTCAAAGAAGGCCGTGAACTTGGCGCGCACTTCTTCATTGGCGCAGCGTTCCTTGACCAAATGCTCGCCGCCGGTGATTTCGGTGGTTTCCCCGAACAATGTCGTGGCACCGGCCTCCCACAGCTTGTCAAAGGCGTTGCCCACGGTGGGGTTGGCGGCAATGCCGGAGGTGGTGTCGGATTCACCGCATTTGCAGGATACCCACAGCTCATTGACCTGGCACTCCGTGCGCTGCAGCTCCGTGGCATAATGCACAAATTCTTTGGCCTTGAGCGAGGCCATGCGGATGGTCTCCAGATCGCCATGCTTTTCTATGCCAAAGCCGGCCACGGGCTTGCCCGTCTTGGCAATACCGTCGACAATGCGTTGTGTCCAGAGGGGTTCAATGCCGATGACCACTACGGCCGCGACGTTGGGATTGCAACCCACGCCAATGAGTGTGCGGAAATGCAGGTCAAGGTCTTCGCCGAACTGCAAACGTCCATAGGCATGGGGCAGGGCCAGGGTGCCCTTCACATTATTGGCCACGGATTCGCAAGCGGCATTGGAAAGATCGTCCAGAGGAAGAATGATGACGTGATTGCGGATGCCCACGCGGCCATTGTCGCGGCGATAGCCCATAAAAGTCTTTTGCATTGGATTACCACCTCTTGGTTTTGACATTGTGTACGTGCAGATGTTCGCCGCGCTTTATGGGCTTCACAACCTTGCCGATGTCTGTGCCGTATTTGATGACCGTATCGCCTACGGCAAGATCCTTGAGGGCGATTTTATGGCCAATGGGAATGTCGTCGAGCGTTTCAAATTCCATTGTGGTATCACCATCCATGACCCAGCCCACAAGCTTGTCGCCTTTTTTGACGCCTTCAACAACGACAACGCCAACACTGTCGCCGGGTTCATGAACCACAAAGTGTGTTGTCATAAACTGCTCCTTTGCTGAAATACGAAAAATTTTTCTTGCACAGGCATGGTTGAATGTATAACAACAATCTTCCCTGAACGTCAATACAGCGCGTTTTTTTGCCTGGAACACTTTGGAGAAGTCACATGCCGCGCTCTTGAGCGTCTGCCTTGGCAAGCAGCGTTGCCAGGACTCAAGCAAAGGGTATGCCAAAAAAAATCATTCATAACCTATTGAAAAATAAAAAATTTTTTTACCCGCAGCACATGGACATTCTCTTTTGTTTGCTAGTAATCCATATTTGCCGATATGTAAGCAAAACTGTTTTTATTTGGGCATATCCATATGAGCTATGAACCAGACCCCACGGCATTGCGTACCCCATCTCTGGCAGTGGGCCAGGTTGTGCGCCAGTTGGCGGGCATCGTGGCCGGCAAGATGGACAGAAATGCCTTTTTTCAGGTTCTGGCCAAGCAGTTCCGCTTGCTGTTTCACTATGACAGATTCTGCATCAACCTTTATGATGCAGAACGGGAATTCCTGAACCTGTTCACTGCGGCAGACGGCACGGTGGTGGAATCCCTTTCCAATACGCGGGTGGCGCGTAATACGGTGGCCGGACTGGCCATTGCCTCGCGCAAGCCCGTGGTTATCAACGACCTCCGTTCCCAAAATTTGGTACACGACCCCATGCCCCTGTCGTTAGTGGGACTCAACGCCACCATTGCCGTACCCCTTATTTTCAACAGGGAAATTATTGCGACCCTGCATGTCTCCTTCGTGCGCCAGCCCGACAATATTGTGGAAATTCTCGATTTTCTTCTGGAATTGCGGCCCGTTGTGACGACGTTTCTGTTTGCCCTTCTCGCCGAAGAACGTTGGAAGCTGACGAGGGAAGCGCGCCATGCCGCAGACAATGAGCAGCACAGCGCGGAGGAAGGGCTTTTGGAAAGCCGCCTTTTGGACACGCCGCAGATGCAGCCCACCATGACCCTGGCCGCCAAGGTGGCCAAGGTAAACATTCCCGTCCTCATCAGCGGGGAGACGGGCACAGGCAAGAGTATGCTGGCTCGCTGGCTGCACATGCGCAGTCCGCGCAATCGCGAAAACTTTATTCATGTCAACTGTCCTGCGCTGGCTCCGAGCCTTTTCGAGAGTGAAATGTTTGGCTATGCCAAGGGGGCCTTCACTGGCGCCACGGCCAACCACAGGGGGCGCATTGAGTTGGCCCAACACGGCACCTTGTTTCTGGATGAAATAGGGGAATTGGACACCACGATGCAGAGCAAGCTCCTGCAAGTGCTGGAAGACAATTCCTTTGAGCGCGTAGGCGAGGCCCTGCCCGTGGGGGTTGACATTCGCATCCTTTCGGCCACGAACCGCGATCTGACTGCGGCCATGACAGAAGGGCGTTTGCGCCGGGATCTCTACTATCGACTTGCCGCCGTGGTTATTCGTATGCCCACATTGCGCGAACGCAAGGATGACATTCCGCTCTTTGTTGAGTATTTTCTCGGCCACTTTGCACGGCAATACGCGCTGCAGCCGCCCAAACTGTCGCGCACCGTGGTCAGTAGGCTGTACGAACACCATTGGCCTGGCAATATCCGAGAACTGCGCAACGTGGTCAGCCGTATTCTGCTCCATTCGTTGGATTCCCCTGTCACGCCCTCCTTTGTGGACGACACCCTGCATATGTGGCAAGAGAGAGTTCCCAGGCCCCCCCTTTTACAAAGCCCGACGCCGGAGCCAGCCCCTGCGGTTTTGGGGACGTTGCAGGATAAGGAGCGCGAACACATTCTGGCTGCCCTGCGGCAGTGTGCCTGGCGCATTTCCGGACAGAGAGGCGCTGCTGCTCTGCTTGGCCTGCCGCGCTCTACCTTGCAGAGCAAGATGCGCAAGTTGGGCATTCACCGTCATCAATAAAGCTGAGCGTGCCTATGGTCTTTTTTCACGCACTTGAGGGCGTTCTCGTCCTCGTCATCCTGGGAGCAACGGGCTATGGTCTGGCCGCCCTGCATTGGGTCGGCAAGGAATCCCGCAGTACGCTGCCGCGCATCATTACCAACGTCGCCCTCCCGCCATACCTCATGTATGCTATTATGAACAATTTTCAACGCGACAGGCTGTGGGAGATGCTCCAGGGTATTCTGCCGCCCCTGCTCTCAGTGAGTTTGGCCTTTCTGCTGGCCCTGGGCCTGGCCAAAATCTTTCGGGTGCAGCGCAAGCGCTGCGGATTATTTTGCGCCAGTATAGCCAATTCCAATACCATTTTTATTGGCATTCCCGTCAATATTGCCCTTTTTGGCGAAGGCGCCATGCCCCATGTCCTGCTGTACTATATTGCCAGCACGATTTTTTTCTGGACAATAGGACAATATGCCATCCTCTCCGACGCCGAGAAGATGGCCGGCGTACAGCGCATGCAGTTGTCCAAAATTTTCTCGCCGCCCTTGCTCGGCTTCCTTCTTGGCCTTGCCCTGACGGCTCTTGGCTGTGAACTGCCGCATGTTCTCAAAATGGTGGCGCAAAATTTGGGCAATCTGACCACGCCCCTGGCCATGATCTTCATTGGCATTTCGCTGTACGATATGGGGGTTACAAAACTCACCCTTGACAAGGATATTTTTTTGCTCATTGCGGGACGTATGCTCATGGCACCGCTGCTCATGTTCGAGCTATGCCGACTGTTCCACCTGCCCACCGACATGAGCAATGTTTTTGTCATGCAGGCATCCCTGCCGGTCATGATGCAGGCTGCCATTTTGAGTGCGTATTACCATGCCGACGGCCCATTCGGCTCCAGGGGCGTGGCGTACACCACACTGCTGTCCATTGTCACCATTCCCGTCCTGATGACCTTGCTCCATTAGCTGCTGTCGTCAAGGGACGTTGTGCAACAAGTTTGGCGTTTCGCCAAGCATATGGGCAAGCGCAATGGTCTCTGGCGCCATGTGGTTGGAGATCGTCGCTGTGATGTCATCGTGTTTTCGTGGACATGTGCCCTTGGCTCAAGAGGACGCCTGTCAGGATCAGCGCGCAGCCGCCATACTGTCCCGGCAACAGGCTTTCGTCCAGTAAAAGCACACCGCAGAGCAGGGCGAAGACCGGGATGAGGTTCACATAGGCAGCAGCCTGGCCGGCGGAAAGGCGTTTGACGCCAAAATTGTACAAGCCATAGCCGGCAAAGGTCACTATGCCGCCAAGATAGACGACACAGGCCCAGGGCAGCCAGGACGGGAAGGCACGCCCCAGGCCAAGCCTGTCTGCCTCTTGCGGCACGACGGCGACCAAGAGGCAGAAAAACATCATGCCCACGACAGATTGTACGGCAGTGATGCTCATGGCATCGTACACGCGAGAAAGATGCCTGGTCAGGACGGTGTATGCGGCAGCGCAACACATGGCCAGACATTCAAGGATATTGCCCAGCAAAGGATTGACGGCTTTTTCACCGGATTCTGCGCCAAGAGTGAGCCAGGCAACGCCGCTGACGGCCAGAACAAAACCCAAGCACATGCGTTTTGTGATGCGCTCGTGGAGAAATACAAAGGCCGTCAGCGCCACCAGCAGGGGCAAGAGCGCGGTAATCATGCCTGCCTGGGAGGCCGTAGTGAGTTGTAAGGCATGCGTTTCACACAAGAAATAGAGGCAGGGTTCGCACAATCCCAGGAGAAACAGCCCAAGCCAGTGGCCATTGGCGGCCAGAGCGCGCACAATGCGTGGCCACAGGGGCAGAAAGGCGAGACAGGCGACCAACATGCGACCGGCCATGGTTTGTTCAGGACTCAATGCCGTCAGTGCCACGCGTAGGGCCACAAAGGTGGAACCCCAGAAAATCATGGCCGTGATCAAAGCCGCGTGTGGTAAAAATCCTTGCATGGGAGTAGGTTTCCTCTGGCTTGGCGCGGGGGTGATTTTTCTGGCAGACTATGCTAGGCTGTCGGTGATGACAAGGGATGCGATTGGGCGAGATGGTCTTGAACTCTTCCGGGAAGGCCATGAAAACGGTATTTTGCCTTGACGACAAACTGCACTATCGTGTTTTGCTCACGGTAGCCGTGCGTTCCCTGCGGGCGCTGCAGGGAGAGGACGCGCCCTGCCTCTGCCTCTATGCCGGGCACGACCAGGCCATCTTGGATGCCTTGGCCGCAGAACGCATACCCGTGGCCAGGTATCAGCCACGTCTGGATCCTGCGGGCCTCAGTCCCTACGGGCAGAAATGCGCAGGCTGTTTTCTCAAGCTGGAGCTGGCGCTCGTGCCCGAGTTAGCCCAGGACGACATGGTGCTGTACTGCGATACGGATGTACTTTTTTACCGTTCCCTCAACGAGCTTTTCGGGCAACGTCCCACCTATATGGGCATGGCGCGCGAATACACGGCACCGTTCTATCACGAACACGCTTCTCTCTCCTACACCTACCGACAGCAGCACTATGTCGTGCCCATGCCCTTTCCCATCTGGACCTTTTCCAGCGGCGTCGTCCTCTATAATCTGGCGCGCCTGCGCAAGCACGGTCTCATAGACCACTTCCTCGCCTTCTGTGCCGAGAACGAAGCGCGCATTGGTAATCTCGATCAATCCCTGCTCAATTATTTTTTCGGCAAACGCATCACACGCATGGAAGATCGCTGGAATTGTCCGCCCTATCGTGCAGAATGCCGGGAACAGGCCCATATTGTGCATTTTCACGGCCCCAAGCCCTGGGAAAGGGGCAAGACCGGTCTGGTCGACTTGCGGGTTAACCATTTTACCTACATGCGCGACGCCTGGATGGACTATTTGACGCAGGAAGAGCGTCATGTGCTGCAGCAATTGCCGTGAACCGTCCAGCGAGCAGAGTTCCTGGCCTGAAGTATTTGACGCCGGGGCCGATATGAGGGAAACTGTCCAAGCAGGCGCATGGCCCTGGCAGGACGCGTTCGTCCACTTTCGCATTACAGCGTCGCTTGCGGGCGGCTGTCGATGCCCCAGGATACAAGGGAGGCTTTCATGACGCAAACCACGGTTGCGACGCGAGCGCCGCAACAGGAATCCCAGAATGGCGAAGAGCAGGAACGTGAGATAGACCTCATCCAGCTCGTCACCTTTCGCATCAGCGAAGAAGAATTCGGCGTGGACATCCTTTCCGTACAGGAGATCATCCGCCCCATTCAGATCACCATGGTGCCGCATGCCGCCACGTTCATTGAGGGCGTCATCAATCTGCGCGGCAAGGTCATTCCGGTCATCAACATGCGCACACGCTTCAGCCTGCCTTCTGTGGAACACGACAGCAATACGCGCATCGTGGTCATGGAATTCAACCAAAAAATCGTGGGCATTCTGGTGGACGGCGTCTCGGAGGTGCTGCGCATTCCCTCTTCCACCATTGAACCAGCGCCGCCCGTGGTCTGCGGCATCGGCTCTGAGTATATTCGAGGTGTGGGCAAATTGGCCGACAGGCTGCTCATCCTGCTCGACCTCGACATGTTATTGAGCGACATGAGCGCCGAGTCGGCCTAGTCCTGTTCGGTTTGGGTATTGTCAGGCGCTGCAGCCTGAATGTTCCCTGAACGCCAGAGGAGTGTGCATGCGTCTTTCACGTTCCATCGTTGGAGAGGCAGAAGCCAGGGCCGTGAGCCGTGTCCTTCTGGAAGACGGCTACCTTGGCATGGGCAATGAAGTGCGCCGCCTGGAAGAAGACCTGGCGCACTATCTCGGTGTGCGGCCCGACCAGGTCGTCAGCGTCAATACGGGCACGGCTGCCCTGCATCTGGCCGTGGAGGCCGTGGCTGCGCAGTGTGCCGTGACTGGCCAAGCCGAAGTGCTTGTCCCTTCGCTCACCTTTGTGGCCTCCTTCCAGGCCATTACGGCTGCCGGCTGCCAGCCGATAGCCTGCGATGTCCTACCCGAAACAGGAACCCTGGATTTGGCAGATGCCGAACGCCGTCTGAGTCCGCGCACCATTGCCATCATGCCTGTGGATTACGCCAGCAATCCCTGGCACATGGACGAAATCCTGGATTTTGCCCGTCGCAAGGGCCTGCGCGTCGTGGAAGATGCCGCCCACGCCTTTGGCTGCAAGAGCAAAGGTCGCAAGATCGGCAGTTTTGGCGATGTGGTTTGTTTCAGTTTTGACGGCATCAAGAATATCACCTGCGGCGAGGGCGGCTGTCTTGTTTCTTTCGATTCCGAGGTCACGCGCATAGCTTCGGACGCACGCCTGCTCTCGGTGGCAAATGACGCCCAAAAACGTTTTACCGGAACCCGCTCTTGGGATCCCGATGTCCAACGTCAGGGCTGGCGCTACCACATGAGCAATATCATGGCCGCCATTGGCCGTGTGCAGCTGGGCAGATTGGACAAGGAATTTATTCCTGCGCGGCGCAGACTCACCGCCATCTATGAGCAGCGTCTGGGTGCTGAAGACGGTCTGGCCCTTCTTGCCACAGACCCGGAAGACTTTATTGTCCGCCATATCATGCCCGTGCGTGTGCTGCACGGGCGCAAGAATGCCGTCAAGGAAGCCCTGGCCGCAAAGGGCATCCCTACCGGCGTGCATTACAAGCCCAACCATCTGCTCACGTTTTTCCGCCAAAGCGGTTCGCTGCCCGCCACGGAACAGCTCTATGCCGAGCTGCTGACCCTGCCCCTGCATCCCGGCCTCATTGCGCAAGATGTGGAGGAAGTCTGCGCAGCCGTCAGGCAGGCCCTGCACTGAGTCCCGCAGACGAAAACTGCAACCTGACGATCGCGGTCAGCAAGGAGAGCGCATGTCAAGGCCCACTGTTTCCGTCATCATGAACTGCCTCAACGGGGCGCAGCATCTGCAGGCGGCCCTGGACAGCCTCATGGGGCAGAGCTTCACGGATTTCGAGGTCATTTTTTGGGACAATGGCTCCACGGATGCCAGCCCGTCCCTGGCCAGGGCCTGCGATGAACGTCTGCGCTATTTCCGTGCAGAGAGGACAACGCCCTTGGGCCAGGCGCGCAATTTGGCCCTGGCGCATGCCCGTGGACGCTACCTGGCCTTTCTGGATTGTGACGACCTCTGGTTGCCCGACAAGCTCCAACGGCAGACGGCCCTCATGGAGTACAATCCCCGCGTGGGACTGTCGTGTACGGATACGGAGATTTTTGACGGGACGCACGTGCTACAACGCATCTTCGCACACAGCAAGCCGTACAGGGGCATGGCCTTTGCAGAACTCATGCAGGGACAGTGGATTTCCATGTCTTCGGCCATGCTGCGCAGCTCGGCGCTCACGCCGCTTTCGACGGAAGGCATTGCCCCTGGCCAGGAGATCAATGGCGGCTGGTTCGACCAAGAACTCAATGTCTGCGAAGAGGCCGACGTGTTTTACCGCGTGGCCCATGACTGGGAATTGGAGTACGTGGATGCCCCCCTGACGCGCTGGCGCGTACATGGCCGCAATACCACCTTTGACAAATTCGGACAATTTGCCGACGAAACCCTGCGCATACTCCAAAAGCACCGCAGGCTGTATCCACACTATGACCAGGAATACCCCGACCTGGTAGCCCTCTTGACACGGCGTGCCGCCTTTCAAAAGGCCGTGGCCCTCTGGCGTACGGGCCGCAATGCCGAAGCGCGCGAAGTCGTCCGCCCCTGGCGCGGGCAAGGCCGCAAAATGCAGCTTTTCTGGTGGGCCAGCTACCTACCAGGGGCCTGCTTTGACCTGGCCGCACGCCTTTATTTCGCCCTGCCCCAGGGTTGGCGCAAATAAGCTCTTTGGCGATTCCTCAGAACCTGTCTCCTTGCCCTGACCACTGCCAGCCTCGCTGCCGGTCGGGGATGGCCTTGGTTTTTCCTGGACAGCATAGACCGTGGCCACATGTCCACCATGTCCGTTCTTGCCCTGCGAGGTGATGACAAGCATGTTCCCGTCCGGGCTGACGGCCAGGCCTACGGCGTAGTGGGGCACGAGAACACGTTCCACGACCTTCCACTGCTCTAGGTCAATGCAGTGCAGCGTGCTTGCAGCGTTGGCCACGGCATAGAGCCGCTGCCCGTCTGGAGACAGGACAATGGTCCGCTTTCCCCTGCCCACGCGCAGGTATCGGCTTGAGGGCGTTTTGCTGGCATCCTCGAGTTCCGCAACAGGCAGTGCGTATACCCCATGCTGCGAGGCAACGTAGAGCGTTTCGCCGTCCTACTGAGAACGAGATGTCGGGGAACGGATATGTTGCGGCAGACGGCGCGCGGGGCTTCCGAACCATCCAAGGTAAAGACTTCCAGGCCACTCCCGCTCATCCGAGCCACAAAGAGCTTTGTCCCGTCCTTGTTGAAGGCCGCACCGCGCAGGCAGAGACCGCAGGCAGCATCACGCCTTTTCCCGGCAAGACGGGATACATCCAGTTTTTTTCCGGCCACGAGATGGGCAACGTAAGAAAATTGCGAAGGCTCTGTGGAGGCAATGTCAACGATGCCCACGGTATTGTCCCCCCAATGGATGACCGCCAACGTGCGCCCGTCCGGGGAAACAGCAAGCGCCTTGGGCAGGGGTCCAGTGGGCATGACGCGCACAATGGCATTGCTGCCGGTGTCGATGATGGCCAGGGCCGAGGGGGATTGTGCCCAGCGATCGTAGCTTCTTCGATAATAGGAAATCCAGAGAAAGCGACCGCCATGAGTGAATACACCTTCCACGGGTTTGCCACGAAAGCAGTTGCGACAGGTTCTGTCGGCTCCTGGGTCATAGGTATAGCCCAATGCGCTGTCCTCGCCGTTCAGGAAGAGGCTCGCATCGTCTTTGCCAAAGCTGTGCCGGATGATGTGTTGCAGTTCAAGGCTGGCTGCGTCGAAAACGAGCGTTTTGTAGCCTTCGAGGGCATTGACGTAAAAGGCGCTGCCGTCGGGTTTGAAGAGTACCGACTTGGGAGAGAGCATGTGTGTACCGCGCAGCTCGGTCTGCTTGACCAGCAGTCTGTCGTTTTTCTGCGCGGCCTGCCCTGTGGCACCAGCAAGCAGAACCAAGGTCAGGATAAGGCAGGTAAGACATCTGAGCTGCTGTGGCATGGCGATTTGCGTGTTTTTCCAGCGCCAGTCAGGAATCGCTGCAGTCGGCATGGCCTTTATGGGCATTTTGTCCAAGATGCAGGCCAACGGCCAGCAGAGCTGCGGCATGCCGTGCGGCCATGCGCACATTGGCATAGCCCTGTGCCAAAGCCTCCTGCACACTGCACGGCTGGTAGACGGCGTCCGTCACTGCGTCGATGCCGTGCGCAAATACGGCCTCCACGTCCGGGAGCAGGCAACCGCCAATGGCAATCACGGGCTTGCCGTGCTTTTTGGCCACGCGGGCCACGCCCAGCGGGGTTTTTCCATGCACGGTCTGACCGTCTATGCGACCTTCGCCAGTGACCACCAGGTCAGCATCACGCACGGCGGCTTCCAGTCCAACGGCCTGCGTAACAATGTCTACGCCTGGGCGCAGTCGTCCGTGAAGGAAGGCGTACAGGGCAGCGCCCATGCCGCCTGCGGCTCCGGCTCCGGGCACATGGGCCATGTCAACCTTGAGGTCGCGCAGGGCCACGTCCGCAAAATGCTGCAGATTGGCATCCAACGTGCGAACCATTTCCGGCGAAGCGCCCTTTTGTGGGCCGAACACGACCGAGGCCCCCTGTGGGCCGCACAAGGGGTTGTCCACATCACAGGCGACATCAATGCTGCACTCGGCAAGCCGTGCGTCCAGGGTCGAAAGGTCAATGGTAGCAAGCTGGGCCAGTCCCTCCCCGCCAGGCGGGATTGGCCTGCCTTGGGCGTCGAGCAGACGAGCGCCCAGGGCCTGGAGCATGCCCGCGCCGGCATCGTTGGTGGCGCTGCCCCCGATGCCCAGAATGAAGTTTCGTGCGCCAGCGTCTAGGGCGGCGCGCAGGAGCTGTCCTGTGCCCGCGCTGCTGGTCTTGCAAGGGTTGCGCCTTTCGGGCGGCACCAGGGCTAGACCGCTGGCGGCGGCCATTTCAATAATCGCCGTAGCTCCGTCGCCGCTCAGACCGTAGAAGGCCCGTACCGTATCGCCGAGAGGACCATCGACCATAACTTCCATGCGGCGTCCTGTTGTGGCCGCTATCACAGCGTCCACCGTGCCCTCTCCGCCGTCAGCCACAGGCAGGAGTACATAGTCCGCATGCGGAAAGACGCAACGGAAGCCGACCTCTATGGCTTCGGCGGCTTGTTGCGCGCTGAGGGATTCCTTAAATGAGTCCGGGGCAATGACTATTTTTCTAATGGTGTTCATCAAATATTCGGCTCGGAAACCTCGGCATTCATGCCGAGGAGGAAGCGCCGCCTCCAAAGGTTTTCCTTGATTGCAAAGTTGTTACACACTATATTTTCTCCTATATGAAGCGTACCATCTCAATCAAACTCCTTACAACAGCGGAACAGAACGCCGCCCTTGAAGACCTGCAAAAGGAATTTAATGCGGCATGCAATCAAAGAGTTCCGCTTGCAGCCGCCAATAAATGCGCCAATCGAGTTGCGCTGCACCACATCTGCTACTATGCTGTGCGTGGGGTGCATCCCGCATTGGGCAGCCAGATGGTGTGCAATGCAGTGAAGACAGTTGCTGATGCGTACAAAACGTTCTTTGCAAACAATCCGAAGAAACGACGCGAGGAATGGGGCTTGCTTGCCTTCAAAAGCGGTTTTGTGCATTACGATGCCAGAACGTATAGCATGAAGGGCAATCTGCTTTCGCTGTTCACACTCTCTGGCCGCATCAAGGTTGAAATGCGTGTCGGTGATTTTCAGGCGAAGTATCTTGCCAAGGGGAATGAGGTGGCCCCGTTTATTCGACAGCACCCTACGCTGTTATAGCTTGGGTGCGGCGGGCGAGAATGGGCCCAACGGAAGCTCGTCGGAGCCCGCCGCCACATCTTTTCATGCTGCACTCGCCAATATACCTCCGTATGC
>JAFTCE010000016.1 GCA_017454855.1 Desulfovibrio sp.
ACGCCTTGTAGAAAACAAAAACTTTTCCACAGCGACAGACGGCAGCGTGAATGACGCACGCATGGAAGGTCGTGAATTACTGTTGCGGGTCATCGTGCATTTTTTACTGCCGATCAACAATAAAATATCCAAGATTGATATCGACGCTGAAATGAACAAGGCTATGCGCGTGCTGAATCACATCGGCGGTACCCCGGAAAAGTCTAAAGAACCTTTACCAGCGCACAATACCTATACACTGGTTGCACTAGAAAAGCTCATCATTCAGGGCTTGTCCCGGGCCTCGACGCTTTTTGGCAACTATGCTTTCCGTAAGGCTGTTCCTCAGAACAAACGCACTCCCATAAATAAAGCTCTGTTCGAAACGTGGACTTCCTGCCTGGGTGAAATCCCTGAAAAAGACTGGCAACGTCTCATTGCGAATATTACCTCTTTTCGCAGAGACGCATGGCACCTCCTGCAAGATCCGGTTTTTTTAGACACCGTGGGGAACAAGAGCTACCTGACGCGTTCTATCCAGCATCGCTATGCATGTGTGCAAAATATTATAGACAAAAATCTTTAAGGATGAGCAAGATGTTGAAAAAAATCCAGATACATAATTTCAAGTCATTGAGATCGCCAGAAATTCAAACAGCGCCTTTGAACATACTTGCTGGTTTGAACAGTTCTGGAAAAAGTTCTGTCATGCAAGCTTTGCATATGGCAGAACAGCTCATGACCGGTCACAGCATAGACTCCATGGGTCACGTTGACGACCTGCGTTGTAGATACGCACAAGACAAAAACAAATACGGCATTGTCTTGTACAATCATGACGGTGCGACACGCGAAGTACGCTTTGATGCCTCTCCCTGTAATGTCGCTTCTTTTTGGAAACAATTCCACTTCATCAGTGCGGATCGCCTGGGGCCCCGTGTTTCATTCTACAGCCCTAAAGGAGCGAACCCTGTTTCCGTCGGTGAACACGGAGAAAATGTCGTTGCCTGCTTCAAGCATTATGAGCGTGACATATGCAATGACAGTCGTCTGCATGTGGATGCCGATGGTGAAACAGTCGAGGACAATGTCAACGCCTGGATGCGGGAAATATGCCCAGGCATCAGCGTTGAATGGGGGCTATACGGAGAAATAGACGCAGCCCATTACATGCTTCGCAACCGCAAGGACAAGAACAACAAAGAAAGGCCAACGAACGTTGGCTACGGCATAGCCTATGCCCTGCCCATTATTGTGCAGCTTCTTTGTGCTGTCAGAGAAAGTGTGGTGTGCGTTGAAAATCCCGAAGCACACCTGCACCCTAGGGGGCAGACACAGCTAGGCGCACTGATGGCAAAAACAGCGCAATCAGGAATTCAGATATTTGTGGAAACGCACAGTGATCACTTTATTGACGGTGTACGCATTGCCGTGAAAGAAGGTTGGCTGGCTCCAGAAGATGTGCGGGTACTGTATTTCTCAAAATCAGAAGACAACATATCAACTATTCAGACGCTGACCATTGACTCCACTGGCGAAATGAGCGACTGGCCAGAAGGATTTTGCGATCAGTCATTGAAAAATCTTTCACGTCTTGCGAGGTTTTAGATGGCGTATGTGCTGGTCATCAACCATCATTCCATGTACGCAGAAGGTTTTGTGGCTGAAAATGCTGCCGTCGGCGCACAACTGTTAAACACTTTTTTTGAAACATGGCGCATGGCTGTTGAAAGGGATCTGGCGGAACGCTTCATCATCTGTGATACTGATATCTACACCTGGAATGTGTGCCCAGGGGTGACATTTCACAACTATTTTCAAAAACTTTCACCAACAAATATGCGTTTTGTTGCCCAATTGCTGAAAATTTCCCAAAAAACCTCTTTGGCGCACTTTTCAGACTCCATACTGGAAATCATGCAGAATGCCAAGGCATACCTGCCAGACATGGGAGTTGACCTGGATCTCATAGGTTGTGTCAGCCTCGCAGACGGTTCTTTCTTGTTGAGTCTCGCCACAAATACTGTCTGGAGTGCAAGCACCGTTCGCATTGATTGGCAAACACAAGATAAAAAAAAGATCAATGCTTTGCCCCCAGAGTGTCCAAACATAGCCACACCGGCACAGGTAGAGATGCGTGCAGACGAGTTGGAGCAACTGCATCCCTACACTAAGGATCGTTTGAGATCAAAAATTCCTGGTACGGTCATTACCGACAGATTCTGGCAATGGTTCGATGAACTGAATCGCACAGTTCAGGAATGTTTCGTGAAAAAAGCTCAGTTCTGCGCCAGTCAAGGGTGGCACGCACGAAAACAGAGTCCCTACGCCCCGCTGCAAGGCACACACAACAACCTTACCGAACTGCGTGTTTGGCCAGTGGGCAAGACACTGCGCATTTATATCAAACAAGAAAGTCCCAACAGACTAATTCTGCTGGGCGGTTCCGACAAAGACGGACAGGATATCGCCGTACAAGCCGCAGACAAGTATTATGACGCCTACTCTGCTGAGATGTAAAGATTGGCTGTAGCAGCGATTCGGCGCGAATCCAGAAAAGCAAGCCCAAGGCTGCACTGTCCGCTCGTATGCGTAGGCGCAAATGGCCCTTGTCAAGACTCTTTGCCTTCCACTTTGCCTTCCATGACGGCGGTATAATCCGCAAGCACACGGGATGCCTCCCCTAGGGCACGGCAGCGCCCATCTTCCAGCCAGAGCAGTGTTTCACAGACATCCAATGTACTCAGTCGATGCGCGGCAATGAGACAGGTGCGCTTCCCCTTATTGCGGGCCACGGCCTCCTGCACCAGGGTTTCGCTGGCCTGATCCAGGGCGCTGGTAGCTTCGTCAAAAATGAGCAGGCCAGGATCTACATACATGGCGCGCGCTATGGAAACACGCTGCGCCTGGCCGCCGGAAAGCCCCGTGGCTGCGCGTTGGATGTCAGAACACTCTGGCCCCAGAAAATCAATGGCTGCTTCCCGACAGGCTTTTTTCACGCGTTGCGCATTGAGCGGTCGGCCCCAGTCGCTGAAAGCCACATTGTCAGCCACGCTGCCGGCCAGCATGTAGGGATTCTGCGGCACATAGCCCACCTGCTTGCGATAGGCCGCCAGCTCCGCCGCATTCATGGCTTTGCCGTCCACCAGTAAGCGTCCGGCAGTGGGTTCCAGCAGGCCGCTCAAGATGTTGATGAACGTGCTTTTCCCCGCGCCGGAACGGCCCACAAGCCCCAGCGTCGCCCCCACGGGGATGCGGCAAGAGATGTCGCTGAGCGCGTCCTGCGCTGCGCCTGGATAGCGGTAGGACACATGGTCGAAGACAATATCCTTACGCACCCGAAAACCCTCAACCGGTTCTGGTATCCGCTCTGGGACAACGGCCTGGAGCTGTTCATAGTACTCCAGGCAGGGCAATGCCGTGGATTGCAGGCCGCGTATCTGCACCACGGCACCAACGACGCGATTGAGCGAAGGCAGGACGCGCCAGGCCGTCAGCGCCAGCAAGGCCACTGTGGCGGTGATGCGCGTCAGTCCGGCGTCCAGCGCATAAATCAACAAGAAGATGGTCACAAAAATGAGCAGAAAGCCCGCGCTTTCCAACGTCCATGTGGGCACGGTGGAACTGATGCCCAAGAACGAACGCGGTTTCATGCCAGCCTGCACTTCCTTGGTGATGGCTGCAAGAAAGGCAGGCTGTTGCTGGTAGATGATGATTTCACGCACGCCGCCAAGGGCAGTCACCGAGGCAGCGTTTTCCTGCTGCTGCGCCTGTGCCGAGCGCAGGGACGCTGCATCAATGCGCCGCCGCAGCAGGCCATAGATCGCAAAAGAAATGGCGGCCATGAAGGCCATGGTACTCATGGTGACGACCGGCGCGTAGACAGCAAGCCCGGCAAAGAGCAGGCCAACGGTGATCAGATTGCTGTAGGCTGAAAGAATGTTCAACAGCATCTGCCCGAGGCTGAAGCGCCATTGCATACAGGTGAGGGCCTGGCTGCTCTGTGCGGAAAGATGCCAGCTATAGGGCATATACAAATAGCGTTCCATGATGTTGGCCCCCACATGGGCGGCCACCCGCTCGCCCAGCATGGCCGAACGCCAAGCCACAAGAGCCGAAAACACGTTTTTGAGTAAAATCATGCCAATGGGCAGAAGGCAGGCCCAGAGGACAAGGCGCCGGGGATCCTCCGTGAACTGCACAAGCCACGGCCACGCCGACATGGCTTCTTGCGCGTAGCGCGAACCCAAAACACGCTCTGGAGAGTTCAGCACGGTGAAAAAACCCGTCAGGGACATGATGCTGGCCAATTCAAAAAGGCCGAGCAGAACCATCAAAAAGAACAAGCGCCACATCTCATGCTGCAAGATAGGCGGCAACACGGCGTGAATGCGCTTGAGGTTCGCAAACAGCATGTGCAGCCTATGCATGGCTTCCTCCGTGGAGCAAGCACCGCCGCACGTGGCGCAAAATCTCCGCTGCCGCGTCAATGTCCGCCTCGGCCCAGCGCGCCGCAAGCCCCTTGCAAGGGCCGTAGGTGAAGGTCACCGGCACCAGCCGATACGGAACGGCATGGCATGTTTCCCCCTGCATAAAATCCATGTTTCCAGACCAGCCCGTGGCCACCACATGCAGACCGCGCAGCATGGCTTCGCGAATGGTCAGCCCGTAGCCCTCTGAGCAATGCAGTGAAAGATAGATGTCGTGACGCAGGAACAAGTCGTCCATGTCCTCGGAAGACAAGGACGTTGTCACCAGCCGCACGCCCGGCACGGCAACGCAGGCGCGTTGAAAATCCGCAAAGAGCCGCGTATCCGCATGGATGTGTGCAACCTTGAAGGTCAGCTCCGCTTCTCCAGGGGCAAAGGCTTTCTGAAATGCCCGCAATGCGGCCAGAGGGTTTTTGCGTGCAAAGGACGAGCCTGCGTCAAAAATATAGAGACAACGAACGACCCCATCTTCAGCCCAAGAAGTCTTGCAACGCACGGGCCGCACGACGGCATGGGGCACGCAGCGGACAGGTTTGGGAGTCAGCTGCTGCAAGGTCTGCTGGACAAAGGCGCTGGGAACCTGCACTTCATCCACATAACGCAGGGCGTGCCGCCAGATGTCCGGCACAACCTCCAGCTCCCAAGCCCAGTACCCCACAACACGTTTCCCGCGCAAAAAATCCCTGCCCAGTCGACAAAGGGCAAGCTGAAATTGCGGCGGATTAGCGTGGAGGATCACAATGCCCTGTCCCTGCCTGGATGCGGCATCTTCCGCAGTCAAAGGGGGCGCATCCGGCGTGAAATCACGCGCCAAAGCCATGGCAGCGGTAATGTCCACGGGCACAACCTCGACGCCCGCCCGAAGCTGCTCGGCGGCATAGAGTCGCGCCGACTGTCCCAGTCCGCTGTGACTGTAAAAGGCCCCGCAGACATAGAGCGGTTCGCCACCAGCCACGTCCTGAACCCGACGCTCGGCGCGCAAAAGACAGAGTACATGTAAGGCGGCCAGGCGCACAACCTGGGGGGATGCCTTCCAGCAGCGTTTGAGCAGTGACGTGAGCATTATTGACCAACTTCCCTAAAGTGGGCTTCATCAGTGGTACATGGTTCTATCCACAGTCGCCTTCTTCCGTGTACTGACTCCGCAACCGACGGAAGGAGTCATTGCCCCTCGCTAAAGGAAGGGATTAGGAAGAAGGTTGCCACCGGCTTCGCCGTCCGTCAAGGGCATTTTCCCCCTGAAGTGTGGGGTTTACAAAGGGTTTTTGGATGAACACCGCCTGTACTGCAAGTCCCGGAGCCGCCGCAGCCACATGGCAGCAATGGTCTGCGCCGACCTGGATTTGTGCGCAGGTCCACCACTGCGCACAGAGGGACGCTGTTGCCATATACGCGCCACACTGCCTAGAACCCTTTTCCGACCTGGGCACGGCAGGCAGGGAAAGAAGCCAGTCTGTGGCTCTCGGCCCGGCATGTACCGCAAAGCTGTCCAGTGGCAGGGACAATCCCCGGCCCAGAGCCTTGAGTACAGCCTCCTTGCGCGTCCAACAGCGAAAGTAGGCCGCCAGAAGGGCATCTTCGGGCAGAGAACGCAGGTAAGCCCGTTCCTGTGGGTGCAGACGCAGCATGAGTTCGGCCAGCTCGGCCACGGGCTGTACGGACTCCACGTCAATGCCAACGGCGGCGTCGCGGCAGAGCGCCACCCAGACCATATTCTGTGCATGGGAAATGGAAAAGCAGAACGGCGGATACAAGGGTTGCCCCCAGGACGTCTGCGCGAAGGGCGACAACACAGCCCGACCACACATGACTTCCAGAGCCAGGCGCACCAGGGCGCGCCCGGCGAGATGGCTGACTGCGTCCTCAAGACGTGCGAATTTCTGTATCCGGGCAATTTCCTCGGACGCAACAAAGGGACGCCAGACATCCAGCAATGCCTGATCTGCGCTCACGGGCGCACCCAGACAGCGCACAAGGCCAGACGGGAGAGGCCCTAGGCTACGCACACACGCCGCTATTGCGCTCGATAAGGCTGACAGCACGGGCAATCTGATGACCGAGAGTAGATTCTCGGGAGAGTTCGCGTTCCACGGACGTAATGCCCTTGATCACAGAAGTGTGGCGGCGATTGAAATGGGCGCCAATCTCCTCCAAGGTCAGCTCAGTATGCTTACGCGCCAGATAATAGACCGTATTGCGGCCCAGCACACACTCCTTGCGGCGTGAACGCGAGCGCAGCTGGCGCTCATCAAGTCCGTAACTTTCACAGACCAGACGTACAATGGTCGCCAGATCGGGACGAAAAATTACCTGCGCATACTGACCGAGAATTTCCCTGGCTAGTTCCATGTTGGGGGCGCAGTGCAGCAGCCTGGCCTTGAAGACAAGACTGTCCAGACAGGATTCCAACTGGCGCACGTCGCCGTCCAGATGGTTGGCCAGCAGTTCGCACACATTGTCAGGCAAAAGCACCTGAAAACTTTTGGCCTTGCGCGTCAGGATGTCTCGGCGCATTGCCTCCGTGGGACGCCCGATGTCCGTCAGAATACCCGAACAGAAATGCGACACGAGTCCACTGTCCACATGCTGCAATTCCCGGGGAGAAAAAGACGAGGTGAAAATGACCTTACCCCCACGGTTCTGGACACTCTTGATCACGGCCAGGGCCATCTCCTGCATTTTTTCCTTGCCCTGGAAAAAATGCACGTCTTCCAGCAAAAGCACATCCAAATCCCGAAAACGCTCCTTGAAGCCCTCCACATCCCGACTACGCAGGGCAGCGACAAAACGCGAGGCAAAGTCTTCGGCAGTCAGATAGGCCACACGCACATCCTTGCGCTCTTCGGCAATGGACTTGCCCACGGCTTGGGCAATATGCGTTTTACCCAGACCAGAACCGGAGTTGATAAACAGTGTGCGTACACAGCCATGATCATCAGCCACGTCTCGGGCTGCAGCCACGGCCATGTTGTTGGTCGGACCGACCACAAGATCCGTGAAGGAATACCGCCACGAAGCGGTAAAGGGCTGCCTCGCGGACGTAAAAGGCAGGCTGGCTTGCAGCCATTTTCTACCACAGCCAGATGCTGTGGAGCTTCGTCCCCTGGCCTGCAAGCCCATGTCCCTGCCAACTTCTTCCGCTCCCGCCTCCGGGACAATGGTCACGCGTACCTCAACGGCAGACGCCTCCAAGCCAAGCACAGGCGCAGCCGCCTGCCGCAGGGTGGGCAGCATTTTGCTCTCAAGCCAGTTGGCCACAAAGGCGTTGGGTACGGTCAGTTCCAGCCCCCCGTCAAAGACGTGCGCCTTGAGTGGGGCAATCCATACCTTGAAAACACCGGACTCAAGCAAATTCTTGAGATTTTCTGATATTTTTGACCATTCGTCGCGCATGGCTCCTTTTAGTCTAAAATCATCTCAGCGGGCAAAGGATGTTTGAACGCGGTTTGGGGCAGGCTGCAAAATTTTTATCCCCAAAGGAATGTAGCTACAACATAGTGAAATATTTAAACTTCCTACTAAAGACGCAGACATGCACCATGAACAAAAGAGCTACATCTACTAGCCTTTTTTCCTCTTCAGCCAAAGATATTCACAGATGAAAAAAAGAAATTCACAAAACTGCCTTTGATTATCTCCAATTTTCTCAAGATAGCAGCAGTTTTTGAAACGTGGCGGGGAAATACGCGCAGATTAAGGGCTAGAGGATTGTCAAGAGGGAAAAAATATTTTTTGCCCACGACCAAGCTACCTGAAGCAGGTCGGGAGCTGTGCTGCGGCACGGATTGCGCTGCGTCTTGCGGCAAGCCAAGGGCCTGCCGCAGGAAACGCTAGGATTCAAAAGCCATATCTGAGTCCCAGGATAAATTCATTGCTGTAGGGCCGATTGCCGATGGTATAGGAATTGCCGCCCGAGGATACGCTGACTTCATTGTAGCCTGTGCCCACAAAACGGTAGGCAGCATCGACAGTAAAGTGATCGTTGATGGTGAAGGCCGCGCCAGCCCCCAGATTCCAGGCGAAATTGGTCGTCCGCTCATCGCCAGAGAATCTGTCTCCATTGCGCGTGGTAAAATCGTAGCCCGCATAGTTAAAGGCCATCCCCAGTCCCCCGCCAACATAGGGCGTGACAATGCTCGCATTGTGGAAGTCCCAGAACAAATTGGCAAAGAGCGTTGTGGTATTCCATGTGCCTTTCACTTCGTCCATGAAGGCACCGCTCCAGGATGTCTCGGCATTGCCGCGCAGGGCAAGTTCGATCTCGGCCCGCAGAGGCAGCATTTGCTGCGGCCAAAAATCATAGCCCACGGCAAAGGCGCCACCCAAGGTAAACTGGCTGTATTGGCCCACATCGGAGCCGTCCAGGGAACTTGAGCGTTCCATCTCACCCGTGTTCTGGAAGGTCATAAGGAACTTGGGAACCAAATATATGCCCCTGTTCTCGGCATGGGCCGTACTGAACAGCGCCATGCCGAGGAATAAGCTCAGGACAAGCAGAATGCGTTTCACAACAGTCCTCCATATGCAGCTCACTGCCCATGCAGCTCTGGAAGACGATGTTGAGATATTTCCTAGAGAATGTCAATACCTTTGCAGCTCTAGGAGTCTTTCTGGCAAAAAAACCTGCACAGCCCAGACAGCTTGGTACAAGCTTGTCCTCTGTCACGAGAGTTCAGAACATGGGACATGCGCAGGACATCTACCTGGAGAAGGGCTAAAATGCGTAGGACAGGGAAAACATGAAGACATTGGCCGCAACATCCTTGGAATGGCCGCCAAGAATGCCGCCCCTTCGGATACCCGAAGCCGTTGTGCTGCCATAGTCCGTGGAATTGACCCAAACGTGCGCGTACGCCAAATCTAGGGCCCAATTTTGCCACTGAAAGCCCATGCCAAGACTGAGGGTCTTGCGTCCGTTGGTGGGCACAATAAAATCGGCATAGTCTTCGTCGATGACCGGTGTTTCGTAAAAGAAGCCGGCGCGCAGCGCCCACCAGTCCAGGGGCTTGTACTCCACGCTGGCATTGAAATTCCAGCCGTCACGCCATTCTTTATTGTTAATGGCACCGTATTCTTCCATATAAATATTCAGGGCATTGTAGGTTGACCAGCGCGTCCAGGTAGCGCCTACCTCCAAACTCAGGTTGTCCAAGGGCTTGAAGGCGATGCCCAGGGCGAGGGAATCCGGCAGTTGCAACGTTGCTTCGGCTGAACAGTCTCTTGCTTCCGGCAGATGTTGCATACGACGGGCCAGATTTTCCCCATGCCAGCCGAATTCCACATCGCCGTTCAGGTGCAGCGTCACCTGACTCTTATAGCTCAGGCCCACGGACCACTGCTCGTTGAGACGCATGTGCAGGCCAAGATGTGCGCCCAGCCCCCAACCGCTGCCCTCGAGCTGCATGTCATTGTCAAAACGCTGCATGGACGTCGTGACAGTGGGGATTTTCGAACCTAGGTACATATGGCCGGACATGATGTCCAGACCTGCGGAAACGGAAAACATGTCGTTGAGCTTCAAGGCCAGGGTGGGCACAAAGGAGATGGTCTGCACCCCAACGTCATACATGTTATACCTACCTGGCCAATCGCCGCTGTACCTATTGCCCAGGCCAAAGCGGGAAAAAATGCCCAGGCCCAGCCAGACGGTATCATTGAGCTGATGGCTGAAAAAGGCGTGCGGGGTCATCCATGTGGCCGGCTTGGCCGAAGTACTGCGCGTTCCCCCAGCGGTTTCGGTTTCCACACTGCCAGAGGGAGAAACAAAGGCCAGCCCGCCCATGAAATGCGTGCCCGGCAGTTGGGTGATGCCGGCGGCATTGTAGGCCAGGGCAGAGACGTCGTCGGCGCGACCCACCAGGCCATTGGCCAGGGCAACGCCACGGGCGCTCCATTCGTTGAGGGCAAAACCTTCGCCCAGGGCGACGGATGTACAGCACAAGACAAGGACAGGCAGAAAACAGGCGACTCGCAGGCTTTTCATCGTTCCTCCAAAGACAAGGTGAGCATGGCGGCTCACCCATGTCGAACGGGCCGCCTTAACTGCAATGCACAGAAACGTGTCACAACATATTTACGGGATCAAGGTCAAGAAAAAGTCGTAATATTTTAGCGGCCTTTTGTGTTTGGGCAAAAAAATACAGCGCACGCAGGGCTTCCCAGTTCTGTCCCTTCAACAGGCAGGCATAGCGCTTACGCCCCCGCAACAAGGCCAGGGGCGCCGGAGCAGGTCCCAGCAACTGCATGCCCAATTCCCGCGCACGGCGGCGCAGGGCCTGGGACAGTTCGCCCAAGGCCGTTGTTCCGTTCTGCTCCTGTATGTCATGGGAGATGCGTAGGAGCGCAAGGCGCACAAAGGGCGGATAGCGACGCAGACGCCTGAGTTCCAGTTCTTTGCGGTAAAAGCCTTCATAATCTGCCGTGCGCACATACTGCCAGCAGTAATGCCGCACATCGCGTGTTTGGATGAGAACCTGCCCTGGCTTATCCCCCCGCCCTGCCCGACCGGCCGACTGCACCAGGAGCTGAAATGTACGCTCTGCCGCACGATAATCCGGCAAATTTAAGCCCAGATCGCCATCGGCGACAATGGCCAGCGTCACCTGAGGGAAATGGTGTCCCTTGGAGAGCATTTGCGTGCCCACAAGAATGGGCGCTTCCTGCCGGGCAAAGGCAGCCAGGATTTCCTCCATGCGCCCAGGACGCCGCGTGCTATCTCTATCCAGCCGCAGGACAGGGCCGCCAGCCAGCACACTCAGCCTTTCGGCCAGTCGTTCCGTACCTTCGCCCAGAGGCAGAAACTGCATGCCACCGCATTGCGGACAGGGCGTGGGAAATGCTCGACTGTAGCCGCAGTAATGGCAAACGAGCTTTTCCATGCCCTTGTGATAGGTCAGGCCGATATCGCAGTGCGGACAGCGCAGCGTGCCATTGCAATCCAGACAGTACATGAGCGGCGCATAGCCCCGCCGATTGAGCAGCACCACGGCCTGCTCGCCACGCTCTAGGGTCTGGCGCAGCAAATCTTCGCTCTGTCGGGCCAGCAAGCCCTCAGCGGCCTTGCCTCCCGAGGCCAGGGCGCTGATGTCAACCAGCTCCACAGGCGGCAAGCTCCGTCCCCCTACACGCCTTGGCAAACGCAACAAAGACAATTGCCCGTTCTGGGCTGCGTAAAAGGTCTTCAGATCGGGCGTCGCCGAACCCAGAACCAGCAGGCCATGCGTCCTCAGCATACGAAACCAGGCCACTTCCTTGGCCTGGTAGGCCAGACTTTCATCCTGTTTGTATGAACTGTCATGTTCTTCATCCAACACCACGCAACCCAAGCAGGGCAGGGGCAAAAACAGGGCCGAACGCGTACCCACCACCACGCAGGACTCGCGGCGTTGCGCAAGCAGGCGAAATGTCGCCTCACGGCGCTGTGGCGATTGATAGCCATGATGGAAAAATAACGCTGCCTCAGGCAGGGCACAGGCCACATCCCTGTGCAACTTATAGGCCAAGGCCACCTCCGGAGCCAGCAAGAGTACACTCTTGCCCCTGGCCAGACAGGCCCTGGCCAGCTCCAGATACACGGCGGTCTTGCCGCTGCCAGTAACGCCGAACAGCAAACGCGAAGAGGCTTTGCCGCTTTCCAAGGCCGAACACATGTCTGCCAAGGCGGCGGATTGATCGGCATTGAGGACGAAGGGCAAAGGTGGCGGCGGCAGGAGCTGTTTCTGCGCAGCACTCTCCTCGGCTTCCTCAAGACCGTCGTCACGGACAAGGGCCACATGTCCGGCATCTAGCAGAGCGCGCAGAGGCAAAGCAGCCTGTTCCACGGCCCGCAGCAGATGCCGACGGCTGACGCTGCCGTTTTGCAGCAGATATTCCAGAATGGCGCGCTGTCGCTTGGCTGCTGGACGCACCGGCCAAGGGGGATCCACGCGCAATTGACAGAATTCCAGGTCTGCCGCATCCGCGCCCGCTGGAAGCAGTGTGGCTTGCCCAGCGCACAAGGCGTGTGCCCAGCGCTGGCGTTCCTCCAAGGACGCCGCGCAAACTCGGGTCAGAGGCACAATGTGCGTCCTGCCATCCAGAAGGCAATGCAGCCGCACCCGGACAAGCCGCAATCCCTGTGGCAGCACATGGCCAAGAACCTGCCCTATCGTACTGCCCTGCCGTCTGGCCAGTTCTTCGGCCAGTTCAAGAAGTTCGGCAGTGATCAAGGGGCGCGCCTCCATAGGCCAGGCCAGGGGCTTGCACGTCACGCCTTCCTGTAGCCCGGACAGGGCACTGGTGTTCAGAAGAACGGCAGCGCGCAGGGCGGCGTTCTTGCCCTTGCCCAAGGGCACGGCCACACGTAGACCAGCCTGCCAAAAATCTTCGGGGAATTCCGGCGGCACAGCGTAGGTCAGCGTGGCATGGGGCAGCGTCAACAGGGCAACGTGAGCATACATGACAAATGACAAGGGAAACAGTTTGTGCTAGATTCGAGAAAATAGTTTCAGAGGAGATGCAACATGCAGCATACCACCACAGTCGTTATCAAGTATGGCGGTCACGCCATGGACAAGCCCGACCTCAGTGCAGCCTTTGCTGCTGATTTGGCCCGGCTACACAAACAGGGCATGCGTTTCGTCATTGTTCACGGCGGCGGGCCGCAGATTTCCGCTCTGCTGCAACGCCTGCATATTGAAAGCCACTTTATCGACGGCCTGCGCATCACAGACAAAGACACCATGGATGCCGTGGAAATGGTCCTCTGCGGCCAGGTCAACAAGAGCGTTGTCGGAGAACTGGCCAAGCTTGGCACGCCTGCTGCGGGTATTTCCGGTCGCGACGGCGGACTCTTGCTGGCCCATGTCAAGGATCCAGCTTTGGGACTCGTAGGCACGGTAGACAGCGTGAACCCGACCCTCACGCGCAGCCTCCTGGATGCCGGCTTCGTGCCTGTGGTGGCACCTGTGGCTTCAGGACCTGACGGACAGGCCCTAAATGTCAATGCCGATACGGCGGCGGGCGCACTGGCAGGCGCTCTGAAGGCGGAATATTTCGTACTCATTTCCGATGTGCCTGGGGTTCTGGATGCCCACGGCAGGTTGATCACGGCCCTGACCCCTGAGGAAGTGACCAGGCTGCGCCAAGACAATGTCATCACAGGCGGCATGATTCCCAAGATAGAGGCATGCCTCCATGCGCTTAAACAGGGCTGTCAGCGCGCCCTGATTCTGGATGGGCGTGCGCCTTCGAGCTTGCGCCGCTACCTGCTGGACGATGCCCACCTAGGCACCGTGATTCATACGTAAGAGAGAAGGAAGCATGCGCCGCTGCCCGCATGCGGCAGCGGACATGACCTCGGAGTGCGGGACATTGTGTGCGTACTCCGCCCCATAGTCTAGCCAAAGGGCACATAAGTAATGACGTTCAGGCAATCTTCAGAGCATACATGTAGCGTCACAATTCCTGTTCTCTCAAAAACGGCGTTATCCTGTCCTTTGCGGACAGCACCGGGTCGCGCAGGGGCCAGGCTACCCCGATATCGGGATCGTTCCAGCGAATGGCTCCCTCGTCGCCTGGACAGTAAAACTCCGTGCATTTGTAGTGAAAATGAGCCACTTCGCTCGTCACGGCAAAACCGTGTGCCAGGCCAGGCGCAATCCAGATCTGCCACTGATTTTCCTGGGTCAACTCCACGCCATACCACTGCCCAAAGGTTGGCGAACCACGCCGGATGTCCACGGCAACATCAAAAACCTTACCCAGCGAGACGCTCACCAGCTTGCCCTGTGGCCGAGTTTTCTGGAAATGCAGACCACGAAGCGTGCCATAGCGCGACATGGAATGGTTGTCCTGCACAAAGGGCAGATCAATGCCAGCCTTGGCGTAGCGCTCCTGCTGCCATGTTTCCACAAAATACCCGCGTTCGTCTGCCCACACCTTGGGCTTGATAAGCAATACGCCCGCAATGGGCGTTGAAACTATTTCCATTGTCCTATCCCGGTATCTACCAGTTCCATCAGATATTGCCCATAGCCGGTCTTGACCATAGGGGCGGCAAGCCGACGCACATCGTCAGCGCTGATATAGCCCTTGCGCCAGGCGATCTCCTCCAGGCAAGCGACTTTGAGGCCCTGACGCTTCTCCACGGCCTGCACAAAGGCGCCGGCATCCATAAGGGAATCGTGTGTGCCCGTATCCAGCCAGGCAATGCCGCGTCCCATGAGTTCCACATGCAAATCGCCGCGGGCCAAATAGGCATTGTTGACATCCGTGATTTCCAATTCACCCCGAGCCGAGGGACGCACACTGCGGGCAATATCCAGGACATCCTGATCATAAAAATACAGCCCCGTGACGGCAAAATTGGACTTGGGCATCTGCGGTTTTTCCTCAATGCTGACAACGCGGCGCTGTCGGTCAAATTCCACCACGCCGTAGCGTTCCGGATCACGCACATGGTAGCCAAAGACAGTAGCGCCGTGCGTTCTGCGCATGGCCTCATTCATGAGGGAGAGCAAACCGCTGCCAAAGAAGACATTGTCGCCCAACACCAGGCAAGTCTTGTGCCCGACAATGTGTTCTTCAGCCAACAAAAATGCCTGGGCCAGCCCCTCAGGCCTGGGCTGCACCACATAGTTGAAGCGACATCCCCATTGCGAACCGTCGTGCAGCAGACGTTCATACAGGGGCAGATGCTCGGGCGTGGAAATGATGCAGATGTCGCGGATCCCGGCCATAAGCGGAATTGCCAAAGAGTAATAGATCATGGGTTTGTCATAGATGGGCATGAGCTGCTTGCTCACGCTCAAGGTCAGCGGATACAGTCGGGAACCGGAACCGCCGGCCAGCACAATGCCCTTCCATCCGGCAACAGCGTACATCGACATTTCCTTTGCGCTGCGCGTGATGCCCCAATCACGGGGCATCACGCTGTTCATGCCCTGGCAAGTTGCGGGCAATCAGACAGTGACAAGTTCGTACTGACGTGACCCCATGCCAATGGCTTCAGCATACTCTACCTGATGGTAGCCGCGCGTCTGGGGATGCTCGGCCTGAAACTTGTCGTATCCGGTGCTGCAGCACTCGTTATCGCCAATGGGCCGCAGACTTGGTGTTGCCGACACAAGGTCAAAACAGGCCGTGTCCAGGGCCACGGGATCGGTAGACGCCAAAATGCCAATGTCCGGCACCAGGAGCGGATCTGACCAGCCCGCGCAATCACACTGCGGCGTCACGTTCATGAGGAAATTGATGAACAGCAGCCTGCCTTCTTTGCCCTTGAGTGCGCCACAGGCGTACTCCACCATGCGCTCGGAAAACTCCTCATATTCGTTGGGGCTGTCAATGCCAATGGCCCTCTGTTTGCAAACGCTCATACACTCATAGCACCCAAAGCAGCGCTCCTTATCGATGACACAGCGACGCCCCTTTTCCACCTTGACCAGACTTAACGCCTGCTGTGGGCAAATTTTCACGCACTGGCCACAACCAATACAGCTATCTAGGATCACAATATTGCGACCGTGCTGGTCGATCTTGCCCTCATGCGGAGCGCAGCCCATGGCCAAGTTTTTGAGCGCACCGCCAAAACCGCCAAAGGCATGCCCCTTGAAATGGGAAATGACCACCATGGCATTGGCTGAGAGGATACCGTCGGCTATTTTCACGGACTGGAAGTGCTTGAGGTTTACGGGTACCTCGCGCCAGGCGTGGCTGTTCACACCATCGGCAATGACCACCGGCGCGTTGACCACATAGGGCGTAAAGCCATGCAAATAGGCCGTTTCCAGATGATCAACGCCATTATGACGGAATGCCTTATAGAGCGTACAGGTATCCGTCAGATAGGGATGTGCTCCGGCAGCACGGACTTGATCCACCACCTCGCGTACAAAGGTCGGATGTACATAGGTGTCATTGCCGCGCTCGCCAAAATGCACCTTGACTGCCACAACCTGATCTTCCCGGCTCACCTCCAGAGGTTTGACCTTATCCTCCAGCCCCGCAGCCTTGCAAAGACGCCGAATCTTGGCAAGTTTATTGTCAGCGGGATTTTTGACCGCAAGTTTGGCAAAATAGACGGTTGAGGCCATGTATTCCTCCCTGGGTAGTGTTCTGTGCAAAAAGGCAGGAGTGGCTGTCCTGCCTTTTGCTCCTTTGTTATGCCGTATTCCAGGACGGCGTGTTAGTTGAACTGCACGAAGTTTTTCAGCATGCCCAGCAACTCATAGCGCAAGTCTTCATCCTGAAGGGCGAAATAGATATTGGCCGTGAGAAACTCCGCCCAGTCGCCGGCGTCAAAACGCATACCGGACATGCGCACGGCCATCATGCCCTTGTCATGGGCCAGGGCCTGCATGGCATCGGTCAGTTGAATTTCACCGCCCTTGCCCGGTTTGACTTTCTCCAGATAGTCGAAAATGTCCGGCGTCAGCACATAACGACCCACAATGGCAAAACGTGATGGCGCATCCTCGCGGGCGGGTTTTTCCACCATATCCTTGACGCGAAACACGCCAGGACTCACCTCTTCCCCGTCTATGATACCGTATTTGCTCACCTTCTCCATGGGCACTTCCATCACGCCCACCACGGGGAGCTTTTCGGACATGGCGACTTCAATAAGCTGCCCTATGCCGGGCACGCCGCCAAACATGAGGTCATCGCCCACCATGATGGCAAAAGGATCGTCACGGATGAGATCCCGTGCGCACAAGACCGCATGCCCAAGGCCCAGCTGTTTCTTCTGCCGCACGGACATGACATTGACCATCTCAGCCACGCGACGCACTTCTTCCAGCTTGTCCAGCTTGCCTGCACGTTCCAGCACAGACTCCAGTTGCAGGTTATAGTCGAAATGATCTTCAATGACGCTCTTGTCACGGTTGGTGACAAAGATCACGTCTTGAATGTGTGCGCGCTGCGCCTCTTCCACAACATACTGGATGACAGGCTTATTATAGATGGGCAGCATTTCCTTGGGGATATTCTTCGAAGCGGGTAAAGAACGTGTGCCCCAGCCAGCCACGGGAATGACGACCTTGCGGATATCCTTCATGCTTGCCTCCAAAGAGTGTGTGTAGTATATATGGATATAATGGCGCGAACAGCGTTTCGGCGCAAGCAAAAAATGCTGCGGCGAGGGAAAAGCCATCAACGCAACTCGCGTTCCACAACCTGTGCCAACTCTTCGGCCCAGGACTTGACCTTAACGGGATTCTCTCCCTCAACCATAACCCGACACAGGGATTCCGTGCCGGAATACCGCAGCAGCACCCGGCCCCGTCCGCCAAGAGCTGCTTCGATCTTTTCCACTGCCTCCACGATGGCAGGACGTTCTTCCAGGGGCAGACGCCGTTCCACACGCACGTTGATGAGCGTCTGCGGAAAGGGGGTCAGCAGTCCGGCCAGCTCCGAAAGTGGCTTCTCCTTTTCACGCATAATGCGCAAAACCTGCAATGCCGCTAAGAGACCGTCGCCAGTGGTGCTGAAGCGGTGAAAAATCAGGTGTCCGGACTGTTCCCCGCCCAGCATGGCACCTTCCCGACGCATGGCCTCCATCACATAACGATCACCAACCTTGGTGCGCAGCAAGGTGCCGCCGTGTTCGGCCATGAACAGCTCCAGAGCCATATTGCTCATGACTGTCGCCACAAGCACATTGCCGGGCAATTCTCCCCTGGCCATCAATGCTTGCGCACACATGGCCATGAGTTGATCGCCATCCAGAATGGCACCGTGTTCATCGACCATGATCAGGCGGTCGGCATCACCATCCAGGGCCAAACCCACGTCTGCGCGCAATTCACGCACCTTAGCCGCCACAACTTCAGGATAGAGAGAACCGCAATGCTCGTTAATATTGATGCCGTTGGGATCCGTTGCAATGCGAAAGACCTCAGCCCCCAGTTCTTCCAAAGCCAACGGGGCCACCTTATAACTGGCGCCGTTGGCGCAGTCCACTACAATGCGCAGTCCGGAAAGCGTCAGATGCGTTGGGAAGCAACTTTTGGTGTATACAATATAACGACCACCGGCATCCTCAATCTTTCTGGCGCGACCGACGCGGTGCGCGTCAGGATACGGCCAGACAAAATCCTTGTCTTGCACCATGGTGGCAATTTCATCTTCTGTCTGGTCAGGCAATTTGTAGCCTTCGGCATCGAAAAACTTGATACCATTGTCATTGAAGGGATTGTGCGACGCGGAAATGACAACTCCCAAATCGGCCCGCATACTGCGCGTCAGGAAGGAAATAGCCGGAGTTGGCAATGGCCCGGTCATGATGACGTACATACCCGCAGCGCACAAGCCAGCAGTGAGGGCCGATTCGAACATATATCCTGAAAGGCGCGTGTCCTTGCCAATGACAACCTTGTGCCGGTGATTGCCACGCCGAAAACGTATGCCGGCCGCTAAGCCAAGACGTAAGGCCACGTCTACAGTCATGGGCGCGTTGTTGACCGTGCCCCGCAAGCCGTCAGTGCCAAAAAGTCGATCAACCATGCCCTCTCCTTACTGGCGCAGTGTCTGTCCCGACGTCTACCCTGCGCTACTGTTTATTGTGCGTTACGGTAACTTCTTCTGACAGCGGATTTAAGAGCGTCATGCCCTCCGGTAGTCTGAAATGCAGGGGAAGCTGTGCGCTTTCCCCCGGACTGATGTCCGGCACGGCAACCGTGACTTCCATTTCCCTGAGATAGCGGCTGTTTCTGGCCAGGGCTTCGGGCACCTCCACAAGGACGTCGATTTCCGCTGGAGTTACCGTGTAATGCCGACGCGGCCCGCCCACGAATCCCACCTTGCAGCGCCGCGTCAGCACCGTGCGTCCGCTTGTGATTGTGTAGCGCACCTTGACCGATGCTGGAGTCGGCGTCACCAGGCTTGGGGTATCCAGGAGCATGGTGCGCTGTACAGTACTGCCAGCTGCCTTGGGGTCAAGCATGATGGTCAGCGGTATATGCGAAATGTTGGCAATAATGGCTTCCGGGCCGCGCAAAAGTACGGTTGCTGGCGTCACACTGACATTTTCCACGGTTAGCGCGCCATTATTTAACGGCGATTCCACCACAGCACGCACGGGCACGGTTCTTTCCATGACATTGTCGGCGCTGACGACAATGCGCGTTGGCTGTACGTCAATAAGCTCGAAGGCGCGAAAACGGGCGTCGAGATGTTCCACTCCCAGGGGGACGATGGTTCGCCCCTTTTTGATGGCAGAAAGGTTCACCGTCTGGGTAAGGCTATCCTTGGGTATGGCGCGTAGCAGTGTTCCTGGTCCGCGCAGACGCACCACTGCCTTGTTGATCAAACCCTCCGTTATCATCAGTTTGGAAGGTATGCCAATATAGTCCAAATTGACTTCTATCTGCGCTTCCAGGCGATCGCGTACGCTGACCATGTACCACATGCCCACAGCGCAAAGCAGGGCCAGCAACATAGAAAGCAGATGCGGCGGACGGTGGAGGGAATCAAAGAATTTCATCAAGCACCTGCCTCAAGCGCCTTCCGTCGAGAGAGCGCATGAACTCCCCCTTGAAAACAACGGAAATTTCGCCCCGCTCTTCGGAAACCACGATCACCGCAGCGTCGCTCTCCCTGGCTATGCCAAGGGCCGCACGATGCCTTGTGCCAAAGTTCTGACCTTTCGCTTCGGCCAGGGGCAAGATACAAGCCGCCGCCGTCACTCTATCCCGACTGATAATGACAGCGCCATCGTGCAGGGGGGCCTTGGGATAAAAAATATTCATGAGCAACTGACGGCTGATGCGGGCATCCACGCGTACGCCCTCCCTTTGGATCATGTCCCCCAAGCGCGTGCCACGCTCAATGACAATCAAGGCTCCCACATGCAAACGCGCCATCTCCACGCAGGCCGTGACCATCTCTTCCACACTGTCTCGACGGACATTGTGCTTGTGAAAAAGCGGACGTGCCCCCATTTCCCCCAATGCCTGCCGAATGTCCGCCTGAAAGATAACCACAATAAGGAGGAAGAGCGAACTGAACACATGCTGCAGCAGCCATGTCAGTGTATACAGGCCCACGGCATTGGCCACGAAATATAGCAGGGTCAGTAAGCCGAGACCCATAAGTACAGTCAATGCGCGCGAGCCGCGCACCATCTGGATAACCTGGTACAGCAGCACGGCAACGACGGTGATGTCCAGGGCGTCCCGCCAGTCAAAGGCGATATGTTCCAGCACGGTTTACCCCGGTTGTTTGCAAACCCGCCGCAGCGCGACAGCTACGGCCAACGCCTGTCTGACTTCGGCAACATCGTGAACACGATGCCAGAAAACCCCTCGCTCCCACAAAAGCGCTGTGGCTGTCGTTGTGGCCGTACCGCGTTGCTCCGGCGAAAGTCCACACAAAACGCCAAAAAGGGACTTGCGCGAAAGCCCCACGACAACAGGCCGCCCCAGCTCCAGCCAGTCTTCGGGGTGTGCCAGCAGGGCGAAGTTCTGTTGCGCGGTTTTGCCAAAGCCGATGCCCGGATCCAGGACAATGCGCTCTTCCGGCAAGCCGGAACGCACCAGTCGATCCAGATTTTTCGCAAAAAACGAACGCACCTGGCTGCGCATGTCCTCTTCATGGCAGTTATGATCCTGCCTCCCCGTATCCCAGCCATGCATGAGTACATAGCCGGGCTTGAACTGTACAAGCACGTCCAGCAATGCCGGATCCCTGCTGCAGGCTGAAACGTCATTGATGACAACCGCTCCCATTTCCAGAGCTGCAGCAGCCGTTGTCGCGTGGGAGGTATCTACCGATATGGCGGCTGAGGGCAAAGATCGGCGCAAACTGGCCAGAGTCGGCAACAAACGCGCCATTTCTTCATCCGCCGACACGGGTGTAGCTCCCGGACGGGTAGACTCCGCTCCCAAATCAACTATATCCGCCCCCTGCTCCAGAAGCCGCAGCGCATGTGTCACTCCGCCGACACCCCGATGCCGACCGCCATCAAAAAAAGAATCCGGCGTCAAATTGACAATCCCCATGACGCCGAAAGATGCCGATGTCGTCAGCGCCCGCCCTCCGGCAACGCGCCACTGAGAACCGACAGCGCCGCAGAAGTCACTGTTCACTGCGATTGGTCTGCTTGCCATCATGGTTATTCACGGATTCTTCCGGTTCGAGCATAAAATCCGCAGTTTCATCGGTATGACCGGAATCACCTTCCTTATGATCGGAAGACTGCCCGTACGTGTTGTCCAGCGGTGGCAGTTCCTTATTGTCCATGAGCAAGTCAAGCTCTTCGCCCGTGAGGGTTTCGCGTTCCAACAAGGCTTGCGCAATGCGGTGCAGGGTTTCCTCATTGTCGTGCAAGAGTGTACGGCATCGGCTATGCGCTTCTTCGACAATACGTTTTACTTCCGCATCGACAAGACGGGCTGTGTCTTCGCTGTAATTCTTGTTTTGCACCCATTCGCGACCTATGAAGATTTCTTCGCCGGTTTCCCCTATGGAAATTGTGCCCACAGCTTCGCTCATGCCCCATTCGCAAACCATCTTGCGGGCCATGCGCGTGACGCGTTCTATGTCATTGGAGGCGCCGGTGGTAATATCGTCAAAAATCAGCTCTTCGGCCACGCGCCCGCCAAGCAGCACCACGAGATTGTTGCGCAGGTAGGTGCGGGAATACCCATGACGATCCTCCTCCGGGAGCTGCATAGTCACGCCCAGAGCCCGACCGCGCGGTATGATGGTGACCTTGTGTACAGGATCAGAACCGGGCAACAGACGCGCTGCAAGGGCATGTCCCCCCTCATGATAGGCCGTGATGCGCTTTTCCTCATCGGAGAGGATGAGGCTACGCCTTTCGCGCCCCATGAGTACCTTGTCCTTGGCATATTCAAAATCACGCATATCCAGCTTGTCCTGGTCCTGTTTGGCTGCCTGCAGGGCGGCCTCATTGACCAGATTTTCCAGATCAGCGCCGGAAAAACCCGGCGTCCCGCGGGCCAAAGTTTCCAAATCAACATCAGCATCCAGGGGCGTGCGCTTGGTATGCACTTCCAGAATGCTTCGCCGACCTCGCAAGTCGGGCGTGGGCACCACCACCTGACGGTCGAAACGTCCGGGCCTAAGCAAAGCCGGATCCAATACGTCCGGACGGTTGGTGGCGGCAATGAGAATGACTCCTTCATTGCTCTCAAATCCATCCATCTCAACCAAAAGCTGATTCAAGGTCTGTTCGCGCTCGTCGTGCCCGCCACCAAGGCCAGCGCCGCGCTGACGGCCAACGGCATCAATTTCGTCAATGAAAATAAGACAAGGAGCATTTTTTTTGCCTTGGACAAAGAGGTCGCGAACGCGTGAAGCGCCTACGCCCACAAACATTTCCACAAAATCCGATCCAGAAATGGAAAAAAATGGCACACCGGCTTCCCCGGCAACGGCCCTGGCCAGCAAGGTCTTGCCGGTTCCCGGAGGCCCAACCAGCAGAACACCCTTGGGAATGCGACCGCCAAGACGCGTAAATTTTCTGGGATTGGAGAGAAATTCCACCACTTCGGAAAGTTCGTCTTTGGCTTCGTCCACTCCCGCCACATCGGCAAAGGTGACGCGGTCGCCCTCTTCCTGGTTGAGCAGCCGAGCGCGCGAACGGCCAAAGCTCATGGCCTTGCCATTGCCATTCTGCATCTGACGCATAAAAAAAACCCATACTCCCACCAGTAAAAGCATGGGGAACCACGATACCAGCAGCGTCATATACCAAGGTTGATCCTCAGGCGGCTCGGCCTTGACCTCAACTTTTTTTTCCAACAAGCGGCCCATCAGGCCAGGATCGTGCGGGGCATAGGTCTGCACGGACTTGCCATCAGCGGTTCTACCGGTAAGCGTATGCCCCTGGATGGTCACGGAAAGCAAGTGCCCATTCTCCACCTGACTGAGAAAATCAGTGTAGGCAATACGCTGCGACGTTGCGTGTGGCTGCTGAAAGGTATTGAAAAGCATGACCATCGCCAGGACGATAATTGTCCACAGCATCAGGTTGCGACTAGTCGGATTCAAGAGAACCTCCGTTGGGTTTTCCGTGTGCGAGGCACACGGCATGAATATCAAGCGTACTCCCTGTATGGCGGCTCTGTCAAATAGCCGCAAGCCCAGGGCACTAGAAATCTTCTTGCCCCCCTGGTAGAAGAAAGGGAAAATCGGCGAGACACGTCTTGAAAGGCATTAACATTGCATTCTTGCCGTCATGTTGAGGCAGGCTGTCATCGTGGCCTACGACGTCACGACGCCCCCCGCCACGGCATTGATGCGTATCCGGCAATCCCGCAAAAAAGATGCGCAATCCGTCCCGTTGAGCGGCCTGGAAAACAAATAGCCCTGGATGACATTGCAGTGGTTGGCAGCAAGGAAGGAGAGTTGATCCAGATCTTCCACCCCCTCGGCAACCGTGTCCATGCCCAGGTTAGCGGCCAGGGCAAGGATGCCCCTGACCAGTGCGCGTGTATCTCCATCGGCCCTGAAGATGCCATCAATAAATTGCTTGTCGATCTTCAGACAGGCAATGGGCATGGCCTGGAGATACTGCATTGAAGAATAGCCTGTGCCGAAATCGTCCAGGGCAATGCGCAGCCCGGCATCGTGCAGGCGTGTGATGGCTGCGAACGCCGTGTCCATATGGGTCATGAGGCAGGTTTCGGTAATCTCCAGCTCAATGAGGTCTGGTGGCGTGCGTTCTTCTTCCAGTACACGGATAACATTGGTGGCAAAATCTCCGGAAAGTATGCTACGCGCCGACATATTGACGGCCACTGGCACTGCCCTGCCCCCTGAACTCTTCCATGCCTGTATCTGACGACAGACGCTGCGCAGCACAAACATGTCTATGCGCGTAATCAGACCGTTTTCTTCGGCAAGAGGAATAAATACCGGCGGCGGGATCATCCTGCCTTCGTCATTTTGCCAACGCACCAGGGCCTCACAGCCGCTCACATCGCGGGTGGCAATGTTCACCTTGGGCTGGTAATGCACCTTCAAGGCGTCATGGGCAACGGCAGCGTAGAGCGCTGTTTCCAGCCCCATTTTGGCCGCTGCCCTGTCGCCCATGTTCTGGGTGAACACCCTGACGTTATTGCCCCCTACTTCCTTGGCGTGATACATGGCAAGTTCCGCCCGCTGCACGAGGCTTTCGCTGTCTAGGCCATGTTCGGGAAAGAAGGCCATGCCTATGCTCGCTCCCAGGTGCAATTCCTTGTCCTCCACGGGAAAGACCGCGTCCATGACGGCCAGTAATGCCTGCGCCTCCTGCAAGACCGCGTCCCGCTTTGTCGCCGCAACGGCAATCAGGAAATCATCCCCGCCCGAGCGGGCAGCTAAACCCTGGCACAGCACCTTGTCCAGACGTTGCGCCGCCTCGCGCAGGACAATGTCTCCTTGGGCATGCCCATAGCTGTCATTCACAACCTTGAACCGATCCAAATCGAGAAAAAGCACGCCCACGTAGTTCTGCCTGTGTCTTGCCTCCGCCAAGATTTCGCCCAATTTTCTGGTGAAAAAAATCTTGTTGGGCAAGCCAGTCAGACTATCATGGTTTTCACGATATTCTAACTCCCTCTGCATCCAACGGCGCTGCATGTGCATGAGCAGGGAAAGCCCAAAGATGAGGACAAAGCAACCCAAGCCCAGAATCAGCCAGAAATTTCTCGCTGATAGCTGTCGCCCCACAGCAGCAATGTCTCGTTCACGCCGCAGGTTCAAGGCAAAGGCAGCCTTGCCAAAGACATCGAAGACCACAGAATAGGCGTGGATGAAATCTTTGGACTGGACAACCTTGAAGTATGCGCCGGGTACGGTCGGCGTTCTGATTGCCGTAAAAGTTGCCACAGGATGAATGGAAAAGCGCAGATTGGTGACTGCTTCCGCCTCAGCCATGAAATTTTGATCCATGAGGCGGGACATGACAAGCACCCCCCGTGGCGGCTTCAGCTTGTTGCCGTCATAAACCTTGTGCGCCGCAAGCACCATGCCTTCGCCGCGCAACATGACAAAGCCCTCTTGCGAATCCAGCCCCTGGCTTAATACTATGTCTGTTAAATTCTTGAAAATCTTGCGCTCAGCGCGCGCCCAGGCAATCCCCCGGGCTATTTCCATCGTGCCCACAAAGGAAATAAGCTTGCCGGAAAGATCGTAAAAAGCGGCGCTTGAAAGATGCAGATCGTCGAGCAAAGACTGATCAAAGTTGTTGAGTATGAACTCGCTCTTCTGATCCACAATATACTCATATGCCTCGTCCCAGACAGCCCAGTCAACCAAATGCTGGTGCATACGTTGTTCAGCGAGGAGGAGATAGCTGCGTAGCTGATGCATGTCGCTGACCGTCTGACGCCTCTCAATAGCGTTGACGCCGGAAAGTATGACAGTTTCGCTGATGGAATGCGTGAGTGCGGCGAAAATCGTCACGATGCCCAGGCAAGCCAAAACATATAAAATTCGTCTGCCCATGTCTGTCCCTGTTGGCAAAAGACCCGCTGCTAGCCTTCTCGAAATTATGCAAAAAATATGCTAGGATCAATAAAAATCTGCATCAGCCTTTTGCCTGCTCGCTCTATGGGAAGGGATTCCCTGCGGCTGAACAATCTGCCTCCAATAGACATCTGTACAATAGACAAGGCGAAAATTTTTGGCAATGTCTCATGTCTCAGCGCACACATCCCAGGTATTACCAAATTTTCTTGCCACGATTATCTTGTACTTTGCACGGCAATGGCATATCATATTTGTTTACACCGCGTACATCATTAACCGCCCATAAATCTTGTAAGGAGGCTGCGTTCTCGGGCGCAAGGCCCTGCGCAGAATATCATGAAAAACATCATGCTCACCGGGGATCGCCCCACTGGCAAGCTGCATATCGGGCATTATGTGGGTTCGCTCAGGCAGCGCGTTCAACTGCAAAATTCCGGCGCCTACGACGAAATCTACATCATGCTGGCCGATGCCCAGGCTCTGACTGACAATGCCGACAATCCGCGCAAGGTGCGCGACAATATTCTGGAGGTTGCCCTGGACTACCTGGCCTGCGGCATTGATCCGCAGAAATCGGTCATCTTCATACAATCCCAGCTCCCACAGTTGTACGAGTTAAGCTTCCACTACATGAACCTTGTCACCGTGGCGCGCGTGCAGCGCAATCCCACGGTCAAGGCCGAAATCGCGCAAAAGAACTTCGAGCAGAGCATTCCCGTGGGTTTTTTTACCTATCCCATCAGCCAGGCAGCAGACATCACGGCCTTTGATGCCACAACCGTACCCGTGGGCGAAGACCAAAAGCCCATGCTGGAGCAGACGGTGGAAATCGTACGCAAGTTCAACAGTGTCTACGGATCAACACTGGTGGAGCCGCAAATTCTGTTGGCCAGCAATGCGGCCTGCCTGCGCCTGCCTGGCACGGACGGCAAGGCCAAGATGAGCAAATCCATTGGCAATTGCATTTACCTCAGCGACAGCGAAAAGGACGTGCATGACAAGGTCTTCAGCATGTTCACCGACCCCGGACATCTGCGCGCTCAAGACCCCGGCAAG
>JAFTCE010000115.1 GCA_017454855.1 Desulfovibrio sp.
CATTGGGTGAAGAATGAGAAGAAAAATCACATGCAAAAATATTCAATAATTTATATTAATTACAAAATCGATAATATTATTTTATTTTTAAATTATAATAAATTATTCACGGATTCAGGGTATTAGTAAGGGCAGGTCTCTAATCCTTTGCAATCGTTCAATTCTACCGTTTCGGTAGTATTGCCGCCAAGGAAGGGTATCAGCAGGGTTGATACTCTATTCTTACTATCTCGACAGGGTATCCATAGCCTTGGCATAGGGTATCCATAGGGTATCAGCAGCAATGATACCATCATCATACCCTATCAGTATGGTTGAGGGGGGCACGCGATGGTAAAGCTCTTTGTGGAGGGCGGGGGTGACGCCAACATCCTGAGAACCGAATGTCGCAAAGGCTTCAGAGAATTTTTGTGCAAGGTCGGCATGCACGGTCACATGCCAAGAATCGTGGCCTGCGGCGGCAGGAGACAGGCATACGAAGCGTTTTGTACAGCCATAGAAAACGGGGAAAAAGCCCTTCTCCTTGTGGACAGCGAATGCGCCGTTGCCAGCAGATACCAGCAGGGGATTGATAGCCATGCTTGGCTGCCTTGGGAGCATTTGCAGGCGTGAGAGCATGACGACTGGAGTCCTCCTCGGGGCGCAAACGAGACGGACTGCCACCTGATGACGCAGTGCATGGAGACATGGCTGCTTGCAGACCGCCAGGCACTGCGGAAATTTTTTGGCCAAGGTTTTGCCGACAACGCATTGCCAGCCACAGAAAGCGTACTGGAAACCATTGCCAAGGGTAAAAATATATGCGTCCTTGGAAGCGGCAACGCAGCATTGCAAGACAAAAAAACAATACAGCAAAGGGCAGCATTCTTTCAAGCTACTGGCCGCTATTGATTCCGCTGTTGGTTATGGAAAAATGCCCTTGGGCAGAACGTTTCATCGGCATTCTGAGTGAAACGTTGGAACACATGTAGTACCCTTCCTCTCGCTTAACACTTCTCTTAGACCTTGGCCGACGCCTATTGCGTGCGGTACAAAGTACGCGTAAAATATTCTGCTGAACATAGGAAGCGCCGGGTGTTCCCGGCATACTCAAGGAGAAAAGCATGAAATATGCCATGCGAACACTGTTCATGGCCTGTGTGTTCTGCGCCGTCCTGGCAGTCGGCATCACAGACGCCGCAGCCAAAAGCGCCGTAGTGCTGCCCTTTACCGTCAACGCGCCCAAGGATTTCAGTTATCTTGCCAAGGCAGTGCCAGCCACCATCCTTGGCAAGCTCAACCGTCCGGGGGTGCTGGATGTACGTTCCAGTCAGTCCAAGGCTGCCACGTCCGGCGACGCCCGTCAGGTTCTGCGCTCCTCGGGCGCGGATCATGCCATTTGGGGTTCGGTGAGCGTCATGGGCAAGGAATGCACGGTGGAGATCAATAGTACCGACAAAACGGGCCAGACCTGGACGCGCACGACGCAGAGTCCGGTGAGCGATCTGATCAATGCCGTGCAAAAACTCAGCGCAGAAATGAACCAAGAAGTTTTTGGCGTGTCCTCTGGCATGCGCACACCTGGTTCCACGGCAGCCAACGCCAGGCGCGGCGGCGTGAGTGGCGGGAGCATCATCACCAATGAAACGGGCCAGCAGCAAGTGTACCTCAACCCCCAATTCCGCTACCAGGGTGCAGGGGCCAATGACGGTTCACGCCTGCGCACGCAGCGTCTCAAGTTTACAATGGTTGACATGGCCGTGGGCGATTTCAACGGTGATGGCAAGAACGAGGTCGCCATCCTCAGCGGGCACGATCTGCGCATCTATTCCTGGCCGCCCAGTGGCCAGATTAAGCTGCTGGCTGAAACGACCATTTCGCGCTCCAACAACAATTTCTCCATGCGCGCCATTGACATTGACCGTGACCGCGCGAAGGAATTGGTGGTGGCGACCTATGAGGAAGACAGTAACCGCCCCTACGCCTACATTTACAGTTTCAAGGGCAATCAGCTCAGGCTGTACTGCGAGCGCATTCCGTATTTTGTCAGTGTCATGCGCGTTCCTCCCACGTACGCACCCGTTCTCGTGGGCCAAGGTTGGGATTCCGTCAAGCTCTTTGCACCTGGGGTGCGCCTTTTGACCAGGAATGGGAAAAAATTCGAGCTGGGCACGAGGCTTGACCTGCCCAGTGGGGCATCGGTGTTCAACTGCGCCTGGATACCTGCCAGCCGCAGCAATAAGAGTGAGATGCTCGTCATGCTCAATGATACCGAACGCCTTAAGCTCTATCAGGGACGCGGGAACACCTTGGTACACACGACCATGGAACGATTTTCTGGCTCATCTACCGGCATGGATCACTACAAGGGCATGCCCGGCCTGGGTGTGGACAAGAACTATCAATTGCCCAGCAAGTACTACGCCCCCATGCGTCTCATTGCCGCCGACATCGGCAATACCGGCGAATACACGCTCATTGTCAACAAGCCCATTTCCACGGCAGCGCAGATTTTCGACCGTTTCCGCTACTTTCCCCAGGGCGAAATTCACGCCCTGTACTGGGATGGTGTGGGCTTGGCGCTCAAATGGAAAACGCGGCGCATTCGCGGTTCTGTGGCAGAAATTGATCTTGCTGACGTGAACAACGACGGCATTCTTGACCTGGTGGTAGGGTTGAATACCTCGCCGGATCTGGGCGTGGGCAGCCGCCAGTGCATGGTTACGGCCTACCCGCTGGACGTGTCGGCCACTGACCCCAACGTGCCTGCGGATATGAGCGATTTTGAGGTCAACCCCAACTAGGCTAAGAACCCATACATTCCATTGGGCAGGCCCCTGCTGGGGCCTGCTGCGTAAAAGGAAAGAGCATGCGTATACTCGTCATTGGTTCGGGCGGTAGGGAACACGCCCTGGTTTGGAAACTCCTGCAAAGTCCTCATGTGGAAACCGTCTTTGTGGCTCCCGGCAATGGCGGTACGGCCCAGGAGCAAGGCGCCGTAAATATGCCCGTGGCAGCGGATGATTTGGCTGGACTCGTGAATTTGGCCCGCAGGGAAGGCGTGGATCTGGTCGTGCCCGGTCCGGAGCTGCCCTTGACCCTGGGCATTGCGGATCGCCTACGGGAGGTCGACATCCCCTGCTTTGGCCCCGATGCCTACTGCGCCCAGCTCGAAGGCAGCAAGGCTTTTGCCAAGGAGCTTATGCAAAGGGCACAGGTGCCCACGGCCCGCAGCGCCGTATTTCACCAGGCAGCAGAGGCCGCCGCACATATTCGCGCCGTGGGGGCACCCATTGTCGTCAAGGCTGACGGGCTTGCCGCTGGCAAGGGCGTCATCGTGGCCCAAAGGCCAGAAGAAGCCCTGCAGGCCGTAGAAGACATGATGACGGCGCATTGTCTGGGGGCTGCCGGCGAAACCCTTGTCCTAGAAGAATGCCTTGAGGGCGAGGAAGTTTCCCTGCTCTGCGTCTGCGACGGAACGCACGCCCTGCCCCTGCCTTCGGCCCAAGATCACAAGCGCGTCTTTGACGAAGATAAAGGTCCCAACACTGGCGGCATGGGTGCCTACAGTCCGGCTCCGGTTTTGCCCGACAATCGCCTAGAAAGCCTGACCGACATTTGTGTGCGTCCTGTGCTGCAAGCGCTGGCCAGGGATGGCCATCCCTTTGTGGGCGTTCTCTATGCCGGGCTGATGATGACGGCAGACGGACCAAAGGTTCTGGAATACAATGTGCGCTTTGGCGATCCTGAATGCCAACCCCTGCTCATGCGTCTTGAGGGCGATCTGGCGAGCTTGATGCTCGAGGCCGTAGGCGGTACTCTGCGCCCAGGTATGCTGCACTATTCCAGGCATACGGCGCTGGGTGTTGTTCTGGCCGCCCAAGGCTATCCTGGACACTACGTCAAGGGGCTGCCCATTACGGGCATTGCGGATGCCGAAGCCTTGGGTGATGTCAAGGTATTCCACTGCGGCACCAGGCTCGAAGAGGGCCAGGTGCTGTCCAGCGGCGGACGCGTACTTTGCGTTACGGCTCTGGGACAGGACCTGGCGGCGGCTCAGGCCAGGGCCTACGCGGCAGTGGATAAGATAGTCATGCCGCAATCCTTGTGCCGCAGGGATATCGGCGCCAAGGGCCTGCGTCGACTGGCCGAGATGTGATACGGAGGCACTATGGCACAGGTTGTCATTTTGATGGGTTCACAATCCGATGAGGAAAAGGTTCGTCCCTGCATGGAGGTCTTGCGTCGGCTGGAGGTGAGCCATGTCGTGAGCGTGTGTTCGGCCCACCGCACTCCGGAGCGGACGGCAGAGCTGGTACGCCAGCATGAGGCACAAGGCGTCAAGGTGTTCATCTGCGCTGCAGGCATGGCCGCGCATTTGGCCGGAGCCGTGGCCGCACGCACACTGCGGCCTGTCATCGGCATTCCGGTGTCAGGTACGGCCTTGAACGGCATGGACGCCCTCTTTTCCACTGTGCAGATGCCCCCAGGCTATCCTGTGGCCACCCTGGCCCTGGACAAGGCCGGCGCACGCAATGCCGCCTGGCTGGCTGCGCAGATACTGGCTTTGGAGGACTCTGCGCTGGAGGCGCGCCTGCGGGCGGAACGTGCGGATATGGCTGCAAGCGTGGTCAAGAGCAGCGAAGAAATCAGCCGTAAATATGTGTATGCCTGACCTTGATGCAAGGAAGCGCAAGGTCTAGGCATTGCCCATAGAGGGCGGGCGGCGCACGTTGGGCGTAGAGCTGAGACGCACTATTTGCACAGAGTACTGCTTACGCTGGCTGCAACGCGGGCAGCCGTCCGTCATGAGCTGGCAGGAAGCGTCCAGCTCCAAGGGGTCTATACCTGCCTGTTTGAGCAGACGTGAGGCCCTCCCCTGTTCCCACATGACCGGGGAACCACAACGGGCGCATTCCACATAGAGCAGCTCGGGATCGTAGCCCGAGGGGATGGGCGTGTCATCCAGGGGTTCAGAAAATGTTTGAAAGGCAGTACCCATGTTTTCCTCCAGCCTGGCAGTATCAGGCCTCCGATGCGCTGTCTTGCGGCCTGGCCTTACAACCTTGTAGAGATAAGTACGCCTGGATTTTTGGCAAGGTCCTTGGCCTGTCTTGCGTCGGGGCGCGCTGCGCCTCGGGCGGATCCTTTTCCCGAGCCTCTTGCCAAGCGTCCGGCGAGGGCTTACACTTCGGTCATGTCTATAAAATCGTCGCATATTCGCCTCTTACCG
>JAFTCE010000017.1 GCA_017454855.1 Desulfovibrio sp.
CCTTCAGGGAGGAGTACTGCGCACGGCTGCCATCCGCCAGGGACTGAGGCCTTGCGCCAAGAGCGCCGACTGTGGCGGGAGACAGCGCAGTAACAAAGGCAATGGAGGCAGTATGAAGCGTTTCTTGCTCGTTTTCACACTGTTCAGCGCGTACCTGCTTGTCACGGCCTGCGTTCGCCCAGCCTATGATGACGGCTATTACGAACGCGATTACAACTATCATCGCCATCACCGCCCGCCGCCAAAAAACTATCATCATCACTCTGCGCCGTCGCATCGGCATGATGCTGACACACATCGACCGCCCTCGCATCGGCATGATGCAGGCACACATCGACCGTCACAGTATCGGCATGATGCTGTAAGACACCGTTCGCCGACGCATCGCCATGACGCAGGCACACATCGATCGTCACAGCATCGGCATGACGTCGGCGATCACCGTTCGTCGTCACAGCGGCATGGGGATCACCGCAGACCGCCACAGCGCTGAGGTCGGGCACGGAGCACTTTCGGGAAGAGGGTCGCCCAAGGCGGCCCTCTGGCACCGTAGGCACTCTTGCTCTCTGTGGCTGAAACCGCAGCCGCGCATCTGCCCCTGAGGGTTCTTGGCCACATGTCGGCAACGCATATGGCATGTCTTTGGATGGTAGCCGCAGCCGCGCATCTGCACGAGAGAGGATACGTCGAAGATACGTCGAGGATACGTCGAGGATACCTCGAGGATACGTCAGAGGATACGTTGTGGCCTGAACCAAGGTCACGCATCTGCCCATACGGGCTATGAGGACAACGATGGACTACTGCAAGCTCGAAATTTTTATCCCTGAGTCTCATTTCCGAGACTTGCAACAGACCTTGCGCCAGGTGGATGCCGGACATCTTGGCAACTATGACAGCTGCCTTTCCTACAGTCGCGTTATGGGCACATGGCGACCCTTGGAGCATACGTCTCCGTACATCGGCACCATCGGGGAAGTGAGCGAAGAACCTGAGCTGAAAGTGGAAGTGACCTGTCGCAGGGACAAGCTGGCGGAAACCATCGCAGCCATCAAGCGCATCCACCCTTACGAGGAACCCGTCATCAACGCGCTCCCCCTCATCCAAACCGCCCAATAAAGAATCCCGCCGCCAACTGGTCACGGAATCAGAACGGCTTGTCTCCCTATTGTGCAGGCCCATTGCGGGAAGAGAAGCCTTATACTATACGCATGGCACACTTTTATCCGAAGTCCGACACGTCCACCGGACACACGTGGAAGGGCGAAGGCCCTGCTTTCGGAAGGACGAAGGCTTGGAGCGCGCGCTGAACCAAGGAGAGCGTATGTCCAGTATTTCCCGTCCCGCCCGCAGAGGACGATGGCTGATTCTCGTGCTGCTGGCCCTGGCGGTGGCGGTCGTGTCCTGGCGGTTGACCGCCTTCAAGGGGCGACCGGCTGGCCGCGGCATGGCCCTGGAAGCCCCGCCGGTGCGCGTGGCCTTGGCCCAAGCCCAGGACGTGCCCCATTTCCTCAATGGTCTTGGCACGGTGCAGCCTTCCAGCGATGTTCTGGTCACGAGCCGCGTGGACGGCCAGCTCCAGCGCCTGCACTTCAAGGATGGCCAGCGCGTGCGCGCCGGCGATCTCCTGGCCGAAATCGATCCGCGGCCCTTTCAGGCCGATCTGGACCAGGCCCGCGGCACCCTGGCCAGGGATCAAGCCCAGCTCGAAAATGCCCGCAAGGACATGGCCCGCTACGCAACCTTGTCCAAAAATGACTTTATCGCCCGCCAGGAATACGACAACCAGCGCGCCCTGGTGCGCCAGTACGAGGGCACGGTGCGCGCAGACAAGGCCGCCGTGGACGCCGCAGCCCTCAAGCTGGAGTACAGCCGCATTGTGGCCCCGGCCTCGGGCCGCCTGGGCCTGCGCACGGTGGATGAGGGCAACATGATCCGCAGTTCGGACAGCGAAGGCATTGTGCGCATTACCGAGACGCGGCCCTGCGACGTCATCTTTACCTTGCCGGATGTGCATGTGCCCCTGATCATTGCGGCCCTGCGCGCGGCCAAGGACGGTGCCATGCCCCTTGTGCAAGCCTGGGATCGGGATCAACGCAAGCTCTTGGATACGGGCGTCCTGCTTTCCGTGGACAACCGCATCGACGCCGCCACGGGCACGGTGCGCCTGAAAGCACGTTTGCCCAATGCGGGGGAAACCCTGTTCCCCAACCAATTCGTCAATGCGCGCCTCCTGGCACGCGTCCTCCACCAGGCCGTGACGGTGCCCGCAGCGGCGGTGCAGACCGGGGTACGTGGCGCCTATGTCTATGTACTGTCCAAGCGCGAGGACAAGGACGCCGTTGTCCTGCGCGAGGTGAAGACGGGCATTGCCAGCGACGAGCTGACGGTCATTGACGAGGGACTCAAGGCCGGGGAGCTGGTCGTGGTGGACGGCCTGGATCGTCTGCGCGACGGCCTGAGCGTCACAGTGGCAGAGCAAGGCCAAACCCCGGCGGCGGAAGCCTTTTAAGTCCAGGGCCATGAATATCTCCCGCGTCTTCATCCTGCGCCCTGTGGCCACTTCCCTGCTCATGGCGGCCCTGCTGCTCTCCGGCCTGCTCGGCTATCGCTATTTGCCGGTGTCCGCCCTGCCGCAGATCGACTATCCCACCATCCAGGTGCAGACCCTCTACCCTGGGGCCTCGCCGGACGTCATCGCCGCCGTGATCACGGCGCCCCTGGAACGTCAATTCGGGTCCATGCCGGGCCTGGTGCAGATGCACTCCCTCTCGTCCGCCGGGGCCTCGGTGGTCACCTTGCTCTTCGATCTTTCCGTGGCCCTGGACGTGGCCGAACAGGAAGTGCAGGCGGCCATCAACACGGCCAACAACCTTCTGCCCCAGGATTTGCCCAATCCGCCCGTATACAGCAAGGTCAATCCCGCTGATCCACCGGTCATGACCCTGGCCGTGACCAGCAGCGCCATGCCCCTCACGCGCCTGGAAGACCTGGTGGACACGCGCATGGCCCAAAAAATTTCGCAACTGCCAGGGGTGGGCCTGGTCACGCTTTCGGGCGGACAGCGTCCGGCAGTGCGTGTGCAGGTCAACCCGCGCGCCCTGGCCGCCGCCGGACTGACCCTGGCAGAGGTGCGCACGGCCATTGCCCAGGCCAATGTCAATGCCGCCAAGGGCAGCTTTGACGGGCCTGAGCGCGCCCTCAGCATCGACGCCAACGACCAGCTGGCCTCAGCGCGGGAATATGCGACCACCATCCTCGGCTACAAGGATGGCGCGCCCCTGCGCCTTCAGGACGTGGCCCAGGTGCTGGACGGGGCGGAAAATGCCCGCCTGGCCGCCTATGTGGCCACAGACAGGGCACACTTCTCCCCGGCCATTGTCCTTTCGGTGCAGCGCCAGCCAGGTGCCAACGTGATCAATGTTGCCGATCGCGTCCGCGAGCTTTTGCCCCTCTTGCAGCGCACCCTGCCTGGCAATGTGGACGTGCGCGTGGTCACGGACAGAACCGTGACCATCCGCGCCACGGTGCAGGACGTGCAGGTGGAACTGCTGCTCTCCGTGGCCCTGGTCATCGGCGTCATCTGGCTCTTTTTGCGCAAGGCCCGCGCCACGCTCATTCCGGCCCTGGCCGTGCCCCTGTCCCTGGTCGGCGCGCTGGGCATCAGGTATCTGGCCGGCTATTCCCTGAACAACTTGACGCTCATGGCCCTGGTCATTGCCGCCGGCTTTGTGGTTGACGACGCCATTGTGGTCATCGAAAACATCGTCCGCTACCTGGGGCAAGGCCAATCCCCCCTACAAGCGGCCCTCGTGGGCGCCGGACAGATCGGCTTTACCATTATCTCGCTGACCATCTCGCTCGTGGCCGTCCTCATTCCGCTGCTGTTCATGGGCGACGTGGTGGGACGCCTCTTTCGCGAATTCGCCGTCACCCTGGCCGTGACCATCTTGGTTTCAGCGGGCATTTCCCTCTCGCTCACCCCCATGCTCTGCGCCGTCATGCTCCAGCCAGGGCACGATATGGCGCGGCAGGGCAATTTTTTTAGCGTACTGCTCAGCTGGTACGAGAAGGCCCTGGATGTGACCCTGGCCCATCAGGGCTGCATGCTGGTCGTGGCCGCCGCAACCCTGGTTCTGACCCTGGTTCTCTATGCGCTGGTGCCCAAGGGCTTTTTTCCGGTGCAGGATGCGGGCGTGATTCAGGGGATTGTGGAGGCCGCGCCGGATTCCTCCTTTGCCGCCATGGCCCGACGCCAGCGCGAACTGGCCGCCATGCTCATGCAGGATCCCGCCGTGGAATCTGTGGTCTTTTTCGTGGGCGTGGACGGGATCAATCCGAGCCTGGGGACATCGCGCCTGACCGTGGCCTTAAAACCTCTTGCCGAACGCGACGCCCGCGCCCCGGCCATTGCCAAACGCATGATGGCTGCCCAGCTGCCCGGCCTGACCCTCTATTTGCAACCCGTGCAGGATTTGACCATCGAAGACCGTCTTTCCCGCACCCAGTACCAGATGTCCGTGGAAGCCTTGCGCCGCGAGCAGCTGGACACCTGGATACCGCGCCTGGTAACGGCCTTGTCCCGTCAGCCCGAGCTGGACATGGTAACCAGCGATCATCAGGCGCCAGGACGCATGCTCTGGCTGTCCATCGACCGCGACAGCGCAGGACGCCTTGGCGTCAGCATGGCCGACATCGACAATGCGCTCTACGATGCCCTGGGCCAGCGGCTCATTTCGACCATCTTCACCCAGACCAATCAGTACAAGGTCGTTCTGGAAACGGCCCCGCACTTTCGGCAGGGTCCGCAATCCCTGGAAAACATCCATGTGCGCAGCGGGGACGGCAAGCCCGTGGCCCTGACGAGCCTGCTTCGGGCTGAGGAGCGTCCGACGCCCTTGGCCATTGCCAGGCAAGGGCAATTTCCGGTGGCCACCATTTCCTTCAACGTGGCAGAAGGCTCTTCTCTGGGGGCCGCACTGGCGGCGCTCCAGCGCACGCAAGCCGAGCTTGGCCTGCCCGACGCCTTGCGCTGCGCCTTACAGGGGTCTGCCCAGGCTTTTTTGGCTTCCAGCGACAATCAAGTCTGGCTCATTCTCGCCGCCGTGATCACCATGTACATCGTGCTGGGCGTTCTCTATGAAAGCTATATCCATCCGGTGACCATTCTTTCCACCCTGCCTTCGGCTGGCGTGGGCGCGCTCCTGGCCCTCTTGGCGGCGCGCATGGATTTGGGCGTCATGGGCATCATCGGGATTATCCTGCTCATCGGCATTGTCAAGAAAAATGCCATTATGATGATCGACTTTGCCCTGGATGCGGAGCGCAACGAAGGCAAGCCGCCCCTGGCCGCCATCCGTCAAGCCTGCCTCTTGCGTCTGCGGCCCATACTCATGACGACCATGGCCGCCCTGCTGGGGGCCTTGCCCTTGATGCTGGGCTGGGGCATGGGCGCAGAAATCCGCCATCCCCTGGGCGTCACCATGGTCGGCGGTCTCATTTGCAGCCAGTTGCTCACGCTCTTCACCACCCCTGTCATCTATCTCTGGTTTGACCGCCTAAGCCGTCGCCTGCGCGGCGTGGGCGCAGCCAGGGCCACGGCGCAGGCAGCCCAGGAAACGGAGTCCCTGTGAAGAGCGTACCTCGTCCGGACAAGGCCCAGCGCCTGCACCAGTTGCGCGAGAGCGGCCTGCGCCACCGCCTGGGTCCGGAAAGCCTGGAGGTCAATCTTTCGGCCCTGTTTATCCGGCGGCCCGTGGCCACAACCCTGCTGACCCTGGCCCTGGCCCTGGCCGGCATGGTGGCCTTCGGCCTCTTGCCCGTCGCCCCCCTCCCGCAGGTGGATTTCCCCGTGGTCGTGGTGCGCGCATCCATGCCCGGGGCCGGCCCGGAAACCATGGCCTCCACAGTGGCCACGCCTCTGGAGCGCGCCTTGGGCCGCATTGCCGGCGTGACCGAGATGACCTCCACGAGCAGTCTTGGCTCCAGCTCTGTCATCCTGCAATTCGAGCTGGATCGCGACATCAATGGCGCGGCCCGCGACGTGCAATCCGCCATCAATGCCGCCCGCTCCACCTTGCCCAGCATGCCTTCCAACCCTTCCTACCGCAAGGTCAACCCTGCGGGCGCGCCCATCATGATCCTGTCCATCACCTCGGACACGCTGACGCGCACCCAGCTCTACGATGCGGCCTCCACCGTGCTGGCGCAGAAGATCGCCCAACTGCCTGGCGTGGGCGAGGTCAACGTGGGTGGCGGCGCACTTCCGGCCGTGCGCGTGGACATCAGCCCCGACGCCCTGCACAGGATGGGCTTGTCCCTGGCCGATGTGCGCACTGCCCTGGCCGCAGCCAATGCCTTCTTGCCCAAGGGACAGATGGAGGATGACGAGCGCTACTGGCTCGTGGGCGCCAGCGACCAACTGCGCGAGGCTGCGGCCTACCGTGAACTCATCGTGGGCCGCCATGAGGGCCGCGTGGTGCGTCTCGGGGACGTGGCCAGCATCGTGGACGGCCCGGAAAACGTGCGCACCATGGCCATTGCCCACGGCAAACCGGCGGTGCTGCTCCTGGTCTTCCGCGCCCCTGGGGCCAACATCATCGACACCGTGGACAAGGTCAAAGCCATGCTGCCGCAGTTGCGCGCCTGGCTGCCGGAGAGCGCAGACCTCTCCCTGCGCATGGATCGCTCCCTGACCATCCGGGCCTCCTTACGCGAGGTGGAAAAAAGCCTACTCCTGTCCATGGCCCTTGTGGTCATAGTGACCTTTTTCTTCCTGGGCAATGTCCGCGCCACGGCCATTCCGGCAGTGGCTGTGCCCGTATCCCTCCTGGCCACCTTTGGCGTCATGTATCTCTGCGGCTACAGCCTGGACAATCTCTCGCTCATGGCCCTGACGGTTTCCACCGGCTTTGTGGTCGACGACGCCATCGTGGTGCTGGAAAACATCGTGCGCCATGTGGAAGCCGGGGAAAGCCCCCTCAGGGCTGCCCTGCGCGGGGCCAAGGAAGTGGGCTTCACGGTCATCTCCATATCCCTCTCCCTGGTGGCCGTCTTTCTGCCCATCCTGTTCATGGGCGGCATTGTGGGCCGACTGTTCCACGAATTTTCCGTGGTTCTCACGGCAGCCGTCCTCGTGTCCATGCTCGTCTCGCTGACCACAACGCCCATGATGTGCGCGCGCCTGCTGCGCGCAAAGCCTCTGGGCGCGGGACAGGGGGGACAGGGGGGACAGGCTGCTGGCCGGGGCACGGGACAGGCTGCTGGCCAGGGCCTCGCGCCAGCCCAGGGCCTTGGCGGCTGGACGCGTCTCGCTGCTGTGGGCGCGGCCTGGAGTCGCGGCCTGAACGGCATGCAGCAGATCTATGCCGCCAGCCTGGCCGTGGCCCTGCGCCACCGTCGCCTGACCATGCTGGTTCTGCTGGGCATCGTGGGCCTCACCGTCTGGCTCTATGTGGTCGTGCCCAAGGGCTTTTTCCCGCAACAGGACACGGGCGTGATCATGGGCGGCATACGCGCCGACCAGAGCGCCTCCTTCCAGGCAACGCAGGAGCGGCTGCAGCGGCTCATGGCCGTCATTGCCCGCGATCCTGCCGTAGCCGACGTGTCCGGCCACATTGCCGGAGGGCGCGGTGGGGGCGGAGTTTTTATCGCCCTCAAGCCCCTGGCCGAACGCCGCATCGGCGTCATGGGCGTCATCGGTCGCCTGCGCGGTCGTCTGTCCGCCGAACCGGGGACGCAAATTTTTCTCCAGCCAGCCCAAGACCTCATGATGGGGGGCCGCAGCGCGCGATCGCAGTACCAATACACCCTGCAGGCTGACAATCTGACCGTATTGCGCAACTGGGGTCGGAAGATGCAGGAGGCCCTGGCCAAGGCGCGGGCCTTCAGGGATGTGAACAGCGACATCGAGGAACGCGGCCTGGAAACCTTTGTCACGGCCGATCGCGACGCCCTGGCGCGCTACGGCCTGAGTATGCGCGACGTGGATGCCGCCCTGGGCAATGCCTTTGGCCAGAGCCAGGTTTCCACCATCTACCAGGACAAGAACCAGTATCATGTGGTGCTGGAATACGGGCCGCAGTGGCTGAACGGACCCGAAGCCCTGGACATGGTGCGCCTGCCTGGGCGCACTTCCCTCGTGCCCCTGCGCTCGGTGGCCACAGTGACGCCCGCTGTCGCCCCCTTGTCCGTGGCCCATCAGGGCCAGTTTGCCGCCGTGACCCTGTCCTTCAACCTGGCACCAGGTGTCTCCATGTCAGAGGCCCAGTCCCAGGTGGAGCAGATCAAGGCCGAAGTGGGCCTGCCCACAAGCATCGTGGCCGGCTTTCAGGGCACGGGCAAGCTCTTCAGCGACATGGTGGCCAATCAGGTCATCCTTATCTTGGCCGCCCTGGCCGTACTCTACATCGTCCTCGGTATGCTCTACGAAAGTTGTATCCATCCCCTGACCATCCTCTCCACCCTGCCTTCGGCAGGCTGCGGTGCCCTGCTGGCCCTCCTGGTCTGCGGCATGGAATTCAGCGTCATCGCCCTCATCGGCGTACTCCTGCTCTGCGGACTGGTGAAGAAAAACGCCATCATGATGATCGACGTGGCCCTGGCCCTGGCGCGCAGCCGTCGTCTTAGCTCTGAAGAGGCCATTTATGAAGCCTGCCTGCTGCGCTTCCGACCGATCATGATGACCACGGCTGCGGCCATTCTCGGGGCAGTTCCCCTGGCCCTGGGCCAGGGAGACGGCGCCGAACTGCGCCAGCCCCTGGGGGTCACCATCGTGGGGGGACTCGTGGTCAGCCAATTGCTCACCCTGTACACGACGCCCGTGGTCTACCTCTTTTTGGATCGCTTCCGGCGCAAGGAGGACACGACGGAAAAAATTTAGTTGCTTTCCAGTGCATTTCGAGAGAATTTGGACAACGCAGACCTCAGGCCGACCTTCAGCACATCCTCACATTTTGCTTTTTTTGAGGAGAGTCTATCCTTGCTCCCTACGAATACCTGCAAAGCTATGCCTGGGATGCTGCTGTCTCAGAAACGTCGCACTGTCACACAAAGGGAATAGGCAATCATGGTTCATTACGCGCCACAAGTGCAGCTTCCGCTTCCCATCTGTCTCGAAAGATCCGCTCCCCTGCTAACAACAGGACATGTTGCAGAGGCCAGAATAGGCACGTCAGGGACGTTCTCAGACAACATGCGGCTTCCGATCCATCGCTGGTACAGATATTCCGCCGGCTTTTCCGCCGACTGGGTACGTTCCGTCATACGGGAATGCAAGCCATCTGCGCTGCTTGATCCCTTCGTCGGCAGCGGGACGTCTCTCCTCGCTGCCGAAGAAGAAGGGATTGACAGCTACGGCTTCGAGGCGCATCCCTTCGTGGCTCGAATCGCCCGTGCGAAATTGTCTTGGAATGCGTCTGTGAAGGAACTTGTCTCATGGACGGCGAAGCTGCTGCAGCAAGCAACGTCCATGTCTCCAGACATCTCCGGCGAAACGCCACTGTTGCTAAAATGCTATTCAACAGAAGCCCTCCGAAAGCTCTGTGCCATCCGCGAGAGCTTCCTGATTCTCAAAGAAGAGATGTCGACATCCGTCGGAGAACTGCTCTGGCTGGCGATAACGAGCATCCTCCGCCCGTGCAGCCATGCCGGTACGGCACAGTGGCAGTACGTCTTGCCCGCCAAGGGCAAAGCCCGAGTCCTGGAGCCTTACGACGCCTTCAAAACGAAAATCGACACCATGACCGCAGACATGCGCCATTTCCAGCGTTCAGCAACACCTTCTGGAACGCTGATGGCCCGCGACGCCAGAGAACGTCTGGAGTTTCTCGACGGCAAAATTGATCTGGTCGTCACTTCCCCGCCATATCCGAACAACTACGACTACGGCGACAGCACCCGCCTCGAAATGTGCTTTTGGCACGAGATCAGAGGATGGGGTGACCTCCAGACCACCGTTCGTCGCTTCCTCGTGCGCTCATGCTCGCAACATGCGGCAGCGGAAAAGTTGAAGCTGGACGACGTCCTTGCCGCACCGCAACTCGAACCGATTCGGCGTGATCTCTCTGAGATATGCCGCTCGCTGGAAGAAGAAAGAAGCCATCACGGCGGGAAAAAATCATACCATACGATGGTCGCCGCCTATTTCGCAGATATCGCCTCTGTTTTTCATGCGCTGCGTGGCGCCTGCAGCGCAGGGAGCCGCATGTGCTTTGTGATAGGCGACTCAGCCCCCTATGGCGTCTATGTACCTGTAGACGAATTCATGGGCAGACTGGCACTAGCCGTCGGCTTCAGCGGATTTTCCTTCGAAAAAATACGTGACAGGAATGTTAAATGGAAAAACAGAAAACATCGCGTTCCTCTGAAAGAAGGACGTCTATGGATAGAGGGCTAAGGACATGGCACAGTCGCCTTCGCACCGTCTGGGACAAATAATCGGGGATTTCCTGGAAGAGCTTGTCTTGCCGCTCCTGGAGGCCTTCTGCCGCAGGCACAGCCAGGAAGGCGCGGAACAGGCACTGTACTTAGACAAGAAGGGGCCGAGACTGGCGCGTTCCGGCCAAAAGCTTCGATGGCACGATACCTACGGCAACGCCCACGACCTGGATTTTGTCATTGAACGAGGCGGTACCCAAGACAAAATCGGGCATCCGGTTGCCTTTATTGAGGCAGCATGGCGCAGGTATCCCAAGCACAGCAAGAACAAGGTGCAGGAAATCCAGGGAGCTGTCCTGCCCATCGCCGAAAAATACGCCTGGGATTGCCCCTTCATGGGGGCCTTTCTAGCCGGTGTCTTCACCGAGCCTGCTATAGAGCAGATGGAAAGCGTCGGCTTTTCCATTTCTCTTTTCCCTTACGACACGATAGTGGATGCCTTTTCCCTTGTCGGCGTGGACGTACGCTTCGATGAGGAGACGGCGGACACGCGTTTCTCTGATATGGTGACGCGTATCGAGTCCCTTGGCGCCAACGAAAGGGCCGCCGTACAAGAACGCCTTCTGTCCCTGAACAAAAGCCAGGTCGACGCGTTTTTCTCGGCCTTGGACAAAGCGCTGGGCAAGAGTATCGACAGGCTGTACCTGATACCGCTGCATGGACGGACGTACGAATTTCGAACCACGGATGAAATGGTCTCCTTCGTGCGTCAGTATGAGGGCGATGCCGCAAACACGCCCCTCGTGAAGTACGAAGTCTTCGTCAAGTACACCAATGGAAGCGAAATCAGGTCACAGTTTTACGAAAAAGACGAGATTTACGCCTTTCTGGACTACATATCGAAAAGCATATCCACAGTCGCGTAAAAAATGACGAAAACACGGCTCTGCTGACATGGCACCCAAAACGCACCCAAGGCACGCAACCCAAGCCATTCGCGCCAAAACCATCATCACCCTGGCTGGGGAAACAGCCGCTCGCGGAAAGCAGCTTTTCGCCCCCTTACGCTGCCTGGACAATGGCGTACTGCTGCTGCGCGCCGGACGTGTCCTGGATGTGCTGCCCTTTTGCCGCGCCAGGCTGCCTGCGGGCTGTGCGCTGGTCGATATGGGACCTGTTTGTCTCATCCCGGCCTGCGTCAATGCGCATGTGCATCTGGAGTTGACGCATCTGGCTGGAAAAACCCTGTGGGGCCAGGGCTTTGTCTCCTGGCTGGCCAGCCTGATTCCCCTGCTTTGCCTGCCGCCGAACGTGGAACGCATGACAGCGGCCTGTCAGGACATGCGGCGCTGCGGTACGCTCTATGTGGGCAATATCGCCGGTTCCCTGCCCGAGGGCATGGCCCTGGCCGACGCTGCCTTGCACGCCTCTGGTCTGCATGTCAACCATTTTTGCGAATGGTTTGGCTTTGGCGCACCCTATGCCGATGGCCGCTACCCCTGGCCCCCGCGCTGTCGCGCCTATGTCCTGGCCAAGGCCGCCCGACGTGCGGCCCCAGGCGGCCATGCCCTGTATTCCACCGGGCCGGATGTGCTGTGCGCCGCCCATGCGTACTGCATGGGCCAGGGACTGGTCTTTTCCTTCCACCTGGCGGAATCGCCTGAAGAACACGACTTGCTGACCAGCGGCAGCGGCGGCCTGCGCCAGCTCTACGATCGGGTCGTGCTGCCCAGGGACTGGACAGCACCTGGACTTTCGCCCGTGGCCTATGCGCAGCACCTGGGCCTGCTTGGGCCTGGAACGCTGGCCGTACACTGTGTCCAAGTGGACGCTACGGAGGTGCGGACTTTGGCGGCCAGCCAGACCGCCGTATGCCTCTGCCCTCGCTCCAACCGCAATCTCGGCGTGGGCTGCCCACCGCTGGCCGCCATGCTCCAAGAGGAGTGCCTGCTCTGCCTGGGCACGGACGGCCTGACCTCCAATGACAGCCTGGATGTGCTGCACGAAGCCCTGTGGCTGCGCGAAACCCTGGACGTGCCGCCCCAAGCCCTGATCCGTATGCTCACCGTCAATGGCGCGTCAGCCTTGCGTTTCTGCGCTGCCGGAAGGCTGGAAGCGGGCGGGCCAGCCAGCTTTTGCGTCTTGCCCCAAGGCTTGACGCCCTGAAGGCCATCTTTTCGCCACAGGAGCTATTCTGGGTATTGTCATTACGGGCAGTTACTGGCAGGATAGACCAAGCGTTCCGTCCCAGGAGAGACGGAAGAAAATGCAGCAGGTAGAGAAGGACGTCATGAACGAGGCAGTGCTGGATTGGAAATCGGTTCTTTCCCAGGATACGTATACGTGTGCCAACTATGTCAAACAGTTACGGGAATTCATGGCCCGGGAGAGGGACACTGCGGCGCAGGTTGACCAGCTCCTGCGCAGCGGTCAGACCCAGGAGGCGCGCAACCTGGTGCATACCCTCAAGGAAACGGCCCTGAACTTGGGGGCCAAGGCCCTGGCCGCAGCGGCCCTGGAGCTGGAAATAGCCATCAAGGCCGGAGCGGATACGTCCCGGATTTTCGGGCATTTTTCCTCGGCACATACGGATGCCCTGGTCAGCATGCATACCTTTTTGTCACAGTAAGGCGGATCAGCCCTGCCCGAGGCCAGAGGAAGGCGCGTCGTGTGCAGAGTTCCTCGCAGGGCGTGTCAGGCGAGCCCTGCCCAAGGCCAGTGGAAGGCGCGTCCTGTGCAAAGTTCCTCGCAGGGCGTGTCAGGCGAGCCCTGCCGCACGCCAGAGGAAGGCGCGCAAATCGCAAATTTCCGCGCACAAGGCCGGATAGTCAAAGCGCGTGAAGCGACCGTCCTGGTAAACGATTTCACCGCCCACCATGGTCAGGCGCGTTTCCATGCCCGTTGCCGCGTACACGAGCTGGGAAGCCTCATTGTGCAGGGGCAGCATGTTGGGTTCGCTGATGTCCAGGGCGACGCAATCGGCGGCCTTGCCCTTTTCCAGCGACCCCAGGCGCGCATCGCCCAAGGCCGCGGCCCCGGCCAGGGTGGCCATGTCCAGGGCCGCCTGGGCGGGCATACTCACGGGATTGGCCGTGCGCAGCTTGTGCAGCAGGGCGGCACGACGCATTTCGGTGAAGACGCTCAAGCGGTTGTTGCTGGCCGCCCCGTCCGTGCCCAGGGCCACGGTCAGACCCTGCTCCAGCATCTCGGTCACGGGTGCCGTTCCCGAGGCCAGTTTCATGTTGGATGAGGGATTGTGAACCACCACGACCCCATGCTGACGCAAGGTCGCCACTTCCGCACTGTTGACATCTACCACATGCGCCAGGGAGCAGGGCAGGTCCAACAGCCCCAGGTTGTGACAATAGTCCACCGGTCGGCGCCCGTGCGCTTCCTGGCAGAGGCGGGTCTCCTCCTGGGTTTCCGAGAGGTGCATGTGCAGGGGCAGATTCAGCTCTTGGGCCAGGTCGCGGCAGGCGGCGAGGATTTCCGGCGTGGTGGTATAGACGCTGTGCGGCATGACGGCCACGCGCAGCCGCTCGTGGCCCTGATACTGGGCCGCCAGCTCACGCGTCACGGTGAGTGCCGCTGACGGCTGGGCACAGGCTGCGGAGGGAAAGGCAAAGACGCCTTCCCCGGCCAGGCAGCGTATGCCGGCCTGGTCTGCGGCCTCGAGGACGGCATTTTCAAAAATATACATGTCCGTGCAGGCCGTAATGCCCGTGCGCAGCATCTCGGCAAAGCCCAGTAGGCTGCCCAGACGCACAAGGCGCGGCGTAAGGCGCTGTTCCACAGGGAAAATGCGCTGCTGGAGCCAGTCCATCAGGGGCATGTCATCGGCAAGGCCGCGCAGGATGGTCATGGCCGCATGGGTATGGGCGTTGACCAGGCCGGGCAGGACGAGCCTGTCCTCCAAGTGGAGGCAGCTGTCCGCCTGCCAACGGCTGCTCAGTTCCGCACTTGGTCCGATGTCAACGATGATGCCCTGATCGATGGCCAGGGCGGCGTTGGACAGCACACGGCGTTGGGCGTCCTGGGTGACAATGCGCGCTGCCTGCAGCAATGTCTGACAATGGTGCATGGTTTTCTCCTTGTACTGATCTGGCATCGGCCATGTGCGCGGCCTGAATGTTCTCGCGGCGACTCAAGGCCCGGCCTTGGCGCCTGGCGGCTATGCGGCGCGGCGTCGCCCCAGCGCCAAGACGCGCTTTGGCCGTAGACGTGCCCCGACATGGCGTGGGTGACGCCTGCCGCTGGCTCGCTGCGACGCGTGCTTGTGTTCGCATGCAGACAGGATTTTGGCAATGCCATCGGCCAGTTTCCCATCGTTCTGATACGCCGCCACTTTACGGAGAAAATGGGCCAGACGTTGCGCCGCAGCCTGTTCCTGCGCGGCCAGCAAAGCGGTGAGCAGACACAGAAAGTTCTCCTGAGTTGCGTCCAGGGCCAGCAGTTGCCGCGCCAGGGCCAAGGCCCTGTGCTTTTTGCCCTGGCGCTGGCAGAGCAAGAGTCCCTGGCGGAGAAATTCCTGACTGGTGGCAAAGCGTGTGCGGCAGAGGGCGAAGACGACTTCAGCCAGGCCCGCATTGTCCCTGGCGATGTTTTGCAGCAAGGCCAGTGCGGCTTTCAAATCCACATTGGCCACATCTGGGGCAGTCACGGGGTATTTGTGGCGCAGCAGACCTTTTTGGAGCAGGGCTTGCACGTGGGCAGCCACGGGCACAATGGCCTTGTGGACTGTCCACGGCTTGCGCGCCTGGGCAAAAAAATCTTCCCAACGGCGGCTGTTCTTTGCCCCGAACGTGGCGTCCGTTTTTTCCAGCTTTTCCCCATAGTCCTGCTGGGAGCGGTACATGTAGTGGTTCAGACAGACTTTGTCCGTGGCCTGTGGGGCAAAACCGCCCAGGGCTACCTCATGCTCGGCATTGACAGCGTAGCCTTGCGTAAAGCCAAAGTGGTGTGACGAATACGTCCATTTGAATTTCCTCGGCCTGATCAGACATTTGGAAATCTCTTTTTCCCCCAGGCTCTGCCTGTAGTTCAGCGTCACAAAGCCTTGGGGCCGCGTAATGTGGCCTGAAGAGGAAAAGAGATCCCACTGCACCGAGAGCGCCGCATAGGCTTCGTAATCTTGAAGCAAGATGCGGACATCGTCATCCTCTTTGAGACACAAAAACTCATCAAGGTCGAAAAAGGCCAGCCATTCGCAGTCCAGCCCATCATTGGTGGCGCAATGATTGTAGGCGACATTTTGCTGCGCCAGGCCCTGAATCGTGTAGGTCTCGCAGATGTCGGCAGCGCAAAAATCTGCCAAGGTTTCGCGTACGGGAATGGCGCTTTCGTTGTCATAGAGGAAAATTCTTTCGAAGCCTATGTAGTAATGATAGGCTACCCATTCCCTAAGAAAAGGCGTCTCGTCCTTGACGATAGCGCAGAGACCGGCAAAATATCTGGGTGTGTGCATCATGGCGGTAGTGAAAGCAAAAACAGGAGCAATGTCAACTTAGTTGCGGAGCGGATGGGCTTCGGACAATACACTACCAAGACAGCAAGGGGTAGAGATCGCTGGCACCGCGTTTCACGGCATAGGTGAGTGTTGAAGAACTCCGTGCATGGAATAGCTCTTCAACGCTTCTTCGAGGCGCGATCTCGCAAGGTTGTGGCGGCGTGCGAAGGCATTTTCACGTTGATAGGAATAGGAAGCATTATGGGCAAGCTCTACGGCTACATTCGGGTCTCAACCACTGAACAGAACGAAGACAGCTCTATGCCATGCAAGAACACGACGTTGCGCAAGAGAATATTTTTTGCCACAAGCAATCGGGAAAGGATTTTTAGCGACCCGGTTACCATGCGCTGATGGAGACGCTGCAGCCCGGCGACGTCCTCTGCGTGGCAAGCATTGACAGTATGGGCCGTAACTATATGGAAATACAACAACAAGGGGAACTGCTCACCACATCCTCACTCCTGTTTGGTACGTTGAAACGTTCGCTTTACGGGGGAGCATGCTCTTGACTGCCCCTACGCTTCCCCTGGCTGCAAGATGATCCGCATCAAGGCGGCGTTGTGCCGCGCATCAGAGAACCATGTATTCCATGTGCGGCAAGCGAGAATGCACCGTTCCCGCAGGGCAGCCCTTGTCTGTCCGGCAAGCCAGGAGGCCAGGAATTGTCCCGCATGGGCTACGTGCGTTCGAGGGATACGGCAGCAAAAGGCCTTGTAGTCGATGTTTTTTTCCAAGGGCAGGACGCTGTCATTGTCAATAAGGACGGGGATGCGTCCGGCATGCAAGGTTTCGTAGAAACGTATGGACTGCGGACCCAAGCCTGGTGGGCAGAGGACGCAATAGGATGTGCGTAGCGAGCGGCAGAACATTGCCTGTCGCCGCTGTTGTTCTTCCGGGCTTTGCGGCAGATGACGGCAGACAGTGTCGCCGGTCACGACGCTCGTGTCAAAATCTACCAGCAGGCGCAGTTGCGGTGCTTCTCGGCGTATGGAGGTGATGAGGGCGCGCCGCACAGGATGCGTGGCATTGCCCACGAAGGAGACGTCGTAGCGTATGGCCCGCCAATCAAAGGACGCTTCTTGTGCCCGACTGTGTTCGGGCAAGACGTAGGCCGTGGGGATAACATTCCTTGGCCCATTGCGTAAGACGCTTGTGGCAAAAATAGAGGCAGGTTGTGGGATGGTCGTGGGCCTATCTCCGGCATCACTGCAGATATGGCGTCGCTCACGTCCGGCAAAATAGGGCAGATCGCCCACGATCCTGCCCATGTCTGTGGCCGCGCCGCTGTCAGTATACACGCCCAAATCCAAGGGGAAGAGAAAGACCTGCGCATCTTCTGGCCTGTTCACGGCGCGAAAGGTCGTCGGTTCGGGTATGAGACGCCTGTCCTCAGACCTGAGCACAAAACGGGAATACACGCGCCGCAGTCCCTTTAAGGCTGGCGGTAGGGCAAAATGCACGCCTTCCTCATACAGAAAACAGGGGATGCGCTGCAGATCCTTGTTCATGTGATGTACGCCTTCAGTTCTTTCGCATATCCCAGGCTGTCAAACGATGTTACCACGCTCATCAAATATTCGGCGCGGAAACCTCGGCATTCATGCTGCCTCCCGTTGCCAACAGATACGCAGTCTACGGCTCCCTGTCAAAACTTCACCTGCTGCACACGCCGTTTTAGCAAAAATTCCTTTTTGGGGTACCCCGCCCCCTTCATTGGTTTCGCCTGGAAGCGACGGCGAAAAAAATTCGGCATAACAGCCTCTAGCTTCCTTCCGCGTAAGAGACTGATCAACCAAGTTGGCTGCCTCCGCAGTCAACAAGCATTGTCAGCCTTGGCAATGCTTCGGAGGAACATGCTCTTGACGGAGGTCGAAGTCGGTGGCATTTTTAATCGTAACCGCCATTTTTTTAGCCTGTTACGACGAAGGAAGGTACAGGTTATCAGCTGCCTCTTATGCAGAGTCTTCCTCTGCCAGTGAGGGACGCACGGCTCCTTTCTGCACGGTGACGGACGTAGGCGGTGGATGGGGCCAACTGTGGATTAAAACCTAGTGTCGTCTTTTAGTAAGGCAGAACATGGCATGGCATATTTTCTTACTTGCTGAGGAAGTGGATGGAGTTCCTTGGCGAGAGGCTTTGGGCATCACAGAAAAGGATATCTCGGCTACATGTCTACGCAGGGCGCGGTATCGTGAAGGCGTAACTCAACAAACTTTGAGTGAACAGACGGGTATACCCAAGCGGCATATATCAGAAATGGAAAACGGTAAACGCCCTATTGGAAAGCAGAATGCCAAGTTGCTTGCCGATGCCCTGCATATAAATCCGAGACGGCTTTTGAGCATGTAAGACTTTTTTGATGTAGGTTTATTTGATAAAAATAACACAAGTAAGCAGGCACTTGCATTTATGGCAAATATTTTTTTAGCATCAAATTCTAAAATATCAAACAAAGTAAATGAATTAGATACGCTTTATCGCTCTGGACATCCCACCCAGCTATCCGGCGGATAGCACGGCGTCACGTCACTTTCACGCCTTGGGTGCCCAATGCCTTGGGGCTTGGCAAGCGCCTCTTGCGCCATGTGCTTCCCTCTGCTAGGTTTCATCGACTAGGGGCCGAACGATGGTGAACACTCTGTATTATGGCGACGGATGCGCCATGCGCAGGTTTACGAAACCGGACGAAAAAAAAGGGCCGCATCAGGGTTTCCTGAGGTAACCTTTTTTCGCCCCGGCAGAGCCTGTGGCTTCAGACAAGGTACACATCACTGCGATGCGCAAACAAGGTAGTCTTATCAATACCTCTCATGTTGCCGTCCCGCCAACCCAAGGCATAAAATATGCAGGTTCCAAATTACAGCTCTTACCCTATATTTTTCGCATCCTTGCGCAAGTACCGGACGCGAAAACCTTTTTTGACGGCTTTGCCGGAACCACGCGTGTTTCCCAGGCTGCAGCGCAACTGGGTTTTGCCACGACCTGCAATGACAGCGCAGTCTGGTCAAAGGTTTTTGCCACCTGCTATCTGCTCTCGGAACAGCCAGACGCCTATTATCAGGAAATTTTGGATCATTTGAACAGCCTGCGTGGCAGGCATGGCTGGTTTACGGAACACTACGGCGGCAAGCCGTTAGAGGGCAAAAAGCCCTTCCAAATCCACAATACCTTGAAGCTCGACGCCATACGCGAGGAAATAGACCGCCTCCACCTCAATGACATCGACACAGCCGTGATCCTCACAAGCCTCATTCTGGCCCTGGATCGCGTGGACAATTCCCTGGGCCATTTTGCCTCCTACCTGGCCCAGTGGGCGCCGCGTTCCTACAACAGCCTGGACCTGGCCATGCCCCAACGCTTTCCCCTGCGCAAACGCCATCGCGTCCTGCAGCTGGATATTTTTGAGGCAATCCAGCAGATGGAAGGCCATGACATCGCCTATCTTGACCCGCCCTATGGCTCCAACAACGAAAAAATGCCCCCCAGCCGCGTGCGCTATGCCTCCTATTACCATCTCTGGAAGACCGTTATTCTCAACGACAAACCCGCGCTCTTCGGCAAGGCCCAAAGGCGGGAAGACTCCAGAGATACCGTCACGGCTTCCATTTTCGAGGAGTTCCGCAAGGCCCCGGATGGCAGCTTTTACGCCCTCAAGGCCCTGGCCCGACTGCTCAAGGAAGTCAAGGCCCATTATGTCCTGCTTTCCTACAGTTCCGGCGGCAGGGCTACCTGGGAATCCCTGCTGGATATTCTCCATACCCAGGGAAAATTGCACCACGCTGTGCAGGTTGATTACAAAAAAAATGTCATGGCCACCATGCGCTGGACCCATGCCTGGGCCTCGGATCAAAAAAATCTTGAATATCTCTTCTTGTGGGAGAAGTAAACAACCTCGCCCTGAAGGGCGGAGCTTTATAGTCGCTTCATCAAGGGAAGCGCTACATTCGGACGGCTTACAGCGCCCGTTGACCGCACGGCAGTGCGACCAAGACTTGCAATGTTTTGACCTGCATTGAGGTCAGCGTGGGCAAGCC
>JAFTCE010000116.1 GCA_017454855.1 Desulfovibrio sp.
GCGCCGGTTGCAGAGGTAGACAAGAGACAGAGCCGCCTCGGCGAAGCGAGCCACGGCCAGCATGGCGGCCACGGCATCCCCGCGTACAAGGCAACGGGGCAGATTGTACTGTCCGGCCTGAGCCATGATCATGCAGCGTGCGGACAGTTTTTTCAGAAAGACATCGCGCGGATAGAAGGCTAAGGCCTCCCTACGCCTGGTAAATTCCCCGGCGCCGTCGGCAAAGACGCGCCCGTTGGTACAGGCCGCCAGCTGATATTCCGGTATGCGCAGCCATTCCTGCCAGGTGGTCGGCATCTGCGCACAGCCCGTAAAAAAGGCGTAAAAATCTTCCAACGCCAGAGGACCCACGCGCCCCTGGCGGCGTTGTGGCAGCAGACGGCTTTCCATGCCCTGGAATTCCTGCGGCAATTGGGCAAAGGCAGCTTCAATGCGCTCCTGGGCGGAACGCAATTCCTCGCGCGGCAGCCAGAGGCAAAAGGCCGGGCCAAAATCGTGGTCACGGGAATGCTCATCATCACAGCCAAAACATTCCGAACCCTCGCCCACAAGCCCCACAGCGGCTCTGTCCATGATTTCGGGGATGCGCGCACGCAACTCTGGCAGACAGGCGGCATAAAATTCCTGAGCCAATTCCAGTCCAGTCATGCTTTCTCCTTTATTTTCGCTGTCTTGGGTCGTCCTTGGGTGCAGGCCAATACGATGTCATCGTCGTCCAGGTCAATCACGGCCCTGCCACCATGTTGCAGAGAGCCAAAGAGCATTTCTGCAGCAAGACGATTCTCCAGCTCCGTACGCAGCAAAGAACGCAAAGGCCGGGCGCCCATGCTCGGATCATAGCCCTTATGCGCCAGCCACTGGCGTGCGGCTGGCGTCACCTCCAAATGGATGCGACGGGGAGCGAGTTCCCGACGCATCTCGGCCAAAAACTTGTCAACAATGGCAGGCATCAGAGATGCTTCCAGGGAACGGAAGGTGACTATGGCGTCCAGACGGTTGCGAAATTCTGGAGAAAAAGTGCGGTTCACGGCTTCCCGACCGCGGTCACCGGCATCTTCCAGTCTGCGCAGGGCAAAGCCCACGGAAGCCTTTTGCATTTCAAAGGCGCCGGCGTTGGAAGTCATGATCAGCAGCACATGGCTGAAGTCAACCTTGCGGCCCAGGGCATCCGTGAGTGTGGCATCGTCCATGACCTGCAGCAAGATATTGAAAATCTCCGGATGGGCCTTTTCCATTTCGTCCAGCAACAGGACGCAGTGCGGATGCCTGCGTACCCCCTCGGTCAACTGCCCGCCCTGCTCATGGCCCACATAGCCTGGCGGCGCACCGATGAGCCGGGAAACGGCATGGCTCTCCATGTATTCGCTCATGTCGAAGCGCAAAAAATCCAGTCCCAGGAGACGGGCCAGGGTTCTGGCCACTTCTGTCTTGCCCACGCCCGTGGGGCCGCAGAACAAAAAAGCCCCGGACGGTCGGCGTCCCCCACTGAAGCCGGCTCGTCCACGCAATATGGCCCGCGTTACGGCGGCCACGGCCTCATCCTGGCCAAAAATCTCCCGACGCATGGCGGCTTCTAAGTCGGCCAGGCGTTCGCGCTCCCTAGCACTCACACTGGCAGCAGGTACCTTGGCCATGCGTGCGACCACGGTTTCCACGTCGCGAACGCGCACCAGAGCTGGCGCTGCGTCCGGGGCAAGCTGGCGCATACTGACCAAGGCTCCGGCTTCGTCCAGGACGTCAATGGCCTTATCCGGCAGCCTGCGCTCGTGCAGATAGCGCGTGGACAGTTCCACAATGGCCCGCAGCGTCACTGGGGGATAGGACACATGGTGATGCCCGGCATAGCGTTGTGCAATCCCCTTGAGAATCTGCTGACATTGGGCGGGACTGGGTTCGTCCACATCAATACGCTGGAAGCGTCGAGCCAATGCCTGGTCTTTTTCGAGACAGCGCCGAAATTCCGCATGCGTGGTAGAACCCATGCAGCGCAATTCACCTGCGGCCAAAGCCGGCTTGAGCAAATTGGAAGCATCCAAGGCGCCGTCAGCCGTGGCCCCGGCGCCCACCAAGGTATGCAGCTCGTCAATGAACAGAACCGCACGCTCTTTCTGACGCAGACCGGCAATGACCGCCTTGAGCCTGCTCTCAAAGTCCCCACGGTACTTGCTGCCCGCAAGCAAAGCCCCCAAGTCCAGGGCATGCACCGTCATCCCGCTGAAGCGCAGCGGCACACGCCCCTCGGCCACGCGCAGGGCAATGCCTTCGGCCATGGCCGTCTTGCCCACGCCCGCTTCACCCACAAAGAGCGGATTGTTCTTGCGGCGGCGACTGAGGACCTCAAAAGCGCGCTCCACCTCGGCCTCACGGCCTACAAGGGGATCAATGCGCCCCTCCCTGGCCTTCTGCGTCAGTTCCACGGTGTAGCGCTCCAGGGCCTCTGCGGGTTCCATGTCTCCTGGCTGCCCGCCGCCACGGGCGAGTACGGGCTGCGGTTCGGGTGGAAGGCCGCGCAACACCTCAGGCGTCAAGCCTACCTTGGACAGGCAGTGGGCCGCAAAACCACGTTCCTCTGCGGACATGGCCAGGAGCGCCAGGCGCGTTGCCTCTGTCCTGGACAAAGGACTGCTCGCCTGAACGGCGTACTGCTTCAGCCTGTCCAACATGGCCGCCAGGCCCTCGGACATGCGTACTTCCTCCACGGGCGGCAAGCTTGCCGGAGTTCCCAGTTCGCGGCGCAAAAATTCGTCCAGCCGCATTTGCAGGACAGCGGCGCTGGCACCCCAGCTCTGGATGGCGGCGCGGCAC
>JAFTCE010000117.1 GCA_017454855.1 Desulfovibrio sp.
CCTGTCATTACCGTCAGTCATGAACGCAACGGATTAAGACACAGTACTCTATAGCTGCGTCTCTAGGAAATGACATGCCGCATAAAAATGAAAAACAATTTGTGGCGTTGTGAAGGTTCACATTATTATACACGGCGAGATAGCCGAGAAAATTTTGTAGTCACTAATGTGTGGCAGGTTGGATTATTGTTAATGCGATTATGCAGGGATAGCAATGGAACACCAACAGCCACAATCCATTTCTTCTTTAGGCCCCATCCTCACTGCAGCCGAAGTAGCTGCGATCTTTCGTCTGGACGTGCGGACAGTGCGGAAGTATTATAAAACCTTCGGGGGTGTGCGGATTGGGCACGCACTGAGGTTCCTTGAAAATCGCATAGTGGAGATTTTTAATGGCAACCTTTACGAACAAAAATAAAGGTTCCCCGAAGCGTTGGAAGGGGCAGGTTTGGTTTCAAGGCCGAATAGCAGCGGTGAAGTGGTTCGGCTCCGGCAAGGCGGACGAAAAGGCCGCCATCGCATGGGAAGTGAATATGCGCAAGGAGCTGGAAGCTGCGGCAGCGATGGGGATGGTGGAAACACCGACCCCTTCTGCCTCCGCAGCTCATCCTGTGACCATCATTGAATGGGGCACGGCCTATCTTGAGGAATGCCAACGACGCAACACGTTGGCAACATTCAAGGAAAAAAGGGACGGCTTCAAGCGGTTCATCCGTTATTTGGAAAGGACCAAGGATCTGTCCCCTGATGACTCGGTGGAATCCTTTGACAGAAAACAGGCCCGTCGTTATCTGGCCTGGCAAAATGACCAACGAGGGCCCAACTGCTCCAACAAAGACCGCAAGGTGCTTACTACGGCTTGGAAGTGGGGTTTGTCCTATCTGGACAATTTTCCTATAGACAAGCCGGATCCGTTCTTATCTTGCCCTCGGTATGCAGAAAGGCGCTGTCCCCGGTACATTCCTCCAGAGGAAGACTTTTGGAAGGTGTACGAGGTTGCCTATGAGCGGGAGAAAGCCCTTCTTACTTGCTTCCTGAACCTTGCAGCCCGCAAGGGCGAACTGCTTAAGCTAACATGGTCCGATGTGGACTTTGAGCGCGGCACCGTTGTTCTGACCACGCGCAAGACGCGAACAGGTACTGTAAAGCGGGACGAGATGCCTATGAACATGGATGTGCGGCAGACTATGCTCTGGCTGTGGCAGAACCGAGAAGGCACGAGCAATCATGTCTTCACTTGCGCCACAGAGGGGTTTCACGGCAGACCATACAAGTCAGCGGCGCATGTCATGGAACGGTTGTGTAAGCGCGCAGGAGTGAAGCCTTTTGGCTTTCACGCTATCCGACATCTTGCGGCGACCATTCTTGCACAGGAAGGCAAGAGCCTGTTTGCGATTCAGCATGCCTTGCGGCATGAGAAGCAGACCACAACAGACCGTTACCTGCACAGTCTTGGAGCGTTTTCTGAAGTGTCAGACGCTCTGGATGCGTTAGCAAGGCGTGGACCAGCGCGACGTCTTTCTTTTCTTGACGCCGATCAAAAAATGCAGTCCTTGATAACACAACAATCAAGCACAAAGAACTCTGTGGTTATTCGGCGTAAGGCGGATAGTCTCAATTCTACCGGCACGGAGTAATGGGTTGTTCCCCGCAGACGAAAAAAGGTCGCGCTGAAGGCGACCTTTTTAAAAACTAACCCCCGGGCCTAACCCCCCGGGAAATGAGGCAGAGAATTTTCTCGTAACCCCTTGGAATCATTTGGCGTCCCCAAGCGGATAAAAATTGAATGATAACATATTGATAATAAAAATCTTATTTTGAAAATTATCCAAACTACCCATAAATCTACCTACAAAAATCGTGGATGTGAAAAAATTTCTCTGGGCGCTATAGGACATTGCCATTTAATCGGCTCCTGCCGCAGCCGTGGCGGGGTTGATGGCAAGCTGAATGGACTTGCCGACAGCTAAAACATGGCGTGAAAGGGCAAATTTGCACCTGAATGGCACCGTATCCCACTGAATTAACTGGAGTCAAATCGGGTAAAACAGGATAAACCGTTTCCGAATTGGTCTGTTTCAGTCATGCAAGACGGGCTAAATACGGTCCTTCAGCTTTGCCAGTTGTTCTCCAGAAAAACCTGTGGCAGCTAGGATCTTATCTTCTGGTATGCCCAGATCAAGCATACTGAGCGCCACACGTCGCCGTTCGAGTTGCAATCCTTCTTCTCGTCCCTCTTCTCGTCCCTCTTCTCGTCCCTCTTCTCGGCCAGTGTCATACATGGCAACTAGGTCGCGTCTCGCTTTTTCTCGACTCTCGGCTAAGGCGCGCTCTTGCTCGTCTCCACTCAAATACTTAATAACTCCCCAAGCTTCATCCATGGCCGGATTCATTTGTGCTAAGGACATGAAATCCTCCTCGCTACGTGCGGCAAAGAAATCCAGCCAGCGGCTGAGAGCCGTGCCGTCATCCTTGCGTTTAGGTATCTCAAGAAGGTTGATTTCCATGGAATCAGGGTAGGCCAAGTTGTTTTCAGCGTCATAAAGCCGGAATCTATGGTGATAGACAGCATCCCCTTTGATTAGGCAACCGTTCAGGATCACGATGCTTACGGTATGTTTCAGTCTGGAGTAGGCTTCGCCTGAACGTATGCCTTCCGTATACATTTTCGACGTGTAATCCTGCCATACGGGTAAATTGCAAGACAATCACAGCTTATGTGATTATAACATGTTGTAAAGGATTTGACAAAGGAGTGCTGCAAGAAGCCGGGCGTTCATACCGTCAGGCTTTCCGTTATTGTGAAACCGTCACTTTACCCAGAGGATCAACCCTTGTCACAAGATGCACGGGAAATACATCATCCCCGGCGTAGCGTAATTCCGCGTTGAGCGAAAACACCATTTGCAGGGGGACGCCTGTGTCCGGGGAGAACTGCACTACAACATTGTGCAGACGGGGTTCACAGCGTTCGATAAAGGCGCTGATTTCTTTCTCCACACGAGGCATATCCTCCTTGGAAAAGGCCAGGCCAGCACTAGTGAAATCAGGAATGCCGAAATCCTCGTCAAGTACGGTGCTGCCTTTGCGCGTATTGAGAATCTTTCCCACATAATCAGTGACGGACTGCAGCACTTCCTCAGGCGCTGTCGCGACTCGGCGTTCCGGGGCGCGTTGCATCTGCCGCAGACGTTCAAGAAAACGTAAACCTGCCATAATCGCCTGCCTTACTTTTGTCTTGTAAAGACAATACGCAAGACCTTAAGGGGGGAGGCGTGTTCCACCTTGGCCTCAATCGTGTCCGTTGATTCCCGTGCGATGCCTGAAACGCGCACCCATTCTTTGTGATCAGCTATCTGCACGCGTTTGAGTACTCCTTTGTTCAGGCGCTTGTCTACGCGCACGCCTTTGCCCCATGCCCCTATGAGATCGATGGACAGAGAGTCGATATTAGCCGGGTGGAACTCGTGGAAATTGCCGGGCGCATCAGTGCAGGGAAAGCGCACTTCCACATCGCCGTTGTCCAGCAATGTAATTTCCGGTTTTCCCAATGTTCCTTTGCCGGCCTTTTTCCCTTTTTGCAGGGCAATCCATTCTGATTGTGGCTTTGTCGGCTCAAGAACTTGCGGTGTTATGACCGGTGCTGGTTGGGGAGCGGGTTGTTCCGGTATGATTGGCGGCAATGGAGCAGGTTGCTCCGAGCTGGGAAACAGGAAAGCAAACAGACTGTCGGAACCATGCGTACCGGAATTGTATGCCACGATGCCTCCAATGCACATCACCAACGCCAGCCAGACGAGAAACATGATGCGATAGAGTGAGCGTAATGAATACATGGCGTCACCACACATATGTTATACGGTCAGGCAGAGCTGGCGGTTCATTGCCTTCCTTTTGCAGCAGAGTGACCACATTGTCAGGCAGGATGCGCACTGTGACGCTGTTTACGCCCGCAGCTTCCATTTTGTCCGCCGCATCTTCAAAATCGTCTTGTGAGAAGTCGCGCTCCCCATACTGGAAATCCTTGAGAAAGTCAGTAAACGTGTCATAATGCCTCGTGAGCGTAAAAGACGGGAAATCAATTTCGAGCGTCGTGTGGCCGCACTGTTTTACTGTATACTGGAATTTTTCGTTGCGTGGGTAATTGCGGTTGATAAGGGAATAAGTCTTGTCCTGACACTGAAGCGAGAGCGTCGTGGAATCGGCACGCTCGCGGGCATCCACATTGACAAGTGTGGGTTGGGAACGCAGTTGCACATAATAGGTGTCTTCCGGAGGCTGCGCAGCTATCATTTCCGCCTGAGACAGAACCTTCAGGGCGTCTGTGGTGAAGGGGAATTCAATGTCACCCCATCTAGCTGGGGCAAGAGCCTTGTCCCGGCGCGAGAGAAAGGGCTTGAGGCGCGCATCGACAAAGGTCTGCACCACGCCCTTGTCACCGAAAAGACCGGCCACATCGTCCTGACGGTACAGGGCCGTGGCGCTGCCCAGAACATCATTTTCCCACGACTCCTGCACTACCTTGGCTGCCTGGACGGTAACGCCTTGGGCGATAAAATCCAGAAAACCCGGCATGAGATCAAGCATGGGATTCTGGCCGCTGCCCTTGAACGGCGCGAGGATAATTTCAAGCTGTTTTTGGGCATTGGCATAAGCGCTTTTCGTAGTATCTTTCTGCTCCCCATGCTGGTTGTTTTGAATGGGTTTGGCGTCCTGTTGTCCTGCCATCCTGGCCCCTGCGAACCATGTGGAGGCAAACGTATAGGATTGTTCTAGACTGGTCAGCACCGGCAGCAGGGAAAGGACATCATCAAAATAGGCATGAATGCTTTCGGCAACCCCCAGCATCTGGCGTGCCTGCTTGGCATCCTTTGTTTCGGCGCGCAGCCGCTGCACCAGTTCAGGGGCGGAGGTTACAAGGGAAAGCAGCGTTCGGGCGCGGCTGGTGGCTGCTCCCTGATGTTCGAATATGGCAATGTCCACCACTAAGTCCATGAGCATGCAGCTTGACAGCCAGGGCGGGCTTTCCTTGGCGTGTTGGAGTGGAACGAGCTCGTCGGTCAACTGCTGCATGACGCGGTAATGCGGCATGTCTTCAATCTTGCGGATATCCGCATAGGATACGAATACGTCGCCTTCCTGCATGGAAACGCGAATTTTGGAAAAGGCTTTGGCGAAATTCAGCCAACGATCAGCATAGCGGCGAAAATATTCAGTCCGGAAGGCATTGGTGCTTTGTGCGATGCCCCCGCTACCATCATCCATCGATTCCAAATCTTCCATGATGTCGCTGAACACCTTGTAGCCTGTTTTTGTATAGGAGGATGGAACACAGACATTATTGGGGTTTGCAGGGGCAACATGGGGCCAGAAGTTCGAGAGGCAGACTTTTGCGGCGGGGTAACGGTCATCGATTTCGCTCATAATATCCTCAAGGGCGTTGTCCCCTTGCCGCCTTAAGCTCGCGGCCAGAAGGGTGCGCATCTCCTCTGTGAACATTTCTAGTTGTCCACCGTCGGCCATTGACTTGACGGCGTTGACGATAAGAAGCCCAGTTACGGGATTCCATAGAGTGGAATTTGGTGTGGCCACAGGAAAGGCCTTGGTTTCCGTGCTCTCACCTGCATTTTTGAGCCTGTCCGAAGCCACGGCGGTCAGCCATGTAAGTTCCCGGCTGCATGCCCGCTCCTGGTCACGCGTCAGGCCCGCAGTGCCGGTGAGCAGGGAACGGTATTTCGCCAGCAGCGGGCTGAGGATTTTTTCATAGACTTTTTCTGTAAAATCGGTCTGTGATGCCTTCAGGGCATGCAAAATGGCATCCTGGCCGAATGTGGGCAGATACCATGCTTTCCGCGCCTTGCTCAACATCTGGATATAGAGCATCTGCTGATAGAGCTTGTTTATTTCCTCGTCATGGATCACGGATGCCGTTTGGGGAACGGTTTCGGATAATGCCTGGTGCTGGTAGAGCACATTAACTCCCATTAGCCCGCATATGCCCAGCAGAAGCAAGAACCATGCGCCCATGACGCAGACCCTCGTGTTGGCCACAAAGGGTAGCCCACGCGTGAGCGGGGCGGCAGGCGTTGATGCAGGCAACACATAGGAGAGCAGGCCCGTGAGAAAAGCGGGACGCTGCCCCGTCGTGTTTCCCCCCTGGCAGAAGCAGACCCCGGCAAGTAGGGGCCGTGTCTGGTGCACCACCTCGCGGGAAATCTGTTCCATGGCCAGGTGCAGCCTGCCGCCGAGGGCTCGCAAGGAGCGCAGGGCCTCCAGCATGTCTCCCTCAGGCTGGCGTCCATCGACCGACGCTGCACGCACTATATCTTCCATGCGCGCTGCGGCCTCTTCAGCGGCGTCGCGGGCACTGGCCTGGTCATGCTGCATATGGCCCAGCACGGCGTCGAAATCGTTGGCGGGCACAATGTTCAGAATTTTGTCCATTCCGGGCAGAGCATCAATGCCCTCCACCAATACATAGATCGGGTATCGCCGGTTCAGGGTCAGCATGAGCTGCTGTGTCCTTGTGCGGAGTTGCCGTCCGAGGGCGGCGAGTTCCTCATCGCTGCGGTGGGAGATGTCCGCCGTGGAGAGCAGCAGAATGATGCCGCGCAGAGGGATGTGGCGGCGCTGCTGAGCCAGCTTTTCCAGTAGCTCCTGCCAGTCGCTCTGTGAAAGCAGCGCATCCGGGCAGTGCAGCAGCACCGAAGATGAGAGAAAATGCCACACGAGCGGCGTATCCGTTTTTTCCGGCAAGGCGTCTCCCAGAGGAGCGAATAAGCCGGATGATGCCCCTGTGGCATCAAGGGTCACAAACCATGGCTGGCTGAGCTCCATGCGTTCATGAAAACGATGCGGCGAGGTCCGGAGAACTTCCATGCCCTGGCGCCAGGCGTCGGCCATGCGGCCAAGCGTCATGGGCGCGGCGGCCTCCATGGCGGATTGCTCGTCCAGCACCTTGCGGACAAAACGGGTCTTGTCATGCCAGCGGTACAGGGCGCGTGCTCCCAGAAAAGCGATCAGAAGACCAAACAGCACCAACAGAATGACCGCGCCTGTCATAAGCGGCCATTGCATCCACCAGGACAGTACGGTCAGCAGGACGAGCAGCACCAGCAGAAGCAGCAGCCACAGGATCCCCTTGATGAGTGTGAGCAGAACCTTCATAACAACCCCGGTTAGAATCCCTTCACGGGTATATGCGCCAGGATGTTGGCGCAGAACAGCCAGAACAAGGCGCAAACGGCCACCGGAACCAGCACATAGGCTAGGGGTTCAAGGTGGTAGAGCAATGTCTGCTTGTCCTGCCGCACAGGGGTTGCCTTGGGGGCTTGTGCAGGGTCTTGCCGCCTAAGCAAAGCTCGGCAAGCCTTGCGCACGCGCGCCAGCAGGTCGTCTTGACTGTAAAGGCGGCCCCGAAAACCATAAAGCAGGCAGAGAGCGTAGATGCGTAGCACAGCAAGCCCAGAGCCTTCCGAGGGCAGGCTGCGGGCCTGTTCCAGACGCTGTGCCAGATCTGGCGGTTCAGCTTCTTCGCTGGTGATGCCGAGAGCAGTCAGCAGCGCGTCGAGTTTGGAAAAGAACGTCTGCCCGGCTTCCGTGGTGGAAAAGTAATGGCATTGTAGGGAGAGTGGCATCCAGGCTGCTGCATCGGGGCGTTGGGCGTTGAGGAGTTTTTCATCCGCCCAAGCATAGACGGCGAAGCGTGCGTCCTCCAATTCGCGGCGCCGTTCTTCCGGCATGTCCGGAAGTCCACTGCCAGCCGACGGCATAGGCATGGCCCTTTCCTCGTCAGCCTGCTCCAGAAGTTGGGCCTGTACGTCTTCAAGGGGCATGGCAAGCCCCTGCGGACTGCCCGCATAATGCAGTGCGGCGGCCATGAGCGGCGCGAAACGTTCTTGCAGATCCATATATCACCTCTGGATGACGGTCAGCTGGGCCAGTAGATCGTCTGGCCTTCCCGGCAGCGCGAAGGTCACGTCTCCCTCTTGCATCACTTTCTGCCAGAGGGGGTCATTCTGGTCGATCATAAAGTAGAGCGTGTCGCTGCGACGCGGGAGGCCGGCAGGCGGCTGCTCCGTGTAGAGCAGGCGAATGCCGGGAAGCGCCTGACCCACTATACCATGCATATCGGCAGAAGGAGCAAGTTTCCCCATGGTCTGGACGCGGGTGGCCAGACCTTCCCGCTGCGAGGTGCGCAGTAGAAGCCAGTAGGCGTACATGTTGCCTCTGGCGCTTTGCGGTATGACCGTTCCCAACAATGCGCCCCCCTCCAGAGGATCCAGCAAAAAGGTAAAGGCCGGACCCACCACCAGCGTGTCGACAAGTCGCGCGATGATGGTGAAAGCCGCGCTGAAGCATTCGTAAAGATGCTCATGTTCATAGGGCGGTAATGCGCGTTCGCCCTGCGGCGTTTCCCCCAGTGGGGACAATGTCGCGGAAAAGACGGAAAGCTCGCCTACGAGTTTGCATAGGGCCATGTACACCGGCCAGGGATGGATGGAGGGGGCCCGCAGATAATGGTCAAACTCCGGTACATTGCGGCTGAGCACGCCAAGAATGCTGAAAAGGGTGATGCCGTGCAGGGAGGAAATATCGGAAATGCCCGCGTCGCCTGCCACGATCTTGTATTCTTCAAGCTGTTTGCTGCGCGAAAGCAGGCTGTCACGCACGTCGCGAACCAGCCTGCACAAGGCGGGTACGGCGTTGATGTCAACACAAGGCGGAGCGAAATGCGTGTCGAGCCGAACGCGCTCTCCGTCCCGCACGAGACGGGCCAGCGGGAGTTTCCACAGATCCTTGCCGTCATCGGGACCGAAGCACAGGCGCAGATTGTACCGCAGGGTTGCAACTTCCGCCTCCGGACCATCGCCGTAGAGGTCGGGAACCACATCTGGCACTAGGGAGGCGGTGAATCGATACTGCTCAGCCGCCTGTTCTGGATTATCCGTGCGCGTCACATTGCCTCCCTGCTCCCGCAGAGGGGCGAGGCCCAAGCTGACCGTCAGCGGGCTTTCAGGGTTGGTCCATGCCTCGCGGAAAGCGCGCGGCGCAAGGGTGGCGTTGTCTGGCACCACGGCCCATGCGCCGGATGGCAGCAGCAATTCCAGAGAAACAACCTCGAAAACATCACTGGCGAGAGCATCCTCATTGACACTTAGGGCGCGCACACCCCACAGCCATGGGTTCATGAGGGCCAAGCCCTGCGCGATCCGCCACAGGTTTTGCACGTCGGCAAGCTGAAAATGCTGCGGCTGCAAAAAAGCGCCGTGTTCCCAGAAAGGGGGGCTATTGTACACGTTCCACTCCTGATATGGTGATAGATTCCGCGCCGAGGTGGATTAAGGCCCGCATGGGCGCGGCCGTGTAAAGGTCGTTCTTGAAGATGAGCCCTTCCTTCTCATGATGGATGGGGAAGGGGATGACAGCGGTACAGAGTTCGGGCTTGAGGTGCTCATAGCCGGCCACCACCGCGAGATAACGCGCCTTCTCGACTCTGTCCGCAGTCACGTCCTGCGATTTTCCCGGCTGCATCCTAAAGGCGCGGCTTGCACGGGCTTTGGCCGGGTCAAGCTGGCAGTTGAGCAACTGGTCTATTCCCGACGGGGACGCGGCCATTGCCTGAAATGTCGAGGGATCATCCAGCTGGTAGACGCAGACCGTCAGGCCCAGTGGCTTGTTTCCCTCATGGTTCAAATCTTTAGCCGCCTCAATACGGTACTTGAGACCGCCCGTCTCCTGGTTCCAGGTGACGCCTGCTGGATCGCTGGCGGGGGACGGCGGAGGAGGCAGGGGACTTTGCTGCGCGGAGCCGCCGCATCCCCCAATAGCAAGTGCCAGCAACAGAACTCCTGTGATATTTACTACGCTACGCAATGTCCACCTTCACTTGTGCGGCCATGCTGTTCATGCCCGTCGTGTTGCCGTCGTTGTGTTTGGTCATGGCCCCCTGCGATACAGCGGCCTTGCCCTCTAGCGTCACCTTCAGAGAGCCTTTGATGAACTCACCCTTGCCAATGAATTTGGAGGACACCACTCCGCCCAGGTTTCCCACTTCGTCTCCGTTGGAGATGGCTGTCGAGGACTTGACGTTCAGGGCCGGAGAACCGGAGATGAACACCTTGGAACAGGCCGTGTTGGGCATGACCATGTTGCATTGGAAGATGTTCACATAGGGCACGGGAACAGTGCCCGAGGGAGATGGCGTCTTGCACACGTCCGGGGGCGTGCTCATACACATACCGCCTTGAAGGGTCAATGCGAACATGACTAACCTACCTTGATGTGGCTGGCGTCAAGGTCCATTTGTCCGCTAGCCCGCATGTCAGCGTTTTCTGCGCGCAAACGGTAGGTTGTGTCCACCGCCACCTGTGCGCGGCCCGCCGTGCGCCGGGCGAGGCCGTCCACGTTTTCGTCCAGCGAGCCATAGCGTCCGACACGTCGCGCGATCTGTTCGCCAAGGTTTCTGGCCAGAGTGCGCATGACGGCAAAGCCCTGCAGGAGCACCTGACCGCCAAGGGTCAGCAGGCGTGAGGTGATGACCACCGCGTCGCCTTCAAGGGCGAGACTTTTGCCGTGAAGATGAAGGCTTTCTGCCGTCAGCGCAGCGTCATCCGCCCGGATGTCCAGTGTGCGGGCTCGGAGGGTAGCCGTATCCGGCAGGCGTAGTTCCGCCGTCGTGTCTGCGGAAGCGTTACGGCGCAGCAGGGCCAGCACCCAGGCCGAGCCGTCATCCAGCAGGGCCAGCAGCACGGTGTCGCGCGGCTGCGGCACAAGCAGGCAGCTTTCCGCCCGCAGGGCCCGTACTATGCCGCATTTCCCGGCCACAAGCACAGTATCGCCGACTATTTGTTGTACTGTACCCTGGGTGAAGGCATTTTCAAAGACTGTCAGGGGCTGTGCGTGTCCCATAGCTGTTATCCTTTCGCCGTGACGGCGGGTGTGCGGAAGTTCTCGGCGCGCAGCAGGGCTGGATCTGTGCCACGCATGGACGAGAGGATTGTTCCGGCTGTGGAGGCGCGGCCAAGCTCCACGGCGTGCAGGTTGGCCAGAGTCAGGTTGGCCCTGTCAAAGACGGTGTGTTCCACCACGGCGTGGGAGAGGTCGGCCATGGTCAGGTTCGCGCCGGTGAAGTCCGCGTGGGAGCAGTCCGCCTCGGACAGATTGGCCTTGTGCAGCGCAACGCCGGCCAGCCTGGCCAGTGAAAGCCTGCTGCCCATGCAATGCGATTCGGCCAAATTGGAGCCGGTAAAGTCGCACCGCAGCAGATTGCTGCCCATAAATGCCGCGCGCGTGAGGGAGCAGCGCAGGAAGGATGAGCCGGAAAAGTCGCCGTCCATGGCCATGCACTGCGTCAGATCGGAATCTTCCCAGTCCATGTCCTGTCCCCGGCATTTCTGGAGGATGAACATGGGGGCGGTGCAGCGGATGATGCGCAGCTTGGTGCAATCGCATTCCAGGCAGTGGGTCTGCGTGAGGTCGGCCCCCTCCCACACGGGCAGTCCGGTAAGGGCGCGCAGAGTTGCCTGGGCGAAGAAAGCGCCCTGCCAGTGAACATCCTTCAGGCCGGTTTCCTGCAGAAGGGCGCGTTCCAGATGGGCTTTGTCCAGATTCACGTTGACGAGAGACGCACGAATAAAGGACGCATGGGTAAGCAACGCGCCGCAGAAATTTGTGTTTTCACATGTTGTTTCGTCCAGAATGGCGTCTTCCAGACGGGCATCGGAGAAATCGCAGCCCGTGATGACCGCGCCGGTGAAGTCGCAGCCAGTGAGACCGGCACTGGCAAGGCAGCAGTCGGCCAGAGTCTTTCCTGCAAAAGACACGCCGAAAAGGTTTTGTCCGGAAAGGTCCGCGCCGCGCAGTTCGGAAGCGGCGAGAAGTGTTGTGATGTCCGTCATTTCGCGGCCTCCCTGGCGGCGCGGACGGTGTTGGTCATGTCCGCTCCGTCGAAGATGGAGCCGGTGTCGGTTGCCGCGCGTGCCATGTCCACGCCGTAGAGGTTGGCGTTGCGTAGGTTTACGGCTGCCAGTTGTGCTTCGCGCATTGACCCCTTGAACAGGTTTACGCCTTCCATATCCGCGCCGTTAAGGACGCTACGGGAGAAATCGGCCTGCCGCAGGTCCGCCCCGCGCCATACGGCAGCGGTGTAGTCGCCATCGCTGAATGAGGCCCCTGCCGCCCGACAGCCCGTGAACAGGGCTCCACCCGCGCGGACATGCGTCCAGACGCCATCCTGCAGGGAGGCGCCTGTCAGGTCGGCCCCGGTCACGCACGTTCCGTAGCAGAAACTGGCCTTGTCCAGCACGGCATTGCGCAGAGCGGCTCTCTCCAGCGCGCATTCGTGCACGTCCGCGCCGGTGAGGTCAGCATCAGTAAACAGGGCCCCTGCCAGACGGCAGAAACGCAGCCGGGCGCCGGTGAAGTCAGCTTTGCTGGCATCGCAGCCTTCCCCACGCGCCTGAATGAACGTGGCGTTGGCGAAAGAGCCTTTGGTAAGCACGGCCTTGTCCAGTACTGATTCGGAAAAATCCGCATCCGTAGCCTTGATGCCCGTGGCGTCCGTTCCCGTGAGATCGGCGCGCAGAAAAAGCGCTTTCGCCGCCACAGCTCCGGCCATTGTTGCCCCTGTGAGCGCGGCGTCGGTGAACACGGCATCCGTGCAGTCGGTTTCAGCCAGACGCGCCCCCGTCATGTTCGCCCCTTCCAGTTGTGCGCCTACAAGACTGCCGCCGCTCAAGTCCACCCCATGCATATCCTGTCCGGAGAGATCCAGCCAAGAGAGATTGATTCCCGCCAGAGAGAGACCTGCCAGGCTTTTGCCCGCCGCCAGCCAGGCGATGACGCCTTCCCTGTCCGTGGGGGGTGCGGGCTGCGTGGCCGCAGCCTGTTCTTCAGCTTTAGGGTTGGGGAGCGGGGGTTGTGTCTGGGCTTCAGGCTCTGGAGCAGCAGATTACTTTGCAGCCTCAGGCGTTGAAGGAACATCCGAAATATCGAGCCCCATCTTTTGGAGGGCGGCATTGTATGCCTCCAGCTTGCCGGATACGGAACCGGGGGGGAACCCGCCCGCCTGTTCTAGTTGTGCGGCGAAGGCCTTCATGCCCGCAGGGTCGGAGGGCATGTCGCCATCCAGCAGCTCTAGAAATTTGGCGGCCCTGTCCGGGGCCATACCGGCCTTGGCGAGGACGGCTTCCGGGGTGGCGGGTTTGCCTCCGGCCAGTTGCTTCAGCAGTTCTTCGCCGCCCGGCCCCTGCAGGCGCAATGTCGTGCGCAGGGAGTTCA
>JAFTCE010000118.1 GCA_017454855.1 Desulfovibrio sp.
CCTGCTGGAAGCAGTGTTGCAACTTTGCGAAAAACGTACGGAAGATGGTCGGTATTACTGGCGTAATCTGCTGCAATGTCTGCATCATCCCTACCTGAATATGCTGGGAATCAAGGGTGAGCAAGGTATACCTACGCATCTGCGTAAGACCCTACGCCGTCTGGAAAAGAGCATTCGACGAGGATCGCGTTTTGTGCATTGGGATAGCCTGATGGACGAGTGTTCCCATGAACTCTCTCAAGAAGTGGTTACGTTGCTTGATGGCATATACGAACATGTCTTGCAACGCCCCTGCACGGCGTCAAATTTAGACGAAATGGGGACATGGATACTTGATTTTTGCAATTTTCTCTTGCGTAATGGAAACGATATGTGGCGTAGATTTCCTTTGGATGCCGAAGCCATGTACCGCCTTGTACGTCATACAGTCCCTCGTTTACGACAGAATTGCCTTGCGCACAAAAGTTTTCCCATTTCGACGCTATACAACATCGTACGACAAATTTTACATGAAGAGCGTGTTCCCTTTGAAGCAGAGCCGCTTATGGGACTGCAGGTTATGGGTATGCTCGAAACCAGATTGCTGCACTTTGATAGGGTATTCATTGTAGACGCAACTGACGATAAGCTCCCCGGCAAACCAGCGCAAGACCCCTTGTTGCCGGATTCTTTACGTCAAAATCTTGGTTTGCCCAATGTTTATGGTCGTGAGCAAACCGTCGCCTACACAGTATATCGCCTCTGCGCCGGGGCGAAAGAAGTGCATTTTTCATGGCAAGAAGGAATTACGCGTTCTTCTCTTTTTGATGGCAAAAAAAATCGAAGCCGTTTTGTAGAACAGCTCATTTGGCAAGAAGAGCAGCGTAGAGGCGATCTCTTAAGCCCTGGACAGCCCCCACTGATGACGGCAAAGTGTTCGGTGCGTCCTGTCCCTGCGACCATCGCCAGACTGGAGCGCGCACCTGCTCTTGACAGAGCCATGGGCCGTATATTGACAGGGGAACTTTCGGCGACGTTGCTTGATACATACCTGCAATGCCCTATGCGTTTTGTACGGCAATACCTATGTCAACTGAAACCACTTCATGAAGTCAACGAAAATGACGATCCTATAGCTGTTGGCAACTGCATCCATGAAGCGCTGCGGATGATGTTTGAACCCTACCTGGAAAAGGAACTACATCAGGGAGACATCAGTCGGGAAACAATGCAGGCATGTTTTTCCGAAGCTTTTGAAAAGGCCGAGTTGCGGCAGAAGCTGCCCCCGGGCAGTTGCCTTATGCTGGAGGAAACTGCGCCTGTGCGTTTGTGGCGCTTCCTGCAAAATCAACATACTCCTACACGCATCATGGCTCTTGAGGAAAATCTGAAAGCGATTTTGACTCTTGGAGTTCATAAGTACGCTTTCTGTGGAAGGTTGGACAGGCTGGAAAGGCGCGAAGGATTGATCTATATTCTCGATTACAAAACGGGGTATATCAAGAAATTTCATCAGAAATTATGGAAGGATGCGCTTTTTTTCCAACACATTGAAGAACTGTGTACACACTTTCCGGACAATGGCAGACCAACTGGTTCGGAACTTGCAACATTGGACGTCGTTTTTAAGGAAATACGCGAGCGTGTGCCTAGTGTGCAGTTGCCATGCTATATGGCTATGGCCCATGCCGCCAATTTTAGTCCTTTGGGAGACGCCGCACTGGTGGAACTTCGCGAAAACGGCAAGGAATACAGCTTGTTTGGTAATATGGATCAGGAAGAACGGCAGAAAGCACTGCATTTCTGTACACTTTTTCTGTGCGTGATCGTGTTGCATATGCGGCATATGCCATGGTTTTCAGCTTTGCCGAGTGAGTACTGCGGGTGCTGTTCTTATGCATCTATGTGTAATATTTGAAAATTATCACTAGTATAGCTTTGACATAGAGTGAGCGCTTGTACGGGCTAACGTCATGCATGTGCTGGAAAAAATATGTAGCTATTTTCACATTCAAAGGCTACCTTACTTCACTCGTTGAGAAAGAACATGCCTGCACCGCAATGTGGACTACATATGGAACGCAGCCCAAGATTTCTTTGGCATTGGTTTTGATGGTAAGATACCGCTTGTGGCCAACATGACCATTGGTCGAGACAGAAAATCACGGAGTTCGTTATGTCATTTCCCGAGCTGAAAATTGGCGATCTCACGGCAAGAATACCTGTAGTGCAAGGCGGCATGGGAGTGGGTATTTCTTTAGCCGGTCTGGCATCAGCCGTGGCGAATCTCGGTGGCATAGGTGTTATAGCCGGGGCAATGATTGGCATGAAGGAACCAGATGTGGCTAAAGATCCGTTAGCAGCGAACCTTCGGGCATTGCGCAATGAGATTTTGAAAGCACGTCAGCTCACTAGCGGTATCATTGGGGTCAATATTATGGTAGCTTTGACAACATTTGCCCAGATGGTACGCACGGCTATTGAAAATAAAGCGGATATTATTTTTTCTGGGGCAGGTTTGCCCTTGGATATGCCAAATTATTTACAACAATTGTGTGAGGAGAAAAAACAGGATTTCAAGACAAAACTTGTACCCATAGTTTCATCCGCAAGGGCTGCCACTATCATTGCAAAAAAATGGTTTAAGCGTTTTGGATATACGCCGGATGCATTTGTCGTTGAAGGACCAAAGGCAGGTGGACACTTGGGTTTTAAGCCAGAAGAACTGCAGGATCCTGAACATGCACTGGAAGTGTTGGTGCCGCAGGTGGTTGAAGTTGTCAAACCATTGGAAGATAGATGTGGACATGCCATACCCGTCATTGCCGCTGGTGGCGTGTATAGCGGGGCGGATATCAAAACGTTTCTTGATCTTGGCGCTTCAGGCGTTCAGATGGGTACCCGTTTTGTTGCAACTTACGAGTGTGATGCGGACGAACGTTTTAAGCAGAGCTATCTGGCTGCCAAGGAAGAAGACATTACCATTATAAAAAGTCCGGTAGGTATGCCAGGGCGTGCCTTGGAAAATGAATTTATCAACGAATCACGTGCTGGTAAGAAAAAGCCTTTCAAGTGTATCTTTCACTGTGTACACACCTGCCAGCAGGAAAAAACACCTTACTGCATTGCACAAGCGCTTATCAATGCCATGAAGGGTAATCTCGAAAAAGGTTTTGCGTTTTGCGGCGCTAATGTTGCCCGTGTCAATAAGATTATTTCTGTTCGCGAACTTATAGAAAGCCTTCAAAAGGAATTTGATGAAGCAGTGAGTTCATTGGGAAGAGGTGTGCGCAGTGTACAAAACAAATTGCTCATAAGCTGAGACTGAAAGTACATTACGTTGATCACAACGCATGCTTGACCTGGAAGGAAATTTTTTGGCTCCTCGCTAAAGCGTATGGGTTACATGAACTAGGAAGAGTTGCCTTTCGTCAACAAACGAAGAAAGTAAGATAAGAATGCTCAAGCCCACCAAGAGAATTTCATTCTCCCTTGCCGCGTCTTGCCCTGCCGACATAATCGCGCCGTTGCCGCCGTCAAGGGTTCGCTTTCGCCGCTTCGCGCCCTTGACGGCGTCCTCCTGCGCGCTTCATTTGGCAGGGCGACAGCGGCTCCGGGAGAATGATTCTATTGGGCAGTGCTTGCACGTCCCCAACCCCCACAAGGTGTCCTTGACCCACACGCTTTAGCGAATGGCCA
>JAFTCE010000119.1 GCA_017454855.1 Desulfovibrio sp.
GCAAACTGTGGGGCGGTTCTCTCTGGTCACCAAGCTACTTTGCCGGTAGTTGTGGTGGCGCTCCGATTTCAGTCCTCAGACAGTACATCGAAAATCAGCGTACGCCGGACTGAAAAGGCAAGATTCCAGTCAAGGTGCTACCCTGCGAGTGCCGCACGCATGTGCGGTCGAGCGAAATCCAAGATAACTCCGTCCTGAAGGACGGGGTTTTACGGCGCGTTGGATAAATTTTAGATAATTGACAACTCCAACCCCCGTGAGCGGATACAATCCCTTTTCTGCTGCTTGCTTATCAAGGAAAAATTTCCACAAAGGCCGTCACGAACGCCACCCCCTCTATGCCACCAGCAGCATCGCAGTGATGACAAGCCAGCCCAGAGTGTGCGGCAGAGCACTATCCATGACGGCCTGCGCAGTTTTTTGCAATCACGTGCTTCGCTACCCGCGCAGGTAACGAAAATCCTCCACGATGTCCGCAGGACTGATGTCCAAAATGGCTAGGGCCTTCTCTATGGCCGTCAGCGTATCGTCCGCAAGACGACGGTGATGCCTGCCGTCATACTTGGCATAGGCCGCTGCTCTCAGCAGGGACATCATCTTCTCTGGGGCCTCCGGTATCTTGGTTATGCAGTCAATAAAGGCGTCCGTATGATACAAAGCCGTGTTGGACAGGCCGTAAAGGGCAATGACAGCCTCCGCAGCAGTATCGCCTAGGGGAATCTCTCCATGCCAGTCCGGGAAAACTTCTTGCGGCTCCCGTCCCACAACTCGCTCAAAGGCGGGATGGTCGGTACTTAAGAAGAACAAGGTGCGACCGTCTGCGCATTCCTTACGTTGGATGTTGTGCTTCTTGAGCTGTTGCGAAGAAATGACGTTTGCACGATTGGGGTAGTACTTCTTTGGTTGTTCTTCTGCCATAGGATGCCTCCCTAGCGTGGGTGAGGTTATACTTTATGGGCGAAATATACCACACATGCCGCCTTTCTACAAGACGCCTTCTGGACACATTGGTCAAAAAAGTCGTCCAAGACTCCTGAAATGTTTGGCGGGAAGCCTCCCGCCAACCAGAGGTGCAGCCGCTACTTGAGAAGTTCGTCAAGAGCATCGTCCCCGCTGCCCTGGACGTCAATGCTCTCTTTGTCCTGCGGAGTAAAGGCGTCGGTCAAAATGGTGTCGAGGGACTCACCACCCTCAGCCCGAACGAGCCGGATGCCGAAGGTCTTTTCGATGAATGCCTGCCACTGCTCAAGCGTGGAAGCATTGGCTCCGCCGCCACGGGCCATCAGCCATTCGCCAGCGATATGCGACAATGCCTGATTGACATCCTCCCGACCAATGTCGGCGTACGCCATTGCCAATGCCTCGGAAAGAATGCCTGCGTCGTCCCCCTCGAACTTCAGCGACAAGCGCATGATGCTAGGCTTCACCTTCTGGGCATCCCCCGGGGTAACTTCCGAGTGCATTGCTTTCTTGAGTTCGCGGGCACTCATGGACTCGGCCATATGCAGATACCGTTCCTGCTCTTCGGGGCGTTCCTCCAGCGCCGTCGTTATCTCGCGCATCTTCGTCCAGCCGATTTGCTGCACACGGTTGGCGTCAAGGCCGTGCTTGCGCACAGTGCGGGCAATCTCCACCATGTAGTAGGCGGCACGGAACTTCATATCGAGTTCTGCCTCGACGTAGGCTTTGAAGCTCTCAAAGCCCCATTCCTTGTGGTACTCTTGTTCATAGGCTTCGAGCAGACCCATTGCCATGTCATAAAAGGCCACGGTCGCCCCGCGCAAGGCGTTGGAAATGCGTTCACGGCAGCGTGTCGCTGCGGCATGGCGCACGGAACGTTCACTGCCAATCATAGCCACGTCTTGCGTCATTTTTTGGGACATTGATTCCTCCTGAATGAAAACGAATGTCGTCGGCCTGCAACTCCCGTCCGACATCGAAGACCACATACATGATCTCATCCACCACGAATGCAATTTCAGACCCGACGACAACCGTTACACCGCCAGGGCATGCAAGTCAAATGCCTTGCCCTTCCCTACATTGCGCCATATCCCCTTCTGCATCAGCAGGCAATTCTGATGTGTGCTGGCGAGCGATCTGTTGGGTTGGTTGGCATCACTGCACCTCGTAGAGCTTGGCCTTGGCCGTGTCGTGGTAATACGTCTGGCGCATAGAGGCCCAACGCATGCAGTCGGCATAGGCCGTATCGACGATGTCCAGCACCACAGGGTCTTTCGTGCCCTCGCACAAACGCAGGATGCGGCCCACGGCCTGCGCCACGTCTGCGATCGGCGTGGCAAAAATGACGGCTCGCAAGTCCGGCACGTCGATGCCCATAGCCATGACGCCATACGTCGCCAGGATGACCTGGCTATGGGCCAGGATGACCTTCCTGTCCCCGGCCTTGGTCGAACCCGTGAACAGGCCAACAGCAGCCAGACGCAGGCCGTGCCGCTTGGTCAGGATGTCCCGCAGGAGCTTGAGCTGTTCCACCCTATCCGAAAAGACGAGAACGCGGCGACCGGAATCGGCAAACTTCTTGGCATAACCGCCTATCAGAGCGTTTCTGGCAAGGTCCTTGGCCAGCTCAGAAATCAGCTTGCCCCTCCGCGCTTTGGCATCCTTCATGTTATCCAGATAGGGATGCAGCTGGGCCGTCTTATAGGCGCGAAGGATGACTTTAGGTTGCACCAAGGTCGTTATCTTATCCGGAGCCAACAGCACTTGCCCAAGCGACAGCGTATAGGCATCCTGCAAGTTGTCCTTGCGCTCCAGCGTGGCCGACAGGCCAATGCGGTACTTGGCCGGGAACATGCCCAGGGTCTCGCTGAAGGTCTGCGCTCCGGTCACATGGCACTCGTCAAACACCACCACCCCGAAATGCTTCTTGAACTCCTCCGTGTATTTGTCCTTGGACAGCGAATGCACCATGCCGACAACGATTTTCTTACCCTTGTACTCGCAAATATTCTGCTGGGCAATGCCGATGTCCTCTTGCCTTAGCGTCGTGAACTCCAGGATGCGCTCCATCCACTGCTTGACAAGATGCTGCCTGGGCACAATGACCAAGGCCGTCCGGCCAAGCTCCTGCAGCATCCGGCAGGCCAAAATCGTTTTGCCGCCACCGGTAGAGAGATTCAGCAACCAGCCAGTCTTGCCCTTTGCACTTGTGTGCAAAAATTTCTCCATATACGCTTTCTGGTTGTCCCGCAGGGCGAAACCGTCGCACATGGCAAAGCTGGCAGCCTGGCCCAGGCTACGCAGGTCAATGAGGTTCGACGTCTGCAGCTCGAAATCCGTGTAGTGCCTCGGATAGCCGAAATACGTCACATCCTCGTCATATATCTGCACGGACACGTTTGGCTCAAACTTGGAAACGAGCGTGAAGGACTGTCGCAGCCCTGAGAGCGGTGTTTGGATTTCCGCCTTGGGCACATAGGCATGGGTCGAAAGGATAATTTTGCTATAGGACATGGCTTCCTCTCTGGCAAAGGGTTCAGTAGTGTGTGCGTTGACCCCCTTATAGCAGACTCCTAGGGCCTAAAGCAAATCATCAACAAAAAAGTACCGTCGTCTTTGTAAACGTGCAGTTTCGCACGAGGCTTGTTTTGGATCACACGCTCCTGCACCTTGGGAGCGTCCACGATTTTGATGCGGGCAGCATAGACTTTCTTGAGCTGATCCTCCGTTGCCAACTCCCCGACATCCTTACAGCCAGCAAGGCTCCAGTCCAAAAGATACACAGAAGGCACGTTGCCGAGCTTCTTCCGTGCCCTGTTGGCAAACTTTCGGCTTGCGGCGTCACTACCATATCCAAGGAAGACGGCAGACGCCGGAAGCGATTCCGCTTGCTCTGTGGACAACGCGCCCATCGACGCCATTGCGCGGTGAACCCCCAGAGACTCCAGCTTGAGAGCGTCCATGGCTCCCTCAACGAGGATAATGGGCCTGCCAGGCTCAAAGAGATGATTGCCAAAGAGCAGGTTGGGGGCCTTGTAGTCAAGCGGAGAACGTGACAGGGAACGCGTGACGCGAAAGAACTGCTGGCTGTCAATCAGTCGTGCCCACATGTCCAGCACGGTCTCGCCGTCCCTGTCGATAATCGGGAACAACACCCCCACTTCGTCCAAAGGACTGACGTACAAACGCACTTGATACTTGCGCATGGCGGCCACGCTAATGCCGCGTTCTTTTCCAAGCCACAAGAGAGCTTCCCTGTGGGCGTTCAGGTCGCACTTTTCGTACAGCGGGGGGAATTGCGCAAGGACTTCTGGCGGTACAGGTACGTTACGGCGCACCTCCCGTTCTGTAAAACGGGTATCCACAAACCTGTCATGGAGGACAATGCGCCTGCGACCGGAGACTTCCTCCTCGTCATTCTTGAAGAAAAGAAATTGTGAGAGATATTTGCTGGCTTTCGTCATGCGGTTGCCGGACAGGCGCATCAGCAACGTAACGAGCGTGGGCAGCGAACCCTTGGCCTGGCAGGTACAACAGTGGTAGTAGGGAACTTCGCCCTCCTGCTCCGGCATCTTGATGCCAAAAGACGGCTTCCTGTCGCGACCACCTTCGTGTTGCCACGGAGCCAGAGGGCACGAAGCCCGCACCCATCCACGATCCTCGTCCTGCTGCATGTTCTTTACGCCCAAAATACGCAGGAACTCCGCTATCTCTGGCATATTCATGGAAGTCACCGCCTTAGACTGCCTTATGTGCGCACCTTCACCCCAGCATAGGCTGTGGACGTGACAGGCAGGACGTCAGAGGCTTCCAGTACGCCATTCCTGTAATGACCGACTGCGCGGCCACGCGCACGGCCACGAACTTGGGAAAACGCTTTGGTACGCTCGCAGCCCTGCAAGAACTCTGTTTATATAGCAGTTCCCGCAAACGCCGTCAAATCACGAGTAGCGCTCGTATCTATTTATTTTTTCAGAAGAATCTTGGGAAAATCGGCGAAAATAGACAACATTTCCGGCAAGGCGGAGCCTTGGCGTGTCCTAGGCACCTCATTGCCGTCCTGGCGAGGGCTTTTGGCACAACCGACGAAAAACTTCTAGCAGACAGC
>JAFTCE010000120.1 GCA_017454855.1 Desulfovibrio sp.
CATCCGCCGACTGACTCCGTCACCGGCGGATAGGAGCCGTGCGGATTGCCCCTCCCTGAAGGAAGGGGTTACGGGTAAGGATGCCATCGGCTTCGCCGTCCGTCAATAGCATTTTTCCCCCTAAAGGGGGAGGTTTCAAACAACAAAGGAATTTTTGATGAAAAAGCTTGTCGTCATGTTTTTTGCCATCGCCATGACGATCGTTCTAGGGCAACAGGTTCCTGCTGCACCGCCGCATGCTCCGGGGCACCACGCATCGCCGCATGCTTCCGGCCAACATGTTTCGTCGCATGCCATCCAAGCTTGTGTGGAGGCGCACATCAAGGGCGCATTGCACGGAAAACCGGAACGCATGTCTGCACCAACCGATATCCGCTATGCAGGCAAACATGCCTGGGAAGTCAAGGCTTGGTTCAGGACGCGTCACCACAAGATGGCTGGCACGTTTATCGTGCAGCAGCGCGGTTCTCATGGGAATGACGTGCGGGTTGTCCATGAGAAAATGTGGCGTCGTTAGGCCAAGCCAGTTTTGAGCCTGCAGTCGGGCAAGAAGGCGTCCGGCAAGTCTTTTTGAATTCAAGCCGGATGCCTGTTGATCAGTTCTGCTGTACGGGCGCCTCGAAAAATGCCTGATACGCCTGCTTGGTAGCGTAGACGTCGGCAATACTCGCCAGTTCAAAGGGGCTGTGCATGGAGAGGAGGGACGGCCCAAGGTCAATGACGCGCATGCCGTAGGCCGCAAGGAAGAGCGCCACGGTGCCACCGCCGCCGTGATCCACCTTGCCCAGCTCCGCAGCCTGCCAGGCAATGGCCCGGGCATTGAGCAGGCCGCGTAGCTCCCCAAAAAATTCGGCGTCGGCATCGTTGGCCCCGTACTTACCGCGCGAGCCGGTATATTTGCAGAACACAGGGCCATAACCCAATAGCGCGGCATTCTGCTTTTCGTGGACGTCCTGATAGTCTGGATCCAGGGCACCGTTGACATCGGCAGACAGGGCGCGGCTTTCCAAGAGTACGTGCGAAGGAGGCACACCGGGGCACCATGCGCGAACCAGGTCTTCCATGCAGTATTGCAAAAAGCGCGACGATGCTCCCGTGGCCCCGTCGGAACCGATTTCTTCTTTGTCCCAGATCATGAGGGCCATGCTGCGGCCTGCGGCTTCAGCCTCCAGCATGGCCTCTAGGGCCGTGAACACGCAAATGCGGTCGTCCTGCCCGTAGGCCCCCACCAGAGAGCCGTCAAAACCCACAAGACGCGCCGGGCCGACGGGCACGGCCTGCAGCTCAGCAGTGATGAAATCTTCCTCGGTAAGGCCGTATTTCTCGTGCAACAGCTCTAACAGTCGGGTCTTCACGGGATCCTTGGTTTCTTTTTCCTCGTCTTTGTCTCCGGATTTTTGCTGACAACTGTGCGCCAGGATGACATTGAGCTTTTCCGCGTCAAATGCCTCGCTGACGGGCTGCTTGACCTGTTGCTGCGCCAGATGTGGCAGCAGGTCGGCAATACAGAACACGGGTTCGTCCGTTTCTTCACCCAAGACCACGGGCAGAACCTCACCGGATTCACGCACCACGACGCCGTGCAGGGCCAGCGGACGTGCCAGCCATTGGTATTTGCGTATGCCGCCGTAATAATGGGTTTTTGCCTGGGCCACGCAAGCCTGTTCCACAATGGGGCGCTGCTTGAAATCCAGCCTGGGGCTGTCAGCATGGGCCGCCACCAAAGCCAGGCCCTTGTCCAGCGGGACACGGCCACGACGCGCCGCGAAGAGCGCCTTGCCCCGCAGGCAGCGGAAGACGCGATCCGTGCCGAAGTCTTCCTGATAGCCGTTATCGAGCAGACGTTGACGCACATGGGCCACGGTTTCGCGTTCCGTCTTGCAGCGCGTGAGGAAATCCATATAGCGTTGCGCCAGCGCTGCCATGTTGTTGCGGGTTTTGGCATCGGCGTGTTCCCAGATATTTTTTGGCTTGTAGGCGAGGTGTGGCGTCATGGTTCTTCTCCTGATAATAGTAAGGCCATGCCCTGGCTGCTGGGCAAGCGCTCTTCAGCCGATGGCATGGCTTTGTTTGCATCCGCAGTAACAAGGACAATGCGTGGCCTACCATGTAGGCGGCCACAGCGGAGATCAGTATTGGGGGTGCTTGTAGACGGGAAAATTCCATGTCTTTTCTGGCGCAAACTTTTGCAAACGCCAGTCGCAGGCGCGGGCATGGCCTTCCATGCCTTCAACGCGGGACAGGCGAGAAGCGTATTCGCTGATCTTCAGGCAGGCATCTACGGATGTCGGCTCCTGATATGTCATGATTTTCAAATATTTATGCACATTCAGCCCGCCTGTGAAATGCGCCGCCTTCTTGGTCGGTAGGATATGGTTGGGTCCAGAACATTTGTCGCCGTGGGGAACGTTGCTGAACTCGCCCATGAACAGGGAACCGTAAGAGCGTAAGCGCTGCAGCCACCATTCAAGGTCTTGGGCCTGGACTTCAAGGTGTTCGGGAGCGTACTTGTCGCTTACTTCGGCGATCTCTTCACGATCCCGGCACAGGATGACCTCTCCAAAATCGCGCCAACCGGCCTCCGGCGTCTTGGGGTCTGGCATGTCGGCTATGAGTTTGGGCAGAAGTTCCAAAACTTTTTCACCCAGTTCTCGTGAATCCGTAAACAACCAGACCGGCGAGTTCGGGCCATGCTCTCCCTGGGAGAGCATGTCAATGGCCACGGTCATGGGATCTGCCGTTGCGTCGGCGATGACGGCGATTTCAGACGGACCGGCGAAGAGGTCGATACCGCACAAGCCTTCGCTCGTCAGCAGGGCTTTCGCTTCGGCCACAAAGGCATTGCCCGGCCCGGCGATCATGTTTGCCGGATGTCCGGTAAACAGGCCGTAGGCCAGAGTCGCTATGGACTGGATGCCGCCCATCTCCAGGATGATGTCCGCTCCGGCCAGATCCATGGCAAAACACACCGAGGGATCAATGCTGTCCCCACGCGGGGGCGTGGCCGCGATGATATGCTTGACACCGGCCACTTTGGCCGTAGCAATGCTCATCAGCGCCGAGCAGGTATGGGCAAAACGACCGCCGGGAATGTAGCAGCCCACAGTGTCCATAGGGATGACTTTTTGCCCGGCGCGTACGCCAGCCGGCGTCACAATTTCAAAATCCCTGATGCTCTCGCGCTGCGCTCTGGCAAAGGCCGTGATCTGATCATGGGCGAAGCGGATGTCGTCCTGGACGCTCTGTGGCACCATCGCTATCAGCCGTGCTTTCTTTTCCGGGGAGAGGATAAAGTCCTGATCCCAATGATCGAATTTTTTTGCCAGGTCTCGCACCGCATCTTCACCGCGCGCACGGATGTCTTTCAGCACAGCTTCCACAACCTTTCTGGCCTCATTGGCGTGCTGTTCCGCAGAATGGCTGGCTTTTTTCAAGAATTCCATAGAGTTGCCTCCAGAGAGCGTGTATAGTGTCATACCTGCCGCAAGGACGCGCTCCATGCGTCCCTGGCGTTTTTCTCGCGCAAGGAAAGATAGCCGTAGAATCGTGGCCTGGCAATACATGCCGTGCCCAGAGGAGCATGAAGCCGACTGAGGAAAGAACAGGGCTTAAGGTCATGCCCTGGCGTCGGGCAAGAGCAGGCGAGGGTGCAGGGCAAAAATTTCCGACAGCAGATAGAGGGAACCCGTGATCAATAGCGGGCGCGCAGGGCTGATCTCGGGCCAAGCACGGGCCTTGAGCAGCAGCTCGTTCAGGGCATTTCCACCCTTGGGAAGAGCCACAGCCGTAGCAGGCTGCACGGCGTTGCAGGCGGCGACCATATCCTCTATCAGCGCCGCGCGGGGATTGTCCAGGGGTACGGCGACATAGGGCACAGTACCAGTATACGTGCGTAGCATGCGCAGGCCGGGCCGCCAGTCCTTGTCGCCCAAGCAAGAGAACACAACGCCCGCCGGACGCACCCCTTGGGCACGCATGGCCGCGATCAAGGCCGTCATGCCGTGGGGATTGTGCGCACCATCCAGAAGCAGCGGCGGGTATTGCGCACTGCTTGCAACGCGCTGCAGGCGGCCAGGCAAAAAGGCTCGGGACAAGCCCCTGGCCAGGAGCGCCCAGTCCTGGCTGTCCCGTCCCAGCAAGGGCGCTACCTTGCCCCAGGCCGTCAAGGCAAGGCCGGCATTGGCGCGTTGATGCGGCCCGGCCAGTCCCAAGGACACATCCGCCGCCACATGCCTGGCCTGCACCAGCTCAGCTTGCTGTTGGTAGGCCGCACTGACCAGGGCCGCAGCAGCCACGGGGAACTGGGGTATCGTGCATACCGGCGCCGGACTGCGGATAGCGGCAGCCTTGTCGGTGGCGATGTCGGCCAGTGTTGGGCCAAGGACGTCGCTGTGATCCATGGCAATGGGACCATAACACAGGCAGTGGGCTGGTGCAGCGCTGGTGGCATCGTGACGACCGCCGAGTCCAGCTTCCAGCACGGCCAGTTCGACACCTTCCTGCTGGAAAATCCGCAGGGCCAGGGCCGTGAGAAATTCAAAATACGTCAAATCTGGCGCCGCCGTCATGACGGCATTGGCTGCTTGTGTCCAGCGTTCCAAGGGCCAGGGGAGGAGAACATCCCTCCCAGGCTCGCCAATGCGTATGCGCTCTGTGGGGCTGACAAAATGCGGCGACGTATACAGGCCCGTCCGACAGCCGCAGGACTGCGCCAGCGATGCGAGAAAGGCGGCTGTGGAACCCTTACCGTTGGTGCCCAGTACTTGCACCGTCACGTAAGGCGGGGAGGTCAGTCCAAGACCGACAAGGGCGCGCTGCATGCGCGCAAGCCCCAAGTCCACATGGAACAGGCCCAAGCTCTCCAGATGGCGAACGACGTCAGCCCCTGTGTCAAAGAAAGACGTTTGCTCTCTCATGGGCATTACTCTTTCTGGGTGGCCGGTTTGCGACGCCTTTCCCAGAGCTGCATTTCCATCATTTTTTTGCGGCGGTCACGTTGCAGGGTCTTGCATACCAGCGGCGTTCCCTCTTGAAGGCCATATTTTGTCCGATATTCTTCCGGCGTGAGTCCATGCTGGGCCAGATGTTTTTTGCTCAGAAGCTTGAAACTTTTTCCACATTCCAGGCAGGTGACACTTTTTTCCTTGATACACTTCTTGAGGTTTTCTGCTGCGACAGTGTAGGCATTTTCCGCGAAATCTTCTCCGGCTGCCATTGCACGGAGATTATTGGCCATCCTTGCGACAAAGGCCGTTATTTCCTCTTCTGTCATCACACGCACAGAAGCCTGCGCACGCGCCAATTCTACTGCGTGCTTCAAAAAATCATCCATAGACTGTCACTCCCGCAGGTACTATATGCTTTACGCTATCTACATTTGCCGCAAGGCGGGACCTGTCCCAAGCCGTAAGGTGATAAGCGCGATCTCTGCCGGAATACCGAGCCGCACGGGGAAGCCCGACCACAGACCGACACCGTTCGAAACATAGAGGGGCATGCCCGACACCGCGTACCAGCCGCGCACAAAGCCTTTGTTGGCTCTGGCCACGATTCTGTCCATGCCCAGGCACTGTCCGCCGTGGGTGTGACCGGAGAGCTGTAAGTCTGCCCCTGCTGCAGCATGTTCAGCAGCCCGAATGGGGCGGTGATCCAGGACAATGCGCAGGGCATGTTGCGCGTGACCGGGCATTGCGGGCAGCAGGCTGGCCTTGGTTTGGACGGGTTTGAGTCCGTACGCCATGGCATCGTCCATGCCTGCCAGGGCCAGCAGTGCGTCATGGTGCTGGAGAACAACCGCCGCGTTATGTAGCATGCGTATGCCCACGTCCTCGTATAAGGCCATCCAGCCCGCATAATCACTGTAATATTCATGATTGCCAGTACAGGCAAAGACACCGTGCTGTGCCCGGAAGGAGGAAAATTCTCGCACGGCTTCCCTGCGGCTTCCCCCGCGCGCCACCTGATAATCCCAGCGTCCGTCTGTCAAATCGCCGGTGAGGCAGATGAGGTCGGGCCGTGCGGCATTGGTGCGCGCCACGACCTGCCGCACCCAGTCAATGCTGGTCAGGGGGCCGATATGCACATCCGTGAGCTGGGCGATGCGAAAGCCATCCAGGCCCGGGGGCAAATGGGGGAAAAAGACCTCAGTGTGCTGTAGTTGCGGCACAGCCGTCCCCCTGGCAAGCCCAGCAGCCGCTGTACCAAGGCACACAGTCGGGGCGCACAACGTCATCCCGACGGACAAGCCCTGACGTAAAAAGGCGCGCCTGCCAGGAACAGATGCAGGTCGGCGAAAAGCCCGCAGACGCCGCCAGGCCGCGCACAACAAGTGCCAGGCCGCACGCCACACGTCCCGTACGAGCAGGACGAGGAAAAAAAGCAGCATGCTCGTGAACAGCCATATCTGCAGCAACAGCAGCCAGTCCGGCATGTCCGGCCCGGACAGGTTGCGGAAAATGGCGGAATTCAGGCTGTAGACTTGGGATATCACGAGCAAGAAAGCACAGCCAGCAAGGCGCGTCCACAAGGGCCACGCACGCTTGCACACGAGGCGCAGACAGAGATAGAGCGGTGGAATGAGAGTGACAAGGAAAAAAACTTTGAGCATGTCTGTTGTTTTCTGTCCGTGCATGGCATTGACTAGGCAGGCCATGCCGTGTAGTATTTAATTTTTCGTCGTACAGTCGCACCCAAGGGTTCGGCGTATGGCATCGGGCCATGTTGCCTCTAGGCAGGCCCGGCGCTCGCCGCAACAGATATGTTTCTGTGCCAAGGAGGCTCCTGCCGCATGCGTATGGTCAACACCCTGGTCATCACCGGCTATGGCACCAATTCACATCTGGAAACCGCCCATACGGCGCGGCTAGCCGGAGCAGACAGAGCTGATGTCGTGCATTTTTCCGACTTGGTTTCCGCTAAGGTACGCCTGGATGCCTACCATTTTCTCATCTTTCCCGGCGGTTTTCTGGATGGCGATGATCTTGGCGCGGCCCAGGCCGGGGCCATGCGCTGGCGCTATCTCAAGGACGCCACAGGCAAGCTCCTCTTGGACAGTCTGCGCGAATTTCTTGAAGCAGGCAAGTTAATTCTTGGTATATGCAACGGTTTCCAGCTTTTGGTCAAGCTGGGAGTGCTGCCCGCGTTGGACGGCAGGCGCTTCGAGCGCCAAGTTTCCCTGGGGCACAACGATTCCGCCCGATTTGAAGACCGCTGGGTGCATCTTTTGCCCAATGCCGCAAGCCCTTGTGTGTTCACGCAGGGGCTGCCTCTGCTGACCATGCCCGTGCGGCACGGCGAGGGCAAGCTCATCGCCCGCGACGAACCCACCTTACAGCGCTTGGAGGCGGAACAGCTCATTGCTCTGCAGTATGCGGATCCGGACACGGGCCGCCCTACGCAGGCGTATCCTTTTAATCCCAACGGTTCCAGTCTGAGCATTGCCGGCCTGACAGATCCCACGGGGCATGTTCTGGGCCTTATGCCGCACCCCGAGGCTTTCCACCATGTCACCAACCATCCGGGCTGGACTCGTGGCGAGCTGGATCCGCCAGGCACGTTGCTTTTTGTCAACGCCATACGCTATCTGCGTTCCTAGCACAGGGAATGTCGGCATGCAACTTACCAACATACGTTCAGAAATAGAAAGAATCGCCCCCCTCGCCGCCGCCGCAGCTTGGGACGCATCCGGACTGCAGGTTGCCGCCAGGCGGCGTGAGGCCGCGATACTTGCAGTCTGCTTGGATCCGAAACCGCAATCCATCGCCCTAGCTTTGGATCGCGGAGCAGAGTGCATCCTCAGTCATCATCCTCTCTCGCTCAAGCCGACGCTGCCCAACCGCCTGGACGCATGGCACGAGAGTTTGCGTCTTTTGCTGCGGGCCGATGTGCCGCTCTACGCGGCGCATACCTCTTTGGACGTCAATCCTTGCGGGCCTGTCGGCTGGCTTGCGGAGGAGTTGAGACTTGAAAGGCGCTGCGTCCTTGAGCCTGTGGCAGCCGCATCCGAGGGGGAATTGCCCTTGGGCTTCGGTCTCGCAGGCGACGTGCCCGAAGCCATGAGCATCGAGGAAATCATCGCTTTGATCGCACGCCATGCGCCTTTGCCCAGCGTTTCGGCCTGCGGTCCGCAGCCAGAAATCGTGCGTCGTGTGGCCTACTGCACGGGATCCGGTTCCTCCCTGATCGGAGCGGCACAGTCTGTCGGCGCAGAAGTGTTCATCACGGGCGACGTCAAATACCATACGGCCTTGGATGCGGAGATATGTCTTCTGGATGTGGGGCATCACAGCCTGGAAGAAGAGATGATGCGACGCATGGCCATGCAGCTGCAAGAACGCCTTGAGGGGCTAGAGGTAATCTTTGTGCCTTCTGTCTCGCCCTTTCGTCCGCAGCCAATGCCCTAGGTTTTCCGACCCGTTTCCCTACTGCGCTTCAGGAGGATTGCCGCATGAACACTATGAACAATGCAGTATACTTTGAACAAATTCGACAGCTTGTGGAATTGCAAAAAGTCGATGATGACATCCACATGGTCAAACAGCAGTTGGAGCGCGCCCCAAACGAACTGAAGAGTCTTGAACAGCGTTTTTCCGCTACAGAGGCGCAGCGCAACTACATCTTGGACAAATTATCCCATTTGCAGGATCAGCAAAAGCGCCTTTCGCATGAAATTGATGACGATTCGGCCCGCATCAAGAAAAGCAAGAACAAGCTTATGCAGGTGGGCAACCAGCGTGAATATCATGCCATGATGCGTGAAATGGACAGCATGGAGCGCATAAACCGTTCCCGCGAGGAAGAGAAGGCCACACTCCTTGAGGAATTGCAGTCGCAAAATGAGGCTCTGACAGAGATCAATGCCACGTACAACGCGCTCAAGGCCGAGCTGGAAGAAAAGCACAGCAGTATGGATGTAAAACTGCAAACGGCCAGGGACGACCTTGAGAAGCTTGCTGAACGACGTGCCTTGGTAGGCGCTGCTATCCCTCGGCCCGTGTTCCAACGCTATGAATTCATTCGCAAAAGGCTTGAACACCCCGTCATCGTGGCTGTGAAGGACGGTATCTGCTCTGGCTGTCATATTGCAGTTCCCCCGCAGTCCTTTATTGAATTGCAGCGCGGTCAGCAGATTTTGAGCTGCCCCAACTGCCAGCGTCTTATCTTCTGGTGCGAACATTTTTCCTTGGATGACGAGGGGGTATCCCCAGGCGCAGGGCAACAAGAAGCTGAAGAGATGGCTGACGCTGCCCAAGAATCCTGACGTCATTCAGGTCATATTTGCAGGCGGGAGTTGGACAGACCGTCGCTGCGGGGTTCGTCCCCGGGGAGGAAAGTCCGGACTCCACAGGGCAGGACGCTGGGTAACACCCAGGGGGGGCGACCCTCGGAAAGCGCCACAGAAAGGAAACCGCCACGTCTCAAGGCGTGGTAAGGGTGAAACGGTGGGGCAAGAGCCCACCAGATGCCACGGTGACGCGGCATGCTCGGCATACCCCGTTCGGAGCAAGACCAAATAGGGAAGGCGGTCGGCCCGGCCATGACCTTCCGGGTAGGTTGCTGGAGGGCGTGGGTAACCGCGCTCCTAGAGGAATGACGGTCACGTGCGGCCAACGTACGACAGAACCCGGCTTACCGTTTGACTCCCGTCTGCAGCACGGCCTTGCCCACGGCGTGGGCTAGGGAAGAATCTAGCGCAGTTTGCAAGGAAGAAACCCATGCCCGAAGAGTCTCAACCGCAATGCCCGGCGTCCAAACCTTGGGCGCTCATCCTCGCCGCTGGGCAGGGCAGTCGGCTGTCTGCCGTCCTGGACGGTGCGGCCAAGCAGTTCTTGCACTGGCGCGGTGCGCCCCTGTTCTGGCATTCTGCCCGGGCCATGAGCCGCAGTGCGACCGTGGCAGGCGTGGTCTTCGTCTTCCCTGAACGGGACATGGGGGCAGCCCAAGACATGCTTGCCAACCTGCAACACAGGGACGACTTGGGATTGCCCTGGCTGGTGGCGACCGGCGGGGCATTGCGTCAGGACTCGGTGCGTCTGGGCCTCAGCGTACTGCCTGCACAAGCGCGCTCTGTGCTTATCCACGACGCAGCGCGGCCCTTTCTTCGTCCGGAGCTGGTACGTCGCGTCTGTGCTGCTCTGGCCGGAGGAGCTGTCGGCGTTATCCCGGCTATCCCGGTTACCGATACCATCAAGATGGTTGCCGACGGGCGCGTAACCGACACCCTGCCGCGGGCGGATCTGGTGGCCGTGCAGACCCCGCAGGGCTTTGCCCTGGACGAATTGCGTGCCGCCCATGCGTACGCTCTGCGCGTCGGGCTGACAGTCACCGACGATGCCGCCCTCTTGGAGGCGTTGGGGCACGAGGTGTGCGTTATCCCTGGGGAGGCCAATAACGTGAAAATCACCCGACCAGAAGACCTTGTTTTTTTGCACGCTGCAGTTCCTGAGCGAGAAACATGCACGGGTATGGGCTATGATGTACATCGTTTCGGCCAGGGCCGTCCGATGAAACTTGGCGGCGTACTCATCCCCCATGCTCCGCAAGTGTTGGCCCATTCCGACGGCGACGTGCTGCTCCACGCCCTCATTGACGCCATCCTGGGGTGCGCTTGTCTGGATGACATCGGTGCGCATTTTCCCGACAACGATCCGCGTTTTGAAGGCATTTCTTCGGCTGTCTTGCTGCATGAGGCATTGGATTTGACTCGCGAGGCCGGTGTGACGCCCAGGCATGTGGATTTGACCCTCGTGGCGCAGACTCCTCGCATAACCCCCTGGCGTGGTGAAATCAGGAAAAACGTGGCGCGGCTGTTGGGACTGCCCCTGGATGCGGTCAACCTCAAGGCCACCACCGAGGAACACCTTGGCTTTACCGGTCGAGCCGAAGGCATCAAGGCCTATGCTGTTGTCACGGCAAGCCGCACGCTTCGTCAGAACAGCGAGACGCATGAGTAAGAAGAAAGCGTTTCAATCCACACTCGGCTCTATCCGCCGACTGACTCCGTCAGTGTGCGGAGATTCGTCGTGCGGGGTATGAACATGAAAGAGGAAGTTTCCAATCACTAAGGAATTTCTGATGAATATTGATTGCGAACGGCCTTGGTTTGCCCACTATGATTCCTTTGTTCCGCATGACACTGAGATATGGAACAAGCCGCTGCACGTTCTGCTGGATGAGGCAGCGGAACGCTATCCTACACGTGCAGCCGTCATTTTTCAAAATACCCGCATCAGCTATGCCCAGTTGCTTGAAAAGGCAGAGCGTTTTGCCGGCGCTCTGAGGGACATGGGCGTGCGTCAGGGACAGCGTGTGGCCGTGATGATGCCCAATCTGCCGCAGACCGTGGTGGCCTTTTGGGGTATCGTCAAGGCCAGGGCCGTGGTGGTCATGCTGAATCCCTTGTATAAGGAAAAGGAGCTTCTGGCGCATATTGGCGATTCCGGGGCGGAACATATCATCCTGCTGGATATGCTCTGGCCGTGCATCGACGCTTTGCGTGATCGTCTGCCGCTGCGCAATTTTATCCTTACCAGCGTGGCCGATGCCCTGTCCTTTCCCCTCAACTGGCTGTACCGCTTCAAGCAGCGCCATGCGACGCAGCTGCCTCAGGCATCAGTCCAGGTACACACCTGGAGAAACTTTTGCCGTAAGGCTGAACGCTTTGCCGCGTCCGTGGAAAACCCTCGCCGCGACCCGGTCATGCTCCAGTATACGGGCGGCACCACCGGTCTGCCCAAGGGCGTTGCGCTGACCCATGCCAATCTCGGCACCAACTGTCGGCAAGTGCTGGACATCATTCGCGCCACTGCTGACGAAGGACACGTCTTTCTTTCCCTGCTGCCTTTCTTCCATGTGTACGGACTGACCACTGGACTCATCATCCCCGTGGCCATTGCCGCTACGGTATTGCCCCTGCCCCGCTATGTGCCGCAAGATGTCCTGCGCAGCATCGCAAAATTTCGGCCTTCCGTCTTTCCTGGCGCGCCTTCGGTCTACAGCTCGCTTTTGCAGCAAAAAAATCTGTCCAACTACGATCTGCGCTGTATCAAAATATGCGTCTCTGGCTCCGCGCCGCTGCCGCGTGAAACGTTCCGCCGTTTTCAGGAGGCCACGGGCGCTTCCATCCTTGAGGGCTATGGCTTGACAGAAGCATCACCCATCACCCACTGCAACCCCTTGGGCCAGGAAGGGCAACGCGCCAATTCCATCGGCATGCCCGTGCCCGGTACGGACGCACGTATTGTGGATATGGAGAGCGGCACCATTCCCCTCCCGCCTGGCAAATTGGGCGAACTCATCATCCGTGGTCCGCAGGTCATGTCCGGCTACTGGCGTCGTCCGGACGATACTGCCAACGCGTTGCGCAATGGCTGGCTCTATACCGGAGATCTGGCTACCATGGACGAAGACGGGTATTTTTACATTGTGGATCGCAAGAAGGACATGGTTATCGTTGGCGGCTACAATGTCTATCCGCGCGAAGTGGACGAGGTTCTCTTGGAGCATCCCAAGGTACAAGAAGCTGTCTGCGTGGGCATTCCTGATGAGCTGCGTGGGGAAACGCTGAAGGCATATGTGGTGCTTCGTCACGGCGAAAACATGGACAAGGCAGAAGTCATCGCCTGGTGTCGACGCAAACTCGCCAACTACAAGGTGCCGCGCCTCGTGGAATTTCGGGAAGAATTGCCCAGAACCATCGTGGGCAAGGTTTTGCGTAGGGCGCTGCGCGAAGAAGAAATGCGCAAGAATGCCGAGCGCAGGGACAAGCATGGACATATCGCCGACGCAAAGGACGGACGCTGATGCGCATGCTCGTGCAACGCGTCAAGCGCGCCTCTGTCGTCGTCGAGGACGCGCTTGTGGCTTCCATTGGCACCGGGCTTCTGGTCTTGGTGGGCTTTGGAGAGGCAGACGGCCCGCTTTTTGCCGAGGACAGGGCCTTTGCGGCCATGGCCCGCAAGCTCATCGATCTGCGCATCTTCCCTGGCCAGGGAGAGATGAAGAACAAATTTCACGCTTCTGTCGTGGAATTTGGCGGCAGCATCCTGCTCGTGCCTCAGTTTACCCTCTATGGCGAGTGCCGCAAGGGCCGTCGCCCATCGTTCACGACCGCCGGAAATCCGGCCTGGGCCGGGCAGCTCTTTGCCGACTTTGTCCGCAAGGTAGGTGCATTGTCACCTATTCGCGTTTGTTCTGGGGTTTTCGGCGCCCATATGGACGTTGAACTCTGCAACTGGGGTCCTGTCACGCTCTGGTTGGATTCTGCCGAGCTTTCCACGCCGAAGAACAGCTGACACAGTCTGCTTTTTCAAAATGAATCTGCATCCCTTCGAGAGCCGCAACTCTCCCACGCCGCACACGTTCTGACATAGCGTGTGTCGCCGCCGCAGTGTGCAGCGTGGAAAAGTCCTGGCTATTCGCCAAGCGCACTATGCGGGCTTTTCTTGGCGAGCGCTGCGTCTGTGAGGTGTGCGCAAAAGGGGTTTGCGGTGTGGTTGCGGGCGTTCCAGGCGCTCCAGTACAGCCACTGCGCCGTCCATGCACAGGTCTTCCAGCTCCTCAATGCCGCCGCTGTCGCACGCGGCTGCCAGCGAAGGATCGATGGGGAGTTGCGCCAGCACCTTAACCCCGTGGCGCTGGGCTTCGGCGTCGATGTGACTTTCGCCAAAGACATGGTATTTTTTGCCATTGTCCGGGCAGAGAAAATAGGCGTAGTTTTCCACCAGGCCGAGAATGGGCACGTCCATCTGATGGGCCATGTCGATGGCCTTGCTAACAATCATCCCCACGAGTTCTTGTGGCGAGGTCACAACCACGATGCCGTCCACCGGAAGGGACTGAAAGACTGTCAAGGGCACATCGCCCGTGCCCGGAGGCATGTCGACAAACATATAGTCAACGTCGCGCCAGATCACCTCGGACCAGAACTGCTTGACAGCGCCGGCAATGATGGGTCCGCGCCAGATAACGGCATCGCCGTCGCTGGGCAGGAAGAGGTTCATGGAGATGATGTCCACACCTGTCTTGCTGCGCTCGGGCAAGATGCCGTCTTCATCGCCGCGCACCTGGCCCGAAAGGCCGAATACGCGCGGGATGGACGGACCGGTGATGTCGGCGTCCAGAATGGCGCAATGATGCCCCTTGCGCGTCATGGCCACGGCCAGTAGGGAGGTGACCAAGGACTTGCCCACGCCGCCCTTGCCGCTGACAACGGCAATCACCTTGCCAATGCGGCTTTTCACATGGGGTGGGACGCGAAAATCCGGTTCCCCTTCCGTGCGTTCGGCACACTGTTCGCCGCAGGAACCGCATTGATGGTTGCAATCACTCATGGCTGTATCCTTGTCTGATATCCACACCGGAAGGACTCCGGCAAAGTTCTTTTCGCGCACACTGCATGCGCGGCCTACCCACTATAGGCATATTTCTGCCCAAGGCAAGTCCCCGACATCTGGGCCAGGGCAGAGGGCAGCTTGTCGCGACACCGTACGTGCGCTGTTTTTAGGCAACTGGACTTTTGTGTCGCAACGGCGTTAGAAAATGCCTTGCGGCAGGGGGCCAAAGGTTTCCTCGTAGCGCTGGCAAAAACGTTCCGGCGTATAGTCATGTTCCTGTGTGCCCATTTTTTCCAGGCAAAAGCTGGCGCTGACAGCGCCAAGCCGTGCGGCTTCTGGCAAGGAAAGACCGCGCACCAGCCCTTTGAGCAGGCCAGCGCGGTGCGCATCGCCTGCGCCTGTGGGGTCAACGACCTTGGACACAGGCACGGCGGGAATGCGTGTTTCCGTGCCATCAGCGCCACGCACCACGGCGCCATCAGCCCCGAGCGTGGTCACCAGCCAGAGTGTGCGGCCAATGAGTTCGTCTTCGGTCTTGCCCGTGGTCTTGCAAATCATGTTCAGCTCGTAATCGTTGGTAATGCAGGCGAAAGAGCCTTCAATGGCCGCCAACAGGTCTTCGCGGTTCAACACGGGCAGTTGCTGTCCTGGGTCGAAAATATAGGGAACGCCTTTTTCTTTATAAAAAATGGGCAGGCGGCGCATGTCTTCCATGTTGCCGGGCGAGACAATGGCCATGTCTGTTTCGGCATTGAGGTTGGGGAAATCGTAGCCGGAAGCATGACCCATGGCCCCGGGGTAAAAACCGGTGATCTGATTGCTGTTGAGGTCGGTGGTGATGTAGCAGAGCGCCGTAAAGACGTCCTCCACGCGTCGAATGCCTTCCAGCGGTAGCCCCTTGGCTTCCAGGGCCTTGCCGTAGGGGGCGAAATCCCGGCCTGCGGCGGAAATGATGATGGGGCTTTCCCCCAGCAGGGCCAGAGAATACGCTATGTTGCCCGCGCAGCCGCCGCGCCTTTCGTCCATGCCATCCACCATGAAACTCACATTGATCATGTGCAGTTTGTCCATAAGGATATGATCCTGGAAGTTTCCGGGAAAGGTCATGATGCGGTCATAGGCCAGGGAACCTGAAATGTAGATGGACATGGCTTCCTCTCGAAATGGGTTTGGCTGGCAAGTCCCAAAACACGCATCTTGCAGGGAGCTTGCGCGGATACGCTGGCTGCTTCAAATCCGGCAGACGAACAATACGGCGCATAATGACACATTGCCACAAAAAAAACAACGTCCGTTGTCCGTGCTATCAGGGCAACGTTCTTGAGACAGGTGTCCAAACGTCAGCATCCAGGGCCTTGTCAATGCTTGCGGACACAGGCCAGCTATGGCATATTGCCCTGCATGGACAGTCTTTCCCCACTGCGACAGATTCGCCAGGAGCAGGCCCTCAAGACCTTGGCGGCCCTGCAGGCCCGCTATCCGGATCCACGCACGCACCTTGCGGCTTCCAATGCATGGGAGCTGCTGGTGGCTACGGTGCTTGCCGCTCAATGTACGGATGCCAGGGTCAACGTCGTCACGCCCATGCTTTTTCAGCGCTGGCCCACTCCGGCGGCCCTGGCCCAAGCCGATCTGGAAGACCTGGAAAGTGTTATTCGTCCTACCGGTTTTTTTCACAGCAAGGCCAAGAATTTGCTGGGGGCGGCGCAACGCCTGTGCGACGTCTTTCGCGGCGAAGTGCCCAAAACCCTTGCCGAACTCGTCACCCTGCCTGGCGTGGCACGCAAGACGGCCAATGTCGTCCTCTTCGGCGCCTATGGCATCAACGAAGGCATTGCCGTGGACACGCACGTCAAACGCATCAGTTACCGGCTTGGACTCACGCAGGAAACGGATCCTGTGGCCATTGAACGCGATCTCATGCTGCTTTTTCCCCAGGAGGAGTGGGGCAAGGTGAATCACCGCATGGTTTCTTTTGGTCGCGATGTGTGTGTGGCCCGCAAACCCCGTTGTCCGACGTGTACAATGGCATCCTTCTGTCCCCGTCTGACGCCGCCGGGAAAGACAAAAACCAAGGAGAGCCGCGCATAGTGTGCCTGAAAATTCTGACGACAGGGGGACAGTGCTGCCCAGCGCTCGATGACCCCTTAAGAATATGTCGGCCTTGTCGATGAATTTGTAGAAGTTTTTTTCGGCGGAAGACCGCAATCTTCGGCAGCACAGGATGGAATGCCATGTCGCAAATCAGTGTGCTTGACGTTACCCACAATGAACTTGAGATCATTGAATTTATTATCGACGAAACGCAGCCCGATGGGACGATCTACAGCGGACATTACGGCATCAATGTGGCCAAGGTTCTGGAAATCATCCGCCTGCCCGGCATTACCAACGTGCCCACCAATAGTGATCCCTGCGTGTTGGGTACCTTTAACCTGCGCGGCAAGGTCTTACCCCTGCTCAACCTGGCCACATGGCTGGGCAAGGAAATGGCGTCGGAAGAAAACACCAAGGTCATTGTGACGCAGTTCAGCGGTGTGCAGTCGGCGTTCATGGTTTCTTCGGTCACCAGCATTCACCGGATTACCTGGGATCGCATTGAGCCTCCCAACAAGTTCGTCCAGGCATATTCCCGCGATAGCATTACCGGCATCCTGCACATCAATAACCGCGTCCTCTTCATCCTGGACATGGAAAAAATCCTCGCAGCCCTGGATACCACCTTGGACATGAGTCAGGTGGAAGTGGACACTACCCCGGTGCAGGACGCCGCGCAGTTCCACCTCTTGCTGGCCGACGACTCCAACTCCCTGCGGCACATTGTCAAGTCCGCGCTGGAAAAATCCGGATTCAGGGTCACCGAGGCCGGGAACGGGCGCGAGGCATGGGAATACCTGATCAAGACCAGCAATGAAGCCGAAGCCGCTGGCAAGGAAATCACCGACGTGGTACACTTGCTCATCTCGGACATTGAGATGCCAGAGATGGACGGCCATACGCTGACCGCCAAAATTCGCGAGACGCCGCGTCTGAGCAAATTGCCCATCATTCTTTTCTCTTCCCTCATCACCAACACGCTCTTTGACCAGGGCATCAAGGCCGGTGCGGATAGGCAGGTTTCCAAGCCGGATCTGCCCGGACTGAACAGGATCATCCGCGAACTCATAGCCGAAAAGCTGCAGAAATAACGTGTGCAAAGCACAGGCTAGGGTTTCGGCGCGCCCCATGTACCTTCCACGTCCAGCCCTGTAAGACGGCGGCGCAGCATATCCAGTGCGTGGCTGGAGGCCAGGCGGCGAATGCGATCCCGTCCAGGATACCGTCCCTGCGGTCGTAACAGGCGCAGCCAGGTGTGATCTGCGTCATTCAGCGCTATGTACACCAGACCTACGGGCTTGTGTTTTGTGCCGCCGTCTGGTCCGGCAATGCCCGTGATGCCAAGGCCGTATGTGGCGCGGCTACGCTCTCGCGCCCCCTGTGCCATGCTCTGTGCCACTGCCGCGCTCACGGCCCCATGTTCTGCAAGCAGAGATTCTGATACTCCCAGCAGGGCAGTTTTGGCCGCGTTGGCATAGGTCACAAAGCCGAATCCAAATACTTTGGACGCGCCGGATATGTCGGTAAGGCGTTTTGACAACAGCCCGCCCGTGCAGGATTCCGCCGTGGCCAGGGTCTCTCCTCGCCGCAAGAGTTCGTCCACCACCACGGTTTCAAGATCAGGCACGTCAAGTCCGTAAACAACGTCGCCCAATAGGGCGCGAGCTTGGGCCACCACGGGGGCGGCCAGGGCCTTGGCGGTCGTCACGTCCCGGGCCTTGGCCGTAATGCGCACATACATTTCCATGTCCCCAACGTAGGTTGCCGCCGAGGGATTGGACTTGGCAGTCAAGGAGGCTAAGCGCATGGCCGCATCCCCTTCCCCAATGCCGAAGGTCTTTACCATGGAGGAGACGATGACCGCACCGCTCATGCCGGTCAGAAATGGGGTCACGTGTTCGTGCAACATGGGCAGGAGTTCACGGGGAGGACCGGGTAAGAGCAGCACAAAGCGTCCATCCCCTGCGGGCACGGCGCAGCCCGGGGCAGTGCCCACGGCATTGGGAAAGACGTGGGAACCATGTGGCAGCAGGGACTGTTTGTACTGGTTGGCCGACATGGGGCGGTCACCGAAATACTCCCGCAGTCGGGCCAGGCTATCCGCATGCTCCTCCAGCGGCGCACCTGTGACGCGAGCTACGGTTTCCTTGGTGAGATCGTCCTCGGTGGGGCCGAGACCGCCGGTGGTGATGACAATCTCCGCCCGAGCCAGGGCCTCGCGCAGGGCTGTTTCCAACCGCTCGGGATTGTCGCCTACGGTCTGCACATGCAGGAGATCCATGCCAAGAGCAGCGAGTTCGGTCGCCACATAGGCTGCGTCCGAATTCACCGTGTGCCCAAGCAA
>JAFTCE010000121.1 GCA_017454855.1 Desulfovibrio sp.
CCGTGCGCCGTCTCGGGAACTGCGCACGGCTTTCGAGAAGTTCAAGGAATGGCTGACCCAGATTTACGCCACAGTGCAAAAGCTCCTGGGCAAGGAACGCCTTTCCGAAGACATCCGGCAAGTCTTCGACAGCCTGCTTGCTACGGATCGCCAACTGCTCTTCTCTCCACGCGGCGAAGATCGTCCGGCCTTGTCCCTACCCCGTAACGAACTGGCAGACGTCATGCGCTTGGGCCTGGCTCCGCAGATGAAACGTGATCTTGCTCGCGGCATGGAGAAGGCGCTGAGCGATCTCGTCACCGGCGAACCCGTGGACGTGGGTCCTGTGCTGCGGGAAAGCGAAGCCCTGAGTAGGGCATATGATCTGGTGAGGGATGATCCCTTGGGCGGTGATCCAAACGAAGTCTTAGCTACATTGACCCCTGAAGACATAGAAAACATATTTGTCCATCGTGGGCCAGCAGTGTTAGAAAATGGAGTGATCAAGGTACAGGGGGCAAGTATCAAAAAAGCAACAGGCTCACGTAGTGGGTATGGGCTTGTCAAAATCATGTTTCTACACCATGGCCTAAGTGACAGCAAAAAACCTGCAATGCCTGGCGTCAGTAAAGAAGACATAATGAACATGCCTCGCTTAATAAGAGAATGGGAGTCAATAGAAGAGTCATTTCACAGAGTTTGGCGCATACCGCATGACAATGGTCTTGTCTTGAGCATTGTTGCCGCGAAAAGGCTTGAACAGGATGGTTCAATGCTGGTTTCTATGTATTGGGGCGAGGCGAAAAAGAAATTATCAAAAAAGAAAGCTTCTGTTGAGTCTTCTCCTGCCTTTCCAGGCGGCAGTAGAGATACAGATCAAGGGTTTACCGAATCGCCACTTGACGGTCAACAGAAGCAAACAAATCGTAACATTACGAACACAGATGTCAACTCTGTAAATGCGACGGTTACAGCCGAGGGCCAGCCTGCCCCTGACTTCCGCACGGAAGCGCCGGATGCCATCGAACCAGCTCCACCCTTGGAACGCAACGCTGATACAGCCGTGACCGCCGAGGCGCAACGCACACAAGCCTTTGAGGAAAACCTTGTGGCCGAGATTGAACGCCGACGCCAGGAAGGCACGTTGTCGGAAGACGACCTTCGGGAATTGGACGCGGCCAGGCAGGAGACAGAACGCGCCCTACAGCAGGACGAACTGGGCCAATCGGCGCTGGAATGCCTTTGGAACGTAACGGAGTAAGGGCATGAATCGAGCAGACTGCATTCACCTATTGCAACAGCACGGGGCAACGGAAGCCGAGGCCAAGCAGATCGTGGACGCGCTCCTGGAAGATAAACGCAAGGTCCTGGCCGCTGGCGGCAACATTCAGCAGTTGTCAGCGCAATGGAGCGAACGGGCGCAACAGTTCGCCAAGGAAACGCAACGCAAAGAGTATCTCAAAGCGCTTGGCCTTCTGCGCTATTCGGAACGCGCCGCCGAGGTGGACGCGCTCATGGCCCAGGGGGCCAGCGCTCACGACGCCATCCGTACTCTCCTGGCCGGGCAGTCCACCTACAGGGAAGGGGGACGGCAGTCTGTCTCTGCCCTGCGCGAAGGCATCTACCATGCCTGGGCAGGCGGCATGTTGCGGGAACTGGAAGGCATCGACGGGGCCATGCAACTCATTCGGGAGGACGAGGCATTCCATGACGCCGTGTTTCGGGAGATGCGCGAACCCGGGACATCGCAAGATACAAGCGTACAGCAGGTAGCGGACATCTTTGCCCGCTACATGGAGCAATCACGTCTCCAGCTCAATGACGCCGGGGCCTACATCGGCAAGATCGAGGACTGGACGCCGCAGAACCACGATCCCTACAAGATTGCGTCCGATCCGGCGGCATGGAAAAAATTCGTGCTTGACCGCCTGGACGTGGATCGCTCCTTCCCCGGGGCCACGCCGCAGCAGCTCGATGAGATACTGGATCGCGTCCGGCAAGACATTCTGACGGGCAAACCGCTCTTCTTGCCCCAGAGCGACAGCATGCCCCATGCCCGTGCATCGAGCAAGTTCGAGCATCACCGCGTTCTGCATTTCAAAGACGCAGATGCTGCCTTGGAATACCACAAGGCATACGGTCGCGGAAACATCTTTACGGCCATGGTGACACACCTTGACCATGCCGCACGTTCCCTGGCCTTGCTCCAGCGTCTTGGGCCGAACCCCTGGGACACCCTCACAAAGCTCGTGGGCCGCGAGGATCACAAACTTCGGCATAATGCCAATCTGGACGCCACAACGCAAATGGAGTCCATTGAAAAACTCCGTGCTTCCCTGACCGGCGGTTCTATCCGCAATATCATGCGCGAGGTGACTGGTGAAGTGAACGCGCCTGTGAACCCCACGGCTGCGCGGATCATGTCTTGCCTACGCATGTGGGAAAACATGAGCAAGTTAGGTGCGGCCACGCTCTCCGCCCTGGCTGACCCGTTCATAAAGGCATCCGCAATCCGCACGGTGACGGGCAAAAACTGGTTCCAGGCCATGAGCGACAGCGTGCGCCAGTACCTGGGACGGCTCACGCCTGAGAGCCGGGACGTGGCCCGACAACTTGGCTCTCTGCTGGATCACCTGCGCCTGGACGTGGCCGCACGCTGGGACAGCGACATGGGCGCAATGGGCAGACTGGGCACACTGCAGGAGAAATTTTTCAAGTGGTCGGGCCTGGACTGGATCACGGAGCGCGGCAAGGCCGCATACAACTTTTTGTGGTTATTTGATATAGGCCAACACGGCGACAATAAGCGCCGTCTGGGCAACAATGAGTGTCAACATCCATTTGAGGATGTCATGCTTCAAATCCAGCAAATCGCTTTTTGTGGCAAGTTCCTTGGTTGTCACCATCTGCTCAAAAGCCCGTCTTTGTGCTTGTGCGAGGGCATCGGCTTGCCGTTGTTCCATACCGGCGTTTTGCAACGTTTTGCTGAACTCAAGAGTGTCAAAGGTGATGGCAGTCATAGGGATACCTCGTTTACGTTCAACGCGACGATGTTTCGCCTACAGATTACTATCAAATGTCATCGGAGGCAATCATGGGCCAGTGGGCAAGTCTCGGCAGTAGTATCGGCGGTATGGCGCAGTCAACAATGGACATTCTGAATACCGCCGGGGAAATGGCGCAGTTGCCCCAGGCGGAAAAAATCAACGATGACCAACGCCGTCTGGACAACTTACGGAATCGCAACTTGCTCGTATCCCAGATCGCCGACAGCGCATCTTCATCAGCAGGGCAGAACGTACGCCGCACACGCGGCAGCCTCCTATACTACTGATACGCAAAGGAGCAGTCTTATGGCAATGTGGGCAATGATCGGTTCAGCGGCGCTCCAGGGCCTCTCCACGGTGATGGCTTCCGAGCTGCAGCGTATGCAGCAGCTTTCCCAAGCCGACGCCTTGCACTCGCAGGCCGACGCGCAACGCCAGCAG
>JAFTCE010000122.1 GCA_017454855.1 Desulfovibrio sp.
CCGTGCGCCGTCTCGGGAACTGCGCACGGCTTTCGAGAAGTTCAAGGAATGGCTGACCCAGATTTACGCCACAGTGCAAAAGCTCCTGGGCAAGGAACGCCTTTCCGAAGACATCCGGCAAGTCTTCGACAGCCTGCTTGCCACGGATCGGGAATTGCTCTTCTCCCCACGCGGCGAGGATCGGCCTGCCTTGTCCCTACCCCGTAACGAACTGGCCGACGTCATGCGCCTGGGCCTGGCACCGCAGATGAAGCGCGATCTAGCCCGTGGCATGGAGAAAGCGCTGAGCGATCTCGTCACCGGCGAACCCGTGGACGTGGGTCCTGTGCTGCGGGAATCGGAAGCGTTGGGGAGGGCCTATGATTTGGTGAGGGAAGACCCACTGGGGGGGCCGCCCAATGAAATTATGGCGGTTCTGTCATCGCCAGAGTTTGAGCGAATTCTTGTGGAACGTGGGCCGGGGAAAGCTGGAGATAATGGGGAAATCATTGTACGAGACAAGGATTTTGTCCGACAGTTTGGCAGCAAGGCATGGGGTCTGGTTAAAATCATCTGGCGGCATGGTGAAGAAAGCAAACAGAAATATCCTGTGACGCGAGAGGATATTATAGCCATGCCGCAGGTAATACGGGAATATGAACGGGTTAACGAAGCAGAAAGAATGCTAAAGTCAGGTGAAAGTAGATGGGTTGTTCGTGATAAAAACGGTGTAGATACTGTGTATGTCGTTAACCGTAGAAAAAAAGGCTATCAAGAGCCGACGCTTATAACTGTATTCAAAGACGATACAGGCGGATACGGCTTATCCAACAAAAGAAATCTCCCCACTTCTTCGGCGGGAGAGAACCCTCAGAGTAGAGGCAAGTCCCCTAACTACCGAGATACTACAGGGGGCAGTACTGCTCAGACACCCCAGAGGCAGGGAGATGAAATTTCTTTACCCCCCACCCGCCCGGAAGTCAACCCTGCCCCTGACTTCCGCACAGAAGCACGGGACACCTTCGAGCCTGCGCCCAAGCCCACGCCGGAAGCCGAGACTTCCAGGCTCGAAGCAGCTGACGCGGCCATTGAACAGCGTTTGCAGGAGATGCAGGAAGCGGGGCTGATTGACGAGGAAAGCGCCCGCACGTTGGCGGAATCCCGTGACGAGCTGGCGCGTGTGGAACACTACGACGATATGGGCCAATCCATAGTTGAATGTATCTGGCATGCGGTGGAATAACATGGCGATGAGTAAAAAAGATTGTGTCGCCGCGCTGCGTCGTCATGGCGCGACGGAAAGCGAGGCATTGGACATTGTGGACATGATGCTGGAAGAGAAAGAACGGCTCAAAGCGGCTGGCATTACCACGCCCCAGGGCCTGTCCCAGCGCTGGAGCAGCGTCGCCGAGGCCATGAAGCACAATGCCAAGATGCGCGCCCGACGCCATGCCATTTCTGTCATGCGATTCAACGAGGCATCGGCATTCATCGACAGCGTGAAGGCCCAGGGTTTCAGCGGCATGGATGGCATCCAGGCGCTCATGGTGGGCAGTAGCAAACGTTTTGATGGCGCACGGCGTTCCGTCTCTGCCCTGCGCGAAGGCATTTACAAAAGCTGGATGTCGCCGCTGCTCACTGAACTGGAAGCCGTGGACAACGGTCTGCACCTGATGCGCGAAGATAAGGCATTTCACGACGACATTTTTCGCGAAATGCGCGAACCTGGGACATCGCAGGATACAAGCGTACAGCAGGTGGCGAACATCTTTGCTCGCTACTTGGAGCAGTCACGGCTCCAGCTCAACGACGCCGGGGCCTACATCGGGAAAATCGACGGCTGGACGCCGCAGACGCATGATCAATACAAGCTGCTCCAGGGCGGGGAACGTGGTCGGCAGGAGTGGATCGACTTTGTCTTTGACCGGCTGGATCACGACCGGACATTTGACGGCCTAGGACTGGTGGATGAGGCCCGCGCAAAAGAAATCCTGAGCAATGTCTATGACACACTGACTCTGGGCAAGTTACCGCGTATGCCTGGTGCGGACGATGCCGGATCAGGCCCGCGTCGGCTGACAAAAAAACTGGAACAGTCGCGTGTGCTGCATTTCAAGGATGCCGAGGCGGCCATTGAATACAATGACCGCTACGGACGCGGGAATATCTTTGACGCCATGCGCACACATCTGGATCAGGACGCCCGCGCCCTGTCATTGCTGGAGCGCATGGGGCCGAATCCGCAAGCGCTGCTCGATCGCCTTCTCAAGCGCGAAAAACTTGCCGTGCGCGACAATGCGGCCCTGGATCAGAAATCCAAAGGGCAGGCGCTGCAGCAGCTTTCCAGCGCTGCCGTGCCTGGCATCCGGCCCGAGGGGCGTGCCCTGACATGGCTGGCGGAGCTGACCGGAGAAAGCAATATGCCCGTGGGCAGAACTTTGGCTCGGGCCATGTCC
>JAFTCE010000123.1 GCA_017454855.1 Desulfovibrio sp.
ATCTACCAGGCTGTAAAAGACGGCCTGCCCCGCGATATTGACGAACTCCGTGCCGGCTGCGGTGACCCGGACACCTGGGCGCAGGAATACGAGCTGCAGTGGCTGGACGAGGCCAGCGCCTGGCTGCCCTTCGAGCTGATCAACGCCGTGGAGCACGACCAGTCGGGCAAGCCCGAAAATTACACCGGCGCCCCAGCCTTCGTGGGGGTGGACATAGGCCGCCGCCGCGACCTCTTTGTCATCTGGGTGCTGGAGCCCGTGGGTGACGTCCTCTGGACGCGGGAGATCGTGGAGCGCCGAGGGGCCAGCTTTGCCGAGCAGGACATGCTGCTGGCCGACGTGTTCGTCCGTTACCGCGTGCTGCGCTGCTGCATGGATCAGACCGGCATGGGCGAAAAGCCCGTGGAGGACGCCCAGAACCGCTACGGCACAAGCCGGGTTGAGGGCGTGCTGTTTACGGGGCCGAACAAGCAGACGCTGGCCACGCTCGGTAAACAGGCATTCGAGGACAGGCGCCTCCGCATTCCCCTGGGTGACGAGCGCCTCCGGGCCGACCTGCACAAGCTCAAGCGCGTGGCCGGACCCACGGGCGCCCCCCGCTTTGTGGCGGATTCCGACGACACGGGGCACGCCGACCGTGCCTGGGCCTGCTTTCTGGCGGTGAATGCCGCGACCTCCCCCCACATGGAATACGGCTACGCCCCCGCCACTGCGCAGCGGCGGCCGCCGGAGTATGCGCACCGCCTGCGCATGACACCGGATTTTGACGATGAGGACTATTCACTCCCTAACGGCAGAGGAGCGTGGTAGTCATATGCAACATAAAATCCACTGGGAATACAGACATCCGTATATGGCTGTTGCATCGTTCTGGATACGTTGGATTGCCCAATGGCTATTTTTACCTGTTCATATGTTGGCATTCGCCATCGTATGGTATTTAGACAAATATTGGATGGTTTATCCCCCGTGGGTGCTGACGAAAAAGCTATGGGAATTCCGTAAGGATATGGAGGACAGTCGTGTCTAAGAAACTGTATGACGCCTACGGCAATCCTATTGAAACGGAGCTGCTCACAGAAGAGCTCGCCGGCCCCACGGTCACGGGCGTGCGCACGCCCATTGCCGGGCATCCCAGCCACGGCCTGACGCCGGAGTACTTGGCAGGCCTCATGCTGGAAGCCGAACAGGGCAACGAGCAGGCCTATCTGGAGCTGGCTGAGGAGATGGAGGAAAAGGACCTGCACTACCGCGCCGTGCTGTCCACGCGCCGCCTGCAGGTCTCCGGCCTGGAGATCACGGTGGACGCCGCCAGCGATAACAAGGACGACGTAAAGGCCGCTGACCTCGTGCGGGAGTGCATTGCCGCCATCCGGCCAGCGCTCTTTGACATTCTGGACGCCGTTGGCAAGGGCTTTTCCGTCTGTGAAATTTTCTGGAACACCGAGGGCCGCCAGTGGATGCCGGAACGCCTTGCCTGGCGCGATCCGCGCTGGTTCGGCTTTGAGCCCACCACCGGCGAGGGGCCGTTGCTGCGGGATGAAACAGGCCTGCTCACGCCGCTCGCCCCGGCCAAGTTCGTGACGCACGTCTGCCGCAGCAAGAGCGGCCTGCCCATACGGGGCGGGCTGGCCCGCGCTGCCGCCTGGGCGTGGCTCTTCAAAAACTTTGACCTCAAGAGCTGGGTGCTCTTCTGTGAAATCTACGGGCATCCCCTGCGCGTGGGCAAGTACGGCCCTTCCGCCACGGAGAGCGACAAGAAGACGCTGCTGCGCGCCGTGCGCAACATCTCCTCGGACCATGCGGCTATCGTGCCGGATTCCATGGTGCTGGAGTTCATCGACGCCAAGGCTCAGGGCAACGTGCAGGTCTTTCGCCAGCTGGCCGAGTACCTGGACATGCAGATCTCCAAGCTGGTTCTGGGCCAGACCGGCACCACGGACACGGGCAGCCGCGTGGGCACGGCAGACGCTCATGAACGCGTGCGGGCCGACATTGAGCGTTCTGACGCCGACCAGCTGGCCGCCACGCTCAACCGCGACGTGGTGCGTCCCCTCATCCTGCTCAACTTCGGCGAAGGCCGCGCCCTGCCCACATTGAAGATGTTTCGGCCCGAAAAGAAAGACCTGGACGGCATGACCAACCATCTCTCCCGCCTGGTGCCACTGGGGCTCAGGGTGGGCATGAGCGAGGTGCGGGATCGTCTGGGCTTCCCCGATCCGGGCGAGAACGAGGAATGTTTGGGGGCACCGGTCGCCACACCTGAACCGGAACAGCCAGGCGACTCTGGCGATAGTGCTGTTGACGTGAAAGAACCACGGGAGAAATCCGCTCACAGTGCCGGAATGCCAGATATCCCTTTTGAGGCTGAAAGAGATTGGATAGACGACCTCACGGACGAGACCCTTGACGGCTGGCGTCCTCTCACGGAACCGCTGATCAAGCCTGTGATGGACCTGGCCGATTCTGCAACAACATTGCAGGAATTCGAGGACGGCCTTGCGGGGCTGGCCATGGCGCAGGACACGCGCCAGATGGCACTGGCGCTGGGGCGGTCACTCTTCGTGGCAAGGGCAACATCCGAGGCAGGCAAAGGCAATGCCTGAAGGAATCACATTCCCCAGCATACCCGATGCCGAGGCCATCGCCGCCCTGCAACGCCGGGGCATCAATTTCATGCCTTCCGGCCACTGGACGGAGCTGTGGCAGCAGGCCCACCACACGGCCTTCACTGTGGCGCAGTCCGCAGGCTTTGACATCCTGAAAGACATCCATGCCGCCCTTGAGCGGGCCATGGTCAACGGCCAGACCTTTGAGACCTTCAAAAAGGAGCTCACACCCATTTTGCAGGCCAAGGGCTGGTGGGGCCGCGCCGAACGAACCGACGACCTCACCGGCGAGGTACGGCAGGTCACCCTGGGCAGCCCGCGCCGCCTGCGCACCATTTTTGACGTGAATTTGCGCATCTCCGCAGCCCAGGGCGACTGGGAGCGGCAGCAGGCGGTAAAGAAAGAACGCCCGTACCTGCGCTATACCGCAATCCTGGACAACCGCGTTCGGCCCCAGCACCGCCGCTGGCACGGGACCATATTGCCCATAGACCATCCCTGGTGGCAGACGCACTATCCGCCCAACGGCTGGCGCTGTCGCTGCAAGGCCATGAGCGTGAGCGACCTTGACCTGGAATGGAACGGCTGGAGCGTGAACGAGCCGCCGGACGAGGGCACGGCCACCTGGGTCAACCCGCGCACCGGCGAACAGAGGGAGGTGCCGCGCGGCATCGACCCCGGCTGGGACTACAACCCCGGCAACACGGATCAGGCCGCTCGTGCCGCGAAGCTCGCCATGGACAAGCTGCAGGACTATCCCCCGCGCATGGGGGCAAGCGCCGTGGCGGCACTGGCCTTTGCCTTCCCGCAGGTGGAGAGGGAGATGGCCGGCTGGATAGAGGGCATCGCCGCCAGGGCCGAGGCCGGGGAGTTCAAACCTGCTGGCGTCCGCCGCGTGGTGGGGGCCTTTGACGACGAGGTGCTGAGCTTTTTTGAAGGGCGGGATGTCGTGCCCGCCACGGCGGCCATCAGCATCAGCGATTCGGATATATTTCACGCCCTGCGCACGGCCAAAGTCGCGCCTTTGTCGGAGAGCATCTGGAAGCGGCTGCCATCATTGTTGGCGAAACCGGAAGCAATTTTCTGGGATGTGCAGAACCCCGGACTTGTCTATGTGCTGAACGAACCGGAGGGCAAGGGAAAGATTGTGGTGCTGGTGGATTATGCCGTTCGTGTGGAACGCGTGAGAATGGTTGTAAACACCGTAAGGACTGGCCGGCGCATCAGCACTTTTGAGGAGTTTGAAAATACGGGACGGTATGCCCGGATCAAATGATGGAACCACATCCGGGGGAGGGGCGGTCTTCCTCTCACACCGTCAACCGCTGCCAGGGCGGAGTACGGCTGCCAGTCCGACTTAACGGCAGACCTCCCGGATATGGCTGTTGATGTGAGAATAGCCAGACAGTACGGCAGAAGTCAAGGAGAACAACATGAGCCACATTGTAGTGTTTTTGGGAATATTGTTTGTCCTCTGCCTGATTTTCATAGAATTGCGGGCCATCCGCAAAACGCTTCAGGCCCGCGAGGAGATAATATCTCAAGGATGTAAGAATATGATTTCAAATTGGGATAACGGTGAAGACATCAAGGGCAGAAAAATATGGTTTTAGGAGGTCCCCAATGCTTCAGAAGTCAAAACGTCCAGAATGGGCACATGCCAAAGTGCGTTTCTACTTCGCCACCTGCTGGCTTTCCAGCCTTGACGACGAGTGCCCTGATATTGAAGGTATCAACCGGTTCAACGACAAACTGTTGCTTGTATGCTCATGGTTCCACAACTATTTCGTGCAGCCCTTCTGCCCGGACAATGTTGGCTTCCCCATGCGCATTCTTGAGGTCTACGACAGCGAATGACAAAAAGCCCAAATTTCGCCCCTAAAGCCCGTTTTGCTCCCGGCATGAACACTCGCCCGCAAAAACCGCTTCACCCCGTTTATAAACGTTTCTAAACGCCTTCCCGTGGGTGTTGTAAGCAAACCTCCCCGCCGCAGCTTGCCTGAAATTTTCCATTAGGTTCCCCC
>JAFTCE010000124.1 GCA_017454855.1 Desulfovibrio sp.
TCCTTTGGGTGTTCAGGTGGTAAAACATCCTTGATACGATCCCATTCATTGTCAATCAGCTCATAAGTTCTATTGCTCATAGCTACGCTATACAGCAAAGATCAAGGGGTAATCAATCATTATTTTTTAAACAAGCCCTAATTGAATTGTTTTTGTTGCGCAGAGCAAGTTGCGCAGACGCAAAATTTCTGCCTTTGCTTGCGCGGCGGTGATTTCCTTGCGGAACAGCCTGTAGTAGACATGCCCTATGCCTGGGGTTTGGTGCCTTGGCCTGGCATCGGGCAAGGCTCTATGCGTCCTTTCACGTCCGCCGTCGTCCAGTATGGCCACAATGTCCGCAGGCGTCGGGAAAAATCGCGATTGCAGCCGATACCGTTGCATGGCCCGTTCCACGTCCTCCGGTTTTTCATCGGCCAAATCTTCTGCCCAGATGTCCGCCAGCACGGCGATTTCTTCCGGTGTGCGACCTGTGCGGTAGACGATTTCCATTTCCGCCAGGCGTCTGGCCAGGCGTTGTCTGTCAAGCATGTGCTGCTCCTTGCTCTATGATGCGATTTCTGCTGGCTTCAAGCGTCGGGGATAGGCTGCCTTCACGCTCCATCACCCTGGCCTCCAACAGTGATGCGGCCATAGCGCGTTGTTGCTGCTTCTGGTACTGCCACTCGGTTGTGGCAGTGGGAAGGCCGCTCTGGCTGGAGGGCGAAGCCCGGATTGCGGGAGTCCTGTCCTGCTCGCGCCGCAGCCAGCCGTGAATAAAGCGCAGGATGCTGGAAGAGGTTTTGCGATTTCTGGGATTGCCCAGCAGCCAGCCGCGCATTTCGCGCAACTCCTGGAAAACGTCCACGGCGGGATATAGCTCCTGCCACTGTTCGGCATCGCCCTTGAAGACGAGATACTCCCCGCCGGTGACAAGCGGAAGAGTGATCGCCGTTTCGGTCGCCGAAGCTGACGGCGTGGAGGAAACGCGGCCAGCGTTTCGCTCCGCGCACTCTTCTTTCTTTATGTCTTTTCTTCTTCTCTTATCTACTCTTATCTTATGTGGCGTTTCACCCTGTTTCATCTGTGTTTCATGCGTTTCAGGCGTTTCATGCGTTTCATGTAACGTTTCATGCGTTTCATGTAACGTTTCATGCGTTTCATGTAACGTTTCATCTGCGTTACATGTCTCGCCATCGCCAGCATTCCTGATCTTGGCCCGGTGCTTCTGCACACGCGCCGTGCTTGTGGCTGCCGGGGCAACGCCCCCACGGCCCGATCCATACGCCTTGCCGTGCCTGGCAGTCTGCCGCTTGTCCCAGTTGGCAACGCGCTTGTCCTCGGTCAGCAGGCCAATGACCCGCATGGCCTCCAGAATGGCGCAGGCCGCGCCGTCCGCCAGGCCCAGAACCACGTCCCAGGCCTCGCAGGGAGCGCCATCCACCGACCCCCGAGGGTCAGCCTCGCTGGCGCGCTCCAGCAAGAGCGCCCAAACGGCGATCACTGCGGCCAGAGGCTGCCCGGCATGTCGTGTACACCAGGCGAATTTTGGATCGGTTGCCGTGCCTTCGAACCATTTGAACCAGGCCATAGGTGCTCCCCTCTAGTCTTTGCCCTGCCTTTGGAAGGGGTGTGTATTGACGGTATATACTCTCAGCGTTAAATATGGTCAAGGCCGATAACGCTAATCATTAATGTATAAACATGATAGTATAGCTCCAAACTTTACGGGAGGGGCTATGCCGGAGGAATTACGAAGTATGATTGAGCGGGAAGCGATGCGCATCATTGACGAGCGTAGGAAAGCGCAAAAAATGACCCTCGACGACCTAGCAGCAAGACTATATCCTGATAAGACCATCCCTGCTGCACGCATGATGATCCAGCGTTTGCGCACACCACAGGGCAGTAA
>JAFTCE010000125.1 GCA_017454855.1 Desulfovibrio sp.
GTGGACGCATTACTACAGCGTACCAGCAGTGTTCCATAATAAATTTCACTTCTATAATAATTTTAGTAGGTTATGTGACGAATGGCTACAAAAATGCTAGACAGTATTGGTAGGTTTATGGCTTCAAAAATATATGTAACATTATGTTCGGGAAATAGACATCTCTCGCCGACGGCAGGACGCCGACACGCATAGCACGTATCGGCGTCCTGTGTGTTGCCAAAGCAACATAACGCCATGCCCGGCAGTCAACCGTTCAGACAGGCTATTTTTTGTGCCGCAAAACAAGGACGTTGGTATCCGTGGCGCGCAGCACACGCTCTGTGACCGAACCTAAAAGCATGTCCGACAAGCCGTCATGTCCATCCGTGACCATGAGAATCACATCCGCTTCGCATTCATGAGCGCCGCGCACAATGGAGTCCACAACCTTTCCTTCCAAAATCAGCGTTTCCACCTTGATATCGTCTCCTGCCAAGGCACAGCCTTTTCCAAGACCTCGGCAGCGCGCTGGCTCCGCTCAGCCTGTAATTGACGATGCTCATCGCCACCGACTGTCATGGGCACAGGTTCATACACATGCAGCAGGGTGAGGACATCCGGCTTGAGCTTTAGGGCAGTTGCAAATGCCTGCGCCGCCCGCCCCGAAGATATGTCGCTGTCCACAGGAACTAGAATTTTTGCCAGATTGTCACCATTATAATCAAAGTCTGCCATGTATAACCTCCAGGTAGATGGACTCCGTAAATAACCTATACTGGGAAGTGATGTTTTCATCCTCAGTTGGCTCCATCCGCCCACTGATTCCGTCACCGTGCGGAGAGGAGCCGTGCGGCCCTCCCTGGCAGAGGAAGACTCTGCATAACAGCCTGTAACTTCCTGCGTCGTAACAGGCTGATAAAAGGAAGGGGGTACGAAAAGGATGCCATCGGCTTCGCCGTCCGTCAAGCGCATTTCCCCCGAAGAGGGAGTTTCAAACCATAAAGGTATTCTTACAGCAAGTCTCTTCCTTCTTGAAGGTTATGCAATTTTCAGCTAAAAAAAGAACCGAACGTTAGGTAAATAGCCACTTCTCTCAACCTACTAGCTGTCAGGTCGTGTTGCCGTGAAAAATATTTATGTTCCCATGCGCGATGCCAAAGGCCACGCCTTTCATAACAGCAAACCAGAATCTGCCTCGTTCAAATATCTCGGCTCTGTCAAGATAGAGAATTCGGAAACACATCAAACAGAACTCTGCGATATCTGGGGCAATGGAGATTTGTCGTCTATCGAAGGTTTCTCCATATGCATTATCAGCGAAAGATCCGTAACCAATTATAACATCAAAGCAGGTCTTGGCATCAACAATTCCTATACCGTTTCCTATACCATAGTTGACGGAAATCATTTTTCTGGCAACATGTACGAAGAAATTGACGAATTACGCCATATGCTTATAGAAATAAAAGTCCTGATTTAATTATTGTCCATGTTCTGTGTCCAAGGATACGTCAATGCCCTTTTTTATCTAAAATTCCTTAGCAATTGAGCGATGAACAAGCTTTGCAAAACGGAGGATGCACATCCGGCATTCGCCCGGGCGCTTGCCGGTTTGCCCCGACTTCCGAGGCGTGTTGTGGACGCAACAGTACGCACTGTCCCCGATGACACTGCCTGCTTTGCCTTGTGGGACAAGTTCGACATGCTGCCCAACATTCGCCGCCATTCCCTGCTCGTTGCGCATATTGCCACAACACTTGCCCGTCGGGCGGCAGAAATTGGCATTGCTGTCAACGTCGAGGAAGTCCGTGCCAGCGGACTGCTGCACGACATTGCCAAGACCTATTGTGTGCGTCATGGCGGCAGCCATGCCCAGGTTGGCGCTTCTTGGGTTGTGAGTGAAACGGGCAACCAGACAATAGCGCAAGGTGTTCTGCTGCACGTCTGGTGGCCCTGGATCGTACCCCAAGGATCGGAAATTTGTACCCTGCCTTTCTTTGTCCTTTATGCGGACAAACGTGTACGGCACGACACATGCGTCACGCTGCAAACGCGATATGACGACCTGCTCGACCGCTATGGCCTAACGCAAGAATCTCGACAAAGCATTGATCTGTCCTATCAGCAAGGCAAAAAAATCGAACGCGCCCTGGAGGCGCAGCTGGAGCTGTCTTTACATGAAAATTCTTTTGATTGCGGGCGGATGGTCTCCTGAACGCGAAGTCTCTCTCACCGGAGCGCGCGCCATGCGCGATGCCCTTGTGGCACGTGGCCATAGCGTAACGTTTGTTGATCTGCTAGAAGGATTTGATTCCTTGCTCAAAACTGCCTCCGGTCACGACTTCGCTCTGCTCAATCTGCATGGTAGACCTGGTGAGGATGGGCTTGTGCAGGCGCTTCTGGATAGAGTGGGGTGTCCCTACCAGGGGGCCGGACCGGCAGGCTCCTTCTTGGCGCTCAACAAGAGCGCGGCCAAGCAGCTCTTCCGTCATGCCGGATTGCCAACAGCCGATTGGGAATTTCTGCCCTGTCTACCACCGACGAGCTGGCGTCCCAAACTGCCCTTCCCCATCTTTGTCAAAAGTAATACGGGTGGATCATCCCTGCGCACAGGACGTGCTGCCAACATGGACGAACTCCGCCAGGTCTATACCCCCATTTTCGCCGCTGGTGACGAAGTGCTGTTGGAGCCAGTCCTGCACGGACGTGAAGTGACGTGCGGCATTTTGGGCGACACGCCCTTGCCGCCCATCCTCATCGAACCCATTTCTGGCGATTTTTTTGATTACCAAAGCAAATACGCCGCAGGCGGCGCTCGTGAAATCTGTCCTGCCCCCATTGATGCAGCGCTGACGGAACAGGTGCAGGCATTGGCGCTGGCGGCCCACAAGGTGCTTGGCCTTCGGGGATACAGCAGGGCCGATTTTATTCTTGGCCCAGACGATACGTTGACTATCCTTGAAGTCAATACCTTGCCGGGCATGACTGCCACAAGCCTTGTTCCCCAAGAGGCGGCTGCTATCGGACTGGATTTCGGCCAACTCCTGGAAAGGCTGATAGAGTTGGGCCTGAAAAACACACGTTGAACACCGCTTTACGGACGAGGGTATACTTCACTGTCATCACAAACCGAGGCTAATGTCGCACATGGGCAGTGCAGCAGCAATATTGTCTAATGCGGAATGCGCACTCTTTCTCCCAAAATATGCACGGCAATTTTTTGCAGGGCTTGCATTTTTTGGGGCTGCAATTGTACTGCTCCCATGGGCGGTTTACGCCCCAAAAATTCATATTTTTGTGTTCCCAGCCGATGGTAGGGCAACATCTCATATTCTACGCGTTCAAAGGGTTTGAGAAACGTTGCTATGGCTGCAATGACTTTTCCATGATCATTGAAACCAGGGATGATCGGCGTGCGGGCCAAGAGAGGCAGATCGGGAAATTCTTCCACCAGAATACGAAAATTGTCGAGAATGTGCTTGTTGGCAACGCCTGTTTGCGCTTCGTGTATCTCGCTATCCAGATGCTTTATGTCAAAGAGGACAGTATTCAAATATTGAGCGGCTTCGCGCAAGGTTTCTGACGGTGCCATGCCGCAGGTCTCCACGGCTGTCTTGATCCGACGGACATGCGCCTCGCGCAAAAGCGCCAAAGCAAATTCCCCCTGCAGCAAGGGTTCGCCGCCAGACAGAGTCAAACCACCGCCAGAACGCGCATAGAAAGGCATGTCCTGCTCTACCACCCCCAGAACATCCTCAACAGTTCTTTGTTTGCCATAAATAAGCAAACTTTGTGCTGGACATGCCTCTGCACAGGATTTGGATTGGCATGCATCACAGTGCGAACGGTCAATAATCGGCAGGTCTCTTTCTCCCAGACGAATGGAGCCAAAAGGACAGGCTACGATGCAATGCCCGCACTTGGAAACGCCCAGACATCGCCCTGCGTTATAGGCCAGCTCAGGTTGTCTATGCTGCGACTCGGGATTGCTGCACCAGCGGCAGGAAAGCGCACAACCTTTAAGAAAGACAATGGTTCGTATGCCTGGACCGTCATGCACGGAATATTTTTGCACATTGAAGACCATGCCTTGTTTTTGGGCATCGTTCTCACTCACGGGAATACCTCGTTACAGTGTGCATGGGGATTTGCTGCTCAACGCACATCTGCGTAAAGCAGGACATCCTGGTGATGAAAACAACGTAGGAGCGGACAGACACAAACGTTTCTGTCCGCTCCACATGAGGATGCTGCTCCTGCCCTCGCAGGAAACTACATTACCGCGTGTTCCGTGCGAGCGATAAGGTCATTTTGCAAATCAGGTGAGAGGTCGACAAAGTACGCGCTGTATCCGGCAATGCGCACAATAAGATTGCGATACTTTTGCGGATCCTTTTGCGCGGCAAGCAGCGTGTCCTTGTTCAGAACGTTAAACTGCACATGCCACAACTTCAAATCGCAGAATGTGCGGATAAAGGACACCAGTTTTTCCGTGCCTTGCTCTCCTTCCACACATTTGGGTGTGAACTTGATATTCAACATGCGGGCCGCACGATCCCGCATACCCATATTCTTGGTATTATAGTTGGAGAGTAGGACTGCCGTAGGACCATTGACATCGGCGCCATGCGAGGCTGAAGAGCCATCAGACAGGGGGAAGCCATCCGTGCGTCCATTGGGAGTGGCAGAAACCACCTTGCCAAAGGGGACATGCGAGGTAAACGGCACATAGCGCACGTCATTATGGATGCCCAAATCTTTCATGGAATATTTTCCACCATACTCCACAGAAATCTTGTCGATTTCCCGGCCAATGGCATCGGCATAGGGATCATTGTTTCCATAGCATGGCGCAGACTTGAGCAAGGCTTTCACATCATCGTAGCCTTCAAAATTAGCGTCGATAGCTTCGATGAGTTTGTCCATGGTCAATTTCTTTTCTTCAAAGACCAATTTCTTCACGGCACACAAGGAATCGACGACTGTACCCAGCCCCATGTATTCAAAATAGCCAAAGTTTATGCCCTCTGGTATCTGCTCCTGATGCAAATCAATGCAGTGCTTCATGCACAAATCATGCATGGCCGAACCCATGGGTTGCGCAAAATGCTTCGCACGCAATTTGTTGATGATATACTGCTGATGAAAAGCCGTCTTCAGGAAAAGCATGTGTTGCGCCTTATAGGCGTTCCAGAACTCTTCCCAAGTGGTAAATTTGCGCGGATCGCCGGTTTCAATGCCTAGCACCTGGTCGCCGTATTTTTTCATACGCCCATTGCGCAGCACCATTTCGACCGCTGCAGCAAAGTTAATGTAGGCACCGCCCGAGGTATAGGTGTCGCGATTGGGCATGCGGGCCTCTGTGCATCCGGAAACCGCATAATCAAGAGCTTCTTCAAAGGTAGCGCCCTTGGACACATACAGTGGCACCACTTCCTCATCGTTGATGAGTTTGGGAAATCCTGAACCATACTTGATGGTCTCAGCAACATCCCAAAGATAGCGTTCCGGCGCACGAGAGTGAATACGGGCAGCCAGATCAGGATAGTGCAGTGGGAACTCGCGCTTTGATTTCAAAATGATATAAGTAAGATCGTTGCTGGCATCACGACCGTCCGGCGTTTGTCCACCAACAGTGACGGCTTCCCAGTGGGCATAGCCTTCATTAAAGGCACCGCCGGTAGGAGAAATGTACATGTCGATAAATTCGGCCATGCCAACCCACATGCACTCCAGCAGCTCCATGGCCTGGGCGTCAGTGATCTTGCCAGCCTTCTTGTCCGCTTGGTAATAGGGATAAAAATATTGATCCATCCGCCCGTTGGAAATAGTCGTACCTGTCTTTTGCTCAATGCGTGAAAACATTTGCGTGAACCACTGGCTTTGACAAGCCTCCCAGAAATCCCGGGCAGGCTCGCCAGGCACATGCTCGGCATTTTCTGCCATGCGCAGCAATTCTGCCTTCCTCTGGGGATCTTTCTCCTGGGCTGCGGCTTCGCGTGCCTTTTCGGCATGACGCTTAGCCCAAAGCACGATGGCATCGCAAACGATAATGACGGCTTCCAGGAAGGGACGTTTCTCGCAGTTGTCCTTGCAGCTCAAGGGATCAAGAGCAGCGAGCTTCTCTTCGGCTTCTTTCTTTATGCCGTTGAAACCACGCTTGAGGATTTTGCCATAATCATGCACCCACTGGATAGAACTGCGGAACGAAGCGGTCTCATTGACAATAAAGCGAGAAATCAAACCTTCGGGATCATCGTAGGTCAGTTTATGTACATCAGGCGGCAGCGAACGATTCAGATCTTCATGGAATGTCTTGCCCTTCCAGTACGGAGCAATATCATTGATCACCCGCTTGGCATCTTCAGGCGTGATAGACGCAGGCGATGTGGCACGCGTCGGCAAATCGCGAACGGCGATGTCCAGGAAATCACCGTCCAGCTCAGGATAGAGGATTCCATAACGACCGTCGCAGCCTGCACGGCCCAAGAGGAGCTGATCCTCTTGCACATAGACAGTCATGTTCTTCGCGATGTGCATAAGCGCCTTTGCCCAGCGCAACACAAGCGGCTGTCCTTCGGTTTCCTTCATAGATTCAGTGAAATACAGCGCTCTTTCTATGTCAATGCGCGGTTTTTGGCCTTCAAAACGTTCAAGAAGCTTAAACACTCTTCCGTGTGTTTTACGGAATTTATCTTCCTTGCCTGCGATCTTGTCCTGTAAACGCTGTTCCTGTGGTGAACGACAATCGCATGTCAACGTACTCATCTTGATGCTCCTCCAAAATTTGACGCATGTTTCTTATGAATGTTTCAACGGACGATCCAAGCCGTCCGACAATGACCAAACAATGTACCTTCCCATATGCATTTGATATGCCATCTTTTTATCTAGCTGAATTTACTAGGTATTTAATTTCGGGCATACCCTGTGACTTGGCCATGCGCGTACAAACTGCCTCAGTAGTCGCAAACTTGCGACATAGCTACCAGCAAAGAGCGAAAAAGGGGGTTCCGTCGATGCATTTTTGCGACAGAAGCCTCACTGGCGTGCAATCTGACAAAAACAGGACGAAAAATAATCACGATTTTGCAACTGCAATGGAAACACCCGTGTAAGAAACAGGCTCTCGCGGGTATTTTTTACATTTCAGTGAGGGCGGCTCCTATTCGCCGCTGGCGGCGTCATTCGGCGAATGGAGCTGACTGCGGATTGAAACATCCATGACTGGATAAAAGAAGTGAATGAGCAGCCTGCTGTCCTCCAGCTTTTCCCCTGTGGCGCTCTGCGTGACCTCAATTTGCAACGTATCCTTAGGAGCAAGCATGAGGAGTTGGCCTAGGGATGCCGCGTTGTCAAGGTGTTCCTGATGTATTTTGGCCACATCGAACCATTCATAGCTGATTTTTTGCGGGATTTTGGCCCTTGTCAGTTCGCGGAAGCGTTTTTGGAACGCCCCGTAGCCGCCGACCTTGGCCAGACTGATCATGTCCAGCGCCTTGTCATCGACGATCATGCCCAAAAGTTGGAACTTTTGTTCCTTGAGATGGGCGCTCACATGATTGAGCAATTCTCGGGAATAGGTGGAATACAGCGTCACCCCGGTAAGCCCTTCTGCCGTAAAGTGGCATTGCGCCGTCCAGGCATAGCTTGCCCATGTCACTCCCTTAAGAAATACGCTCTCGACAAAAGCCTCTTTTCCAACGACGGCCCCCTCACGTCCGGCGATTTCGGATTTGGGCGTACCATAGGCAAAGCCCGGCAAGAGCGGCATGGCCGCCGCTACGCCCGACATAAGGAGCGTGGCGGCGGCAAGGACGACGATACATTTTCCGGAAAACAAACTGCGCATGATTTTACAGCCTATTTCACTAACCTGGACAGAAGAGTAAGAATTTCCGGGAAGGCAATGAGCAGGGCAACGCCAATAAGCTGGCAGCAAATGTACTGGAACATGCCGGCGTAGATGTCAGTAAGCTTCCAATGCGGAAGCGCACCCTTGATAAAATAGGCAGACAAGGCAACTGGCGGTGAAAGCCACGACGTCTGCAGCGTGACGGCGACGAGCATGCAGAACCACAACTTATCATAGCCCATGGCATCCACAACCGGCAGCAGCAGGGGAACGAGGATGAGTACAATGGGAATCCATTCCATGGCCCAGCCCATAAAGAAAATAATTACAAGTATCATGCAGAGCATAACCATAGGGGCCACGTTCATGCTCAAGAGCAGATTGGAAAGGTAGGTTGCGCCGCCCAGGCGCGAGAACACGGCGCCAAAAAAATTGCAGGAGGCAATCATGACCAGTATCATTGCCGACATCTTGGCTGTGGCAAACATGGCCCTGGCAAAGCTTTGCCATGTAAACTTACGATAGGCGATGACCATGATGATGGAGGCAAAAGCGCCGCAGGCAGAGGCTTCCGTGGGCGTGGCCAGACCGAACATGATGCTGCCCAACACGGAAAGGATGAGCAGAAGCAAGGGAATGGCGCCGACAAACAACTCCCGCACGACTTCACCGCCGGACTTGGGACGCAGCTCTGGTGGCAGCGGAGGCCCGTACTTGGGCCAGATGGAACACTTTATCAGCGAGTAGAGAATATACAGGCTGGCCAAGAGGAGACCTGGAGGCACGGCCGCGATAAACAAATCCGTGACCGGCACACCAACCATGGGGCCAAGTACCACGAGCATGATGCTCGGTGGAATGAGGATGCCCAGCGTTCCGGCCGCAGCGATGGAACCAGCGCCCATGCGCACGTCGTAGCCGCCCTTGCGCATGGTGGGTTCGGCCATCACGCAGAGTAGGTTGACCGAGGAACCTACGATGCCCGTGGCCGCAGCAAAAAGTGTCCCTGTGGAAATGACGGCCATGTACAGAGAACCGGGCAGCCTGGCGAAGAGCTTCTGGAACGCTGCGAAGAGACGCTCCATGAGACCTGCCCCCTCAAGCATGTAGCCCATGACCAGAAAGAAGGGGATGGCCACCATAACGGAGTCGTTCATGACCTGGTAGAACTGCACGGTGAGCAGATAGGTGACCAACTTCCAGCCTATGCCCAGAACGCCGAAAAGTACGCCGGCAAACAACATGGTGTAGGCAATGGGGAAGCCGAAGCAGAAGAGAGCGAACATGCCGACGAGCGAAAGCATGGCAAGCATTTCATTGTGTGACATTGCGCGACCCCTTATGCCTCAGGCTTCCCTGCGGACGCATCCTGGCCTTCGGCCTCGATGTCGTCATGCCACAGGTCAACCTTGGTCGTAAAACGATACCAGCACTTCAGCATTTCCGAAAAACCCTGTGTCATGGTGAGGATGATATAGATGACGATAGCGCCTTTTGCGGGCCAGATCCACATGCCCCAACTACTTTCCGGAGAAGACTCCAGCTTGGAGACAGAAGAGACAAAATAATCCCACCCCACATAGAGGAAGATCATGTGCGCCGGATAGAAGAACAAAATATAATGCGCCAAGTCAGAAATCGCCTTGGCGCGCACAGACCAGTTGTGGTAAAAAAAATCGGTGCGCACATGCCCACCGTCGCGCAGGCAGTAAGGCGAGGCCAACATATACATGATGCCGTAACAGAGTACGGTCAGGTCGTTGGCCCAAACTGTTGGACTATTAAAACCGTAGCGCAAGAAAACTTCGCAGATCAAAAAGGCAATCATGGGCAAACACAGCCATGACGCAGCTTTGCCAGTGAAACCACTCATGCCGTCAAAAAAAGATATCACTTTACGAGCGCCAGAGGGCACTTGTGCCATGGCCTGCTCATAGGTGTATTCCATATGTCCTCCAAAAAGCCGGAGGAAGGCAAGCATCCTCCGGCTCAAAGGGCAAGGTATGACGCGGGTATGACTACTTCTTGTAGTCGGTGATCAGGCCTTCGTCCATGGCGGTCTTGGCAAGGGTGTAGTACAGACCGTTGGCGCGCATCTGGAAGGGCACCGTCAGTTTGGCCCAGGCGATTTCGCTGTCCATGACTTCCTTGAAGAAGGCATCCTTGGCAGCATAGCGGGCAAACACGGCACGGGTAGCCTTCATGAAGGCATTGTAGTACTCTGGCGGGGTCTGGTCGAGAACAACGCCGCCTTGCACGATCTTCTTGAGGGCTTCGGAATGCAGCTTGATATTCATGTTGTTCTGATCGACCACGCAGAGCTTCAGGCAGATATTGAGAACGCAACGCAGGTGTTCAGGCAGCTTGTCATACCAGGTCTTGTTGATGACGACATCGCCGATGGAAAGAGCCTGATGCAAGCCCTGCAGATAGAGGTGCTTCCAAATCTGATCAAAGCCCATGGCAATGTCTTCGGCCGGGGCGATCCATTCGGCGCAGTCGATGACGCCCTTCTGGGCAGCGGGAATGATGTCGGGGCCGCCCATGGAAACAGCGGGCATGCCCATTTCCTTGAAGATTTCAGCAGGCACTCCGGGAGGGCAGCGGAACTTGAGCTTGTTGATCTCATCCAGCGTTTTGTAGGTTTTGTGGAACCAACCAAAAGCTTCGGGACCCATGGGCAGCACGGCAAAAGCCACGATATCCTGCTTGCAGGCAACCTGATAGTACTTGTTGAGCAGCTTGCCGCCTTCGCCCTCGAAAATCCAGGCCATGACAGAAGCCTGATCAAGTCCGTAGCCGATGCCGCCGCAGGGAGCGGAGAACAGTGTTCCGGCAGGGTTGAGACCCGAGTTGTAGTGCGTCCAGGCCATGCCACCGTTGACCAGGCCCTTGTCCACAGCTCCGTAGATTTCAAAAGGCTTGACGATGGCGCCAGCAGCAAGAAGCTCCACTTCCAACTCGCCTTGGGATAGCTTCTCAACATTGGCCTTAAAGCGCTCCAGCGTCCTCATGTAGATAGAGGAGTTGGTCAGTGCCGTTTGGATCTGGAGCTTTTCTTTGGCCATAGCGCTGCCGACGAGGCAACCGATGGCCAGACACAGAGAAAGGAAGAATACGCCAAATTTCTTACGCATCTCTACTCCTGTTTGGTTAAAAGGCTTGAAGAACCGAACAAAAAAACACATGCACTGTCCATGCTAGGCATGTGATTTTTTGCACATGTTTTTTTCTAGCAGAAATCAAATGACAAAGCAATACGATTTGGCTTCAAAACTTCCGGTGTATTGAGATCGCAGCACACGCTACAATACCGAAAATTGGCCATTGTTTTGGGGGAAAAGAAAGACAGCTGTCAAGAGAAATCGACAAAAATTCCTCTTGAATTCCTTGTTTTAAATTGCTATTGTTAACGATAAACTAAAAAAAGGTTGTTGAAGGAGATCGCACCTCATGAAATGTATAGACTTTCGCTTTCGCCCAAATACGCCGGAAATTATCAATGGCATAAAAAATAGCGCCATGTTCAAGGCTGCTTGCAAGGCCATTGGCTTTGACGCGCGCAAGCCGCAGCCCTTGGCTGACATTGTGGCCGACCTGGACAGCATGGATGTAGAATTGGGGGTTATTACCGGGCGTGATTGCGAAACAACCTACGGCTTTCCGGCCAATAACGGCAGCGTCCTGGAGTTTTGCCAAGCCTATCCGCAAAAATTCGTCGGCTTTTGGGGTATTGATCCGCACAAAAAACGGGCTGCCCTTGATGAAATGGAAAAAGCCGTCAAAGAGTACGGCATGAAGGGCATTGCCATTGACCCGTACCTGGCCCACATTCCCGCATCCGAAGCACGTTTCTACCCTCTCTACACGCGCTGCTGTGATTTACATATACCCGTGTTCATCACCATGGCGCCCCCTCCACAGGTTCCGGGCGCTATCCTAGAATACGCAGATCCGCGCGACGTGGACAAGGTTGCCCGTGACTTTCCTGAATTGACCATTATTATGAGCCACGGCGGATACCCCTTTGTGAACGAAGCCATTTATACCTGTCTGCGCAACGCCAATGTCTACATGGATATTTCGGAATACGAACGAGCCCCCATGGTAGATGTCTATGTGCGAGCCATGAATGATCTTATCGGAGACAAGGTGATTTTTGCCAGCGCCCATCCTTTCGTTGAACTGCGCGATGCCCTGGAAGCCTACAAAGCTTTTCCGCTGAAAGAAGAAGTACGCCATATGGTTATGTATGAAAATGCCAGACGCGTCCTGGCCCTGGCATAGCGGCACACCTACGACAAGCACAAAGACTTTGCCCACCAATACACGTTATTGGCATGTTGCATTGATTGCCCCTATATCATAACGTCACAAAAGAACGCGGTATTTTTGGGTAAAGTCATTTTGCCGATGGGCCTTCCATGACTGGGCAAGCACTGAGAAGTTGACAGCAGTCTCCGAATATTTGCAATGTTATGACGCGTTTTGTCTTCAGAACGGAGATATGTTATGCCCATATACGGACTTCGGTTCAGAACGCTTGGACAAACAGGGTACTATAGCGGGCCGCCAGGACTTGCGCCGGGAGACTGCGCACTCATTGAAATAGATCAGGGGCAGGCTTTAGCGTGGGTAATTTTCGGGCCTCTTGTCCATGTGAACGGCATATCGGAAGAAACTCTTCCCATTGTTTTGCGTCAGGCAGATGCTGACGATCTGCACCAGGGTGAAACCAATACCCTGCTCGCCCACGAAGCAAAGGATTTCTGCCGGAATTGCATACGCAACAGGGCGTTGGAAATGAAGCTCGTGGATGTGGAAGTTTTTTTTGATCGCAGCAAGTTTATTTTCTATTTTACCGCGCCAACGCGCGTTGACTTTCGCGATTTGGTCAAAGATCTTGTACGCAAGTACCGAACACGCATTGAATTGCGGCAGATTGGTGTGCGCCATGAAACACAGATGGTGGGTGCCATGGGAAATTGCGGCATGACCTGCTGTTGCCGCCGTTATTTACGCAAGTTTGCCCCCGTCACCATTCGCATGGCCAAAGAACAAAATCTTTTTCTCAACCCGGCCAAGATTTCCGGTATATGCGGACGTCTGCTCTGCTGCCTCTCCTACGAGCAGGAAAACTACGACAATTTCCATGCCCAATGCCCGCGGATCGGTAAAAAATACCACACCAACAAGGGCATTGTGAAAATCCTGCGCACCAATATATTCCACAACTCGGTCTCTTTTTTGACGGAAGACAATGAGGAACGAACCCTGTCCATGGGCGATTGGCACGCCTTGTCTCCCCGCCGCAGTGAGTCGCCTCAAAACGATGCCAACAGGCAATCGGTCGCGGTCAAGGAAAATAGCACACTCATGGAGTCGGCTACTCTGGATATTGTGGATGCAACGACGTTTATTGACGATACACGTTTGGATGAAAGCACAGCAGCGCTGTCTGATGACTTTACCGACCTTTCGCCAGACATCAGAGTTGCGTCCCAAGATAAGGAACACCACCGTCGCAGACGTTAGCTGCCAAGACAAAAAATGCTACAGTTTTACGGGAGCGAAGTGTGAAAAGATTTTTTATGACTACCCCCATTTATTACGTCAACGCAAAGCCACATCTTGGCCATGCCTATACGACCGTGGTGGCGGACGCCCTGGTTCGCTATCATAAGCTGCTTGGCGAGGAAACGCTTTTTCTTACGGGCACTGACGAACACGGTGACAAAATAGTTCAGGCAGCGAACAAAGAAGGAAAAACACCCAAGGAATTTGTGGATGGCATCAGCGCTCGTTTCCAAGCTCTATGGCCCGAGCTGCATATACGCTTTGACCGCTTTGTGCGCACGACCGATACGCAGCACATCCAGGCGGTGCAAGCCTTCCTGCAACAAGTGTATGACGCTGGTGACATCTATTTTGGCGAATTTGGCGGCCACTACTGCTATGGATGTGAACGATTTTACACAGAAAAAGAACTGGAAAACGGACTTTGTCCCCAACACCTGACAAAACCGGATTATATCAGCGAAAAAAACTATTTCTTCCGCATGTCCAAATATCTGCCCTGGCTTAAACAGCACATTGCTGACAATCCCGATTTCATACGTCCGCAACGCTACCGCAGCGAAGTGCTTGCCATGCTTGAATCAGGTGCGCTCGAAGACTTGTGCATTTCGAGACCCAAAACTCGTCTGACTTGGGGCATTGAACTTCCCTTTGACAAGGATTACGTCTGTTATGTCTGGTTTGATGCACTCTTAAATTATATCAGCGCCCTGGGCTGGCCTGACAAGGAGGATTTTACTCGCTTCTGGCCTGGGGAACATCTCGTGGCCAAGGATATTCTGAAACCACACGCTGTTTTTTGGCCTACCATGCTGCATGCGGCGGGACTGCCGCTATATCGACATCTGAATGTGCATGGCTATTGGCTTGTACGCGACACCAAGATGTCCAAATCATTGGGTAATGTGGTCGATCCCGTCAACATGAGCAAAAAATACGGCACAGATGCCTTCCGCTATTTTTTGTTCCGCGAAATGCACTTTGGCGCCGATGCCAGCTTCAGCGAAGATGCCTTGATGGGCCGGATCAATGCCGATCTTGCCAACGACCTGGGTAATCTTTTCAGTCGCGTACTTTCCATGACTGCCAAATATTTCAACAGCCGTGTTCCACGTCCCAAGACATACCAGCAAGATGATCACGCCATTGCCGACATATGTGCCACGGCCATGCACAATTATCTGCAACTTTTCGGCAGTATGCAGTTTGCCCAGGGTTTAGAATCCTTGTGGGAACTGGTGCGTGAACTCAATAAATACGTAGACACCCAGGCACCTTGGAGCCTTGCCAAACAGGGCAATATGGAACGACTTGCAACCGTCATGTATGTTCTGCTTGCTGCCATGCGCAAAACGGCCTTGTGCCTCTGGCCTGTCATGCCCAAGGCGAGCGCCGACATGCTTTCCCAACTCGGGCAGACAGCCGACCAAGACAATGCGCCAGCCATCCGCATGGGAGAGGAAGTTGGAAACCTGGACGGCATTGCCCCGGGAACCGTCCTCGCTGCAAGCTCAAATCTTTTCCCGCGCATCGAAGTGAAAAAAGATGCCAAGGGCAACGCTGAGCAAGAAAAAGAAGAAAAGAAGGAAGGGAAACAAAAAGGGCAAAACAGCGAGGGAAAAGCCGCTGCCAGTCCACCGCTGCTTCCGCCAGCTTCAGCCAAGGGATTGGTGGCATTGGAACAGTTCAAAGCATTGGACATCCGCGTTGGAACTGTACAAAAAGCCGAAAAACATCCCAACGCAGACCGTATCGTACGCCTCGAAATTGATTTCGGTGAGGCAGTGAACAGACAAATCCTCTCTGGCCTGGCGGAACACTACACTCCTGAATCCTTGATAGGCAAGCGCGTGTGCGCTATACTTAATCTCGAACCACGCAAGATACGGGGACTTTTTTCCTACGGCATGATTCTTACTGCAGGCAACGATGCCCATCTTGGTCTTTTGACCGTTGACCAGAACGTTCCTAACGGCAGTGAAATTGCTTGATTACGCAGGTGAAGCCCTCTCATGCTTCAGAGGAGGCTTTGCCGGAAATACCTTTTCATGTATTTACAGAGAGAGAAGCCCGCTTTTCAGGTCATACATCGGGCGCAACAAATGGGTCTTTTCGGCAAAGCCACAGGCGTACAAGCAAGAGATTGCGTGTTATTGTGGGTTGTCTTGCTGATTTTGAAAAAGGCGTTCCAAAGCGGCTGCGTCCAAAGGCGTTAAATTAAAGCGCATTCCCGCTTCATCCAAAAGCGTGGACAGGCTTACTTCAGGCCTTAGGGTTCTTTGCTCTGCCAAGTAAGCTGCTGCCTTACGCACCAATTCACTTTGAGAAACGATGGTTGCCATTGTCGTATCCTTTGTTCCCCATGTACTATCCATCAATAGTTTTCATGACCAGGGGCGAAACGTTCGCCTTCATGGGTAGTTCTTTGGATACCATCTCTGTGACACCTTGGCAATACTGGTTACTGCCCAGAAAAATCAATAGTTCTCTACAAGGATACCTATGGATAATATATTGATCGCCTGTATTTTGAGCATTATCGAAGGATTGACGGAATTTCTCCCGGTATCCTCTTCAGGCCATTTGATCCTTGCGGGCGAGCTGCTCAATTTTTCCGGCGCCAAGGCGGCTACCTTTGACGTCGTTATCCAGCTTGGAGCTATCCTGGCGGTTATGGTCTTGTACAGGCGACGCTTCGTGGGGCTGGTGCGTCCGCGACCATACGTGCGCTTTGCAGGTACGCGCGGCATTGTTCTGCTACTTTTGACATCCCTGCCTGCCTGTATCCTGGGGCTTTTACTCCATTCCTCCATCAAAGAATATCTGTTCAGGCCTGCAACAGTGCTGGCTGCGCTGGTTGTGGGAGCCGTGCTGATGATTCTTGTGGAACGGCGCAGATTCAAACCTGTTTTCATTACTCTTGATGACATCTCGCCTCGCCTTGCACTCGGAATCGGCTGTTTTCAATGCCTTGCCCTCTGGCCGGGCTTTTCCCGGTCTGCTGCTACCATCATGGGTGCCATGCTGCTCGGTGCCCGTCGTCCTCTGGCGGCTGAATATTCCTTTATCGCCGCCGTGCCCATCATGTTTGCGGCTACCGGCTACGACATGCTGAAAAACTGGCATTTGTTCACCCTGGCAGACCTACCTTTCTTCGCCGTAGGCATGGTTGGTTCCTTTGTTTCCGCACTGTTGGCAATCAAAATATTTATTTCCTTGGTTGGCAGGTTAAGCCTGCAACCGTTCGCCGTCTATCGACTGCTCATTGCACCCTTCATCTATTATTTTATGGTCAATTAAAAAACGCTTGCCATAAAACGTAAATTCATATAAATAGTTAACAGCAATCACGGCAGGGTAGCTCAGTTGGTCAGAGCATGCGGTTCATACCCGCAGTGTCGAGGGTTCGAGTCCCCCCCCTGCTACCAAGATATTCTCGGACACTTCCGAAAAAAACCCGCAAAGCCTAAAGCCAAGCGGGTTTTTCAATTTCCACATGTTCGTTATCTTCCGTTAATGGCTGTTGACTGCCACAAAAAAAGGAGCAAGTAGAGGGCAACTCTTTGCATCGAATGAGCAAGGAGGCAGAGAAATGAACGTTGGTACCATTGGTGTAGCTATTGCCTTGGCTATTATAGTTCTTTTTGTCCATATCGGCATTAAACGCGGCACATTAACGTAATACGACCATGATTACCATGACAGTCCATTGTCTTATGGGCATTTTCTGCGTATCTGTTGGCATTTACGGCCTTGTGAAACTCCAAGTAGTGCAGCTTCCCTGTTTTCCTGCCCTGCTGTCATCCCTGCCAGTGTGGCTTTTCATGCCATATCGTCATCATGGCCCACAATGCCCTTCTGCTGCGTTGTGGGCAGAATTATGAATTGAGGGAAGACGGAGAGCAAACGCAGCTTTCAATCGAAATATGGGGCATCTGTGTTGGGCGTGCAGGTTGCACAGAAAAGGGCATTCCCAATATGCGCGGCATGGGTGCGGAACGCGCCGAGGCCGAGGTACGAGCAGCGGGGCATTCCCCATATGCGCGGGCTAAAGAAAGTTTAGGGCGCAAGGAAAAGACCAATGGGCGAGACCCGCCTTGCAGGAAAGAAGGTGTGCCAGGTTGGCATACATTCCATGCCCGTAAGAACCATGATGACGGCCTTGCAGAAAGATGAAAAAAAAAATTTTCCCTGCAAGGCTATTTCATCACCTGGCGGCACAACAGAGCTTGGGCGGCACAAGGCGGCACAGATTTTCAAAGGCGGCACAGGAGCGGCACAAAATCAAAAAGGGTTTACGACATTTTTCCGTAAA
>JAFTCE010000126.1 GCA_017454855.1 Desulfovibrio sp.
CAGTCAGCTCATAAGTTCTATTGTTCATAGCTACGCTATACAGCAAAGATCAAGGGGTAATCAATCATTATTTTTTGAACAAGCCCTAGAACAAGAATATTCCGTCTAAAGGAATTTCAGGAGGCCAAAAGCCGTCATGGGGAAAAAATCGGGATGGGGGTTGGCAGGGTAGGCGTAGAGGAGAACGCCCGCCCCGGCTTTACGGCCAGAGGCGGGCGTTCTCTGAGAGAGGGTGTTTCAGAAGGATTATGAGGATTATGCCTTTTCAATGGCGATGATCTTTGCCGTATTTCTGGATTCGGCCAGGCGCGGGATGGCTACGCTCAGCACGCCATTCTTGTGTGCGGCAGTAATGGCATCCACATCCGCATCCTCGGGCAGGCTCATGCTACGCTGGAACGAGCCAAAGGAACGTTCCGTGACGTGCTTTTCCTTGTCCTCGGTTTCGCACTTCTTTTCACCGGAAATTTCCAGGATGCCGTCGTGGACGGAGAGCTTCACGTCCTCCGGTTCTACGCCGGGAACCTCAACCTTCAGGGTGTACGCCTTGTCGTCACTGGTGAGGTCAATGCGCGGAAGGAGGTCATCTTCCTTGCGATCGTTGCGGAAGAAGGTCGGCATCCAAGGCGTCATCATGCCGTTAAAGAAATGGTTGAAGAAACGGTCTATGTCGTCACGCATGGGCGTATTGTGCAACATGGCCTCGCGAGGAGCAAACCAACGACTGGGTGTTCTGTTCATAACAAACCTCCTGTGAATATCTTGTTGAAAACAAGGTAAGTCGTCAGGCCATGTTGTCAAGGTTTTGTGGAAAAATTGTTGGCAAGAAATTCTCTGAGGAAAATACAGGAGGCGGTCGTCCGGAGTAAGAACACGGTCGATAGGTGTTCGTCGTGGCTGGCCTTGCTCTGGAACAAGGCCAAGCTCTGGAACAAGGCCAAAGATGGCGGGGAGGGTTTTAGAGCTTTTTGTACGGTGCCTGACCAGCCTCGTACTGATTGTTGCCCAGGCAATCGATGACGACGATGGCGGGAAAGTCTTCCACGGTCATGACGGCGAGGGCCTCTGGCCCCAGTTCTGGCCAGGCGAGAATCTCGTATTTTTTGATACAGCGGGCAATGAGTGCCCCGGCGCCGCCCACGGCGGCGAGGTAGGCCACGCCATACTGCTTCATGGCTTCCACGACGGCAGGTTGGCGGTAGCCCTTACCGATCATGCCTTTCACGCCCTCGGCCAGCAAGCGCGGCGTGTAGGCGTCCATGCGTCCAGAAGTGGTGGGACCTGCAGAACCAATGGGCCTGTCGGGTTTGGCCGGGGACGGTCCCACATAATAGATCACCTGGCCGCGCAGATCCACGGGCAGGGCTTCTTGGCTGTCCAGGCAGGCCACAAGGCGTTGGTGCGCGGCATCGCGCGCCGCCAAGAGGGTGCCGGAAATGCGCACACTGTCTCCGGCGCGCAGATTGCGCGCCGTGGTATCGTCAAAGGGGGCGTGGATCTGTTTTCCTTCTGAGTCAGGCATGGCGTCCTCCTACAGAACGATTTCGGCATGTCGCGCCGCGTGACAATTGATGTTCACAGCCACGGGCAGGGAGGCAATGTGGGTGGGCGCCCACTCCACATGCACGGCTAGGGCAGTGGTGAGACCGCCCAAACCCTGGGGGCCAATGCCCGTCTTGTTGATCAGCTGCAACAGATCTTTTTCCAATGCGGCATAGCGCGGATCTTCGTTCACGCTGTTCAGATCACGGGCGCAGGCCCGTTTGGCCAGGAGGCAGGCCAGCTCCATGTTGCCGCCCAGGCCGACGCCCACCAGCATGGGCGGGCAGGCGTTGGGACCAGCAGCTTGCACGGCGTCCAGGACGGTCTGGCGCACACCTTCCAGGCCGTCCGCAGGAACGAGCATTTTCAGCACGCTCTTGTTTTCCGATCCAGCACCCTTGGGCGCGAGCCGTAGGCGCAGGGCGTCGCCTGGCACAATGCGCACATGCAGGACGGCGGGGGTGTTGTCGCCGGTATTGTTGCGTTCAAAGAGCGGTTCGGCGACGCTGGATTTGCGCAGATATCCATCCACATAGCCCTTGCGCACGCCGGCATTGACGGCTTCCGTGAAATCGCCGCCCGTGATATGTACGTCTTGGCCGATGTCGGCGAAAATAATGGCCAGACCCGTATCTTGGCAGATGGGCATGGTTTCTTGTGCGGCGATGTGGGCGTTCTCCACAAGCTGTGCCAGGATTTGACGTCCCAGAGGGGACGGCTCAACCGTGCTGGCCTTTGCCAGGGCCGCACACATGTCCTTGGGCAGGTGGCAGCAGGCTGTGAGGCACAGTTGCGCCACAGCAGCAGTGATGGCAGATGTGGAAATTTCTTTCATACTCTACTCCTTTCAAGTCGGCATACGCCGTGCAATCCAGGCGCTGTGTTATTTCGAGCCGGATGCGAGCAGGGTATGCTGGTGGATATAGTGCAGAAATTTGTCCACAAGCGCTGTCTCCTGCACGGAGTGCGACTGGCCAAGGAGCTGCAGATTGCCTGTGGGGATGAAGCCGCCAGCCATGCTGGCATGTCCGCCGCCGCTGCCGACGTCGGCCAGCACGGTGGCCAGCATGTTGCCGCTGTGGATGGATTTCAGTACGTTGCGCACGGAAAATTTGAGTCCGCCGGAACGCCATGACCAGATAATGGCTATGTCGACCTCGGCCAGCGAAAGAATGAAGTTGGCCACTTGGGCGATAAGGGAATCGTGGCAATCAAAGGGAATGCTGACAAAGCCCACATGATTGTAGACGCGTATGTTGCCGATGGCCGCCCCAAATGCCTTTAGGTCAGAAAATTCAAGATTTTTGGCTGCCAAATGCGCGAGCATGTTCTGGTCGGCCTGGCGGTACAAAAAAGGAAAGACATTCAGATCCAGATCGGTGACGCCGCGCGTCATATTATCCGTGTCCACGCGTAGGCCAAAGAGCAGCAGCGTGGCCAGTTCCACAGTCATGGGTACGTTGTCGGAAAGAAAATACTCGGCGATGATGCTGGAGCAAGCGCCGACCTGGCGGACGTCCTTGTAGCGATATTCGCAGGGCGTGAATGTCGGATGATGGTCAATACAGGCAACTTCATCGCCTGGAAGGTCAACCATGTTGGCATTGAATTTTTGCCCGTCAACTAGCACGATCTTGTCCTCAGGGCGCATTGCCTGAATTTGGGCTTGTTCCAGAAGTTCTATGTGGTACGTTTCAATGATATGCGTCAAGAAAGCGCGTTCTAAGGAGCCTCTGTAGCAGAGCGTGGCTTCAATGCCGCATTGGCGCAGCAGGTACTGCAGGCCATACGCGCTGGCAATGGCGTCGGGATCGGGGAAATCGTGGGTCTGAATGAACACTCGGGAATCGGACAAAATTTCAGGCAATATACGCCAGGACATGCACTGCTTCCTCCAATTGCGTAACTATGCAAAAATGCGCTCGTCTCTACTCTTAGCGTCTTGACGATACACGCCTTGACGTGGTCAATCTGCCTGACATGAGCATTCAATATCTGCATATGGGTGCGAACATGAACTTGTGATTTATAAATTCATGTCCAGACGTGGCATTGGTGTCAAGGGTTTATTTTTGTATATATGGTACAATTTTTGCATTAAATATAACACGGTCTTGCGAGGGCCGTACAGACAATGCAGGGGGCATGCAGATACGGTGGCATGTCCCAGGGGGGAGAAAGGCATGCAGGATGAGAGTCGCAAGCTTGAAATGCCACAGGCCAAGCAGGGAAAAAAATCGCGTTTTTGGATCGGACTGTTTCCGCTCTGGGGGCTGGTGTGCTGTGCCGCCGCCTTGGCCTGGTGGTTAATGACGGGCAGAGTTGCCAGTTCCTGGGCCATGCTTGACGCCATGGTTGTTCCTCTTGCAGTAGATTTCTCTGGCAAGGTGAAAGCTGTGGAGGTGCGTGAGGGGGATCATGTGCGCGAAGGGCAAATCGTAGCCCGTTTGGAAGTAGGAGGACTTTCGCGTGAATTGCAAGCCGCTCGCCACGATGTCCAGGGTTTGCGCACCGTGGCCCCACCTGCTGATGCGGCCACGGCTGCCGCATCGCTTAAAGAAGCGCAGGCATTCGAGCAAGGCTTGGTGCGCAGCATTGCCGCCGCTCGCCATGAAGAGGAGGCCAAGCGAAAGCTGCGCGAAGAAAAGGTTGCCAAACATGTGCAAGCGCAGTTGGCCCTGCGTTCTCTGGAAAGCCAGGGAGGAGTGTATGCTGTGGGGCAAGCACGCTATGAAGCCGCTAAGGAAGCGGAATCCCATGCGCGTCGCGCCATGGAGCAGGCCGTTGCGGACTTTGAGCAGGCCAGCCTTGCGCGCGCGGCCATGGATCAAGAAATGGCGCGTCTGCGTGAGGAGAATTTGCGCTACAGGCAGATGACTTCGCGAGTCCCCAACTACACACGCGAGGCCCTGGGACGGATAAACGAAGCGCAAAAGGGCCAAGGCGCGGATGGCAATCTTTATGCCCCGCGAGATGGCCTTATTCTGCGCACTGTTGCTCCAGGTCAGACGGTAAAGGCTGGTGAACCCTTGGCCTTGTTATTGCCTGGTGGCGATGGCGTCAGTAATGTCTATTGGATTCTCGCCTATTTTCCTCAATCTGAAGCTGCGGGCATCAAAGCCGGACAAAAGTGTTCCATCAGCGTCCAGGGTGAGGAGGGTGATCTTTCAGGTAGCGTCTACGATGTCCTGAAGCCGCAGCCATTGCCAGATGCAGCGCGCAGCACTGCTGCCAAGGATGCGAATAGCGCTGCGCTCCATGTGCCAGTACGCATACTTGTGGACAAGGCCGAGGAACGCATGTTCAAGCCTGGCCTTGAAGCTCGGTGCGTGGTCAGCACACGCACTCTTTGGCAATGAGCTAGGCAAGAGGCAGGGGCGCGGAGACCGCGCCTCATGCCTGTGTTCTCTGGGGTTCAGTCCTTGAAGGGAGAGATGGCCCGCAGGGTTTTGATGACCTCGGGGAAATGCTCCACGACGAAATCCACTTCTTCTGCTGTTGTATAGCGCGACAGAGAAAGGCGGATGGAACCGTGGGCGTAATTGAAGGGCACTCCCATGGCGCGCAGCACATGGGACGGCTCCAGACTGCCGGATGTGCAGGCGGAACCGGAACTGGCGCAGATGCCCAGGCGGTCAAGCATGAGCAAGATGGCCTCGCCTTCCACATTTTTGAAGGCGATATTGCTGGTATTGGGCAAGCGGCTTTGCGTATCGCCGTTGACTATGCTGTCCGGCACATGTGCTGTGATGCCCTGCTCCAGCCTGTCGCGCAGAGCGGCCACGTTGGTGCGCTCTTCCTGCATGTGTTTGGCGGCCAGCTGCGCTGCTACCCCCAAACCGACGATGTAGGGGACGTTTTCCGTGCCGGCGCGACGACCGCGCTCCTGGTGTCCGCCGCGCAATAGCGGACGAAAACGGACGCCCTTGCGGACATACAAGGCGCCAATGCCCTTGGGCGTGTGCAATTTGTGGCCAGACAGGGAGAGCATGTCCACCGGCAAGCGCTTGAGATCAATAGGAGCCTTGCCCACTGCCTGCACGGCATCGGTGTGGAACAGTACGCCTCGTTCCTTGGCCAGTTCGGCCATGCGCTGGATGGGGTAGATATTGCCTGTTTCATTGTTGGCAAACATGACACTCACCAGGGCGGTGTCAGGCGTGAGGGCAGCGGCGTATTCGTCGAGATCCAGACGCCCTTTGCTGTCCACGCCCAGATAGGTGACACGAAAGCCCTGCCGTTCCCATTGCTGCATGACGCTGAGTACGGCCGGATGTTCAACCCTGGTGGTGACAAGATGGCGTTTGTCTTCCTGCGTCTGCAAGGCCGACCAGATGGCGGTATTGTCGCTTTCGGAACCACAGGCAGTGAAAATGATTTCCTCAGGCGAGGCGCCGAGCAGATCGGCCAAATGCCCGCGCGCAGTTTCCACGGCGTCGGCCACTTGCCCGCCAAAGGTGTGCATGCTGGAAGGGTTGCCATAGAGGGCGTCCAGGTAGGGCAACATGGCCTCGCGCACTTCAGGGGCAATGGCCGTGGTGGCGTTGTTGTCAAGATAGATGGTTTTCATGGCTAGGCTTCCTCCACCACGATGTCGGCTTCGACGTGTTCGCGCAGTGCGCTTTCCACAAGATCATGAATGGTGACGTCGCTCACGCGGCATTGTGCGCAGCGTCCCTTGAGAGCCACCACGACGCGCTTTCCATCCACGTCGACCAGCTCAATGTCGCCACCGTCGGCGGCAAGACGCGGGCGGATATCCTCGTCAATGGTCTTGAGGATGCGCTGCATGCGTTGCACGTTGGTCATGCGCGGCAGGGGCTTCAATTCCTTGAGCGGTTTCTGCTGCAATTCCGTAGCCAGAATTTCGGCAATTTCGTCAAGACAGCTACCGCAACCGCCGCCAGCCTTGGTATAATTGGTGATTTCTTCTACGGTTTTGAGATTGTTCTCCCTGATGGCGCGGATGATCTGCGCGTCGGTAATACCAAAGCACTTGCAAACCAATTTGCCTTCCTCATGGGCATGGGGCACCGGAGGTTCTCCCTTCCACTGGCGGATGGCCGCTTCCAGGGCCTCCTGCCCCATGACGGAACAGTGCATTTTCTGCTTGGGCAGGCCCCCTAGGGCATTGGCAATGTCCTTGTTGGTCAATTTGAGCGCCGCTTCCACTGTCATGCCCTTGACCATATCCGTCAGGACGGAACTGGACGCAATGGCGCTGGCACAGCCAAAGGTTTCAAAACTGGCGTCTTCGATGACGTTCTGCTCGTTAATCTTCAAGTAAAGCTTGAGAGCGTCCCCACAGGTCAGGCTGCCCACTTCGCCAATGGCGTTGGCATCTTTCAAAGGGCCGACATTGTGCGGATGCAGAAAATGGTCATGGACAGCTTTCGTGTAATTCCACATGGTTGCCTCCCGAGGTGGCGTTATGTTCTGTCGATTCCAGTAATCCTTGCAGTGTATGCTGCTGCAGAAAGGAACGGACGTGTTTGTCGAATGCATGCCAGAAATTCTGCGTGGAGCAGCGTCCGGAACGTTGGCAAAGATTTTTGTCTTCCAGACAGCGCACGGGAGAAAGTTCTCCTTCCAGGCATTGAAAAATTTCCTCCAGATTGATTTCCGAGGGGGGTTTGGTCAGCTTGTAGCCTCCACCAGCGCCACGAACTGCGTGCAGTATGCCCAAGGGGCGCAAATCTCGGACGATTTGCTCCAGATAGCCCTGAGAAATATTTTCTTCGTGCGCTACCTGGCCTAACTGCAAGAGCTTGTCTTGCGGCTGGCTTGCCAGATGCAACAAAAAGCGCAATCCGTAGCGGGTTCTTGTAGAAAAACGCATGGCACTCTCGCTTGCATGGATGGATGCGGGAAGTTACTTGTGGAAAACATTTGTTGGGTTCATAGTGGATGCTCTTTGGCAATGGCGCTAAGACTGTAAGGCGTTTCCTGATAGACATAGTAATTGAGCCAGTTGCTGTAAAAAAGGTGGGCATGTGCCCGCCAGTACATGCCTGGCACAAGATCCGGGTTGTCGTTAGGGTAGTAGTGGCGGGGAATTTCCGGATTAAGCCCCTTGTCCCTGTCGCGTCGGTATTCGGTATCAAGCGTGTCCCTGTCATATTCCAGATGACCGGTCATGAAGACCTGTGAGTGATCCCGACGCTCCAGGAGAGCCAAACCGGCTTCCTGGGAACGGGCTAGGAGGCGCAAATCTGGAACGGCTACGGCATCTTCCCCGCGCACTTCCGTATGCCGAGAATGGGGAGCCGTGAAGGTATCGTCAAACCCCCGGAAGAGTCGGCACTCCGGTATGAGGATGCCATGCTCGAAAACGCCAGAAATCTTTTTCGGCAAGGGATGCTTGGGGATGCCATAAAAGTGGTATAAAGCCGCCTGGGCTGCCCAGCATATGTACAGGGTGGAATAGACCCTATTCTGGGCAAAACGCATGATTTGCAGGAGTTCATCCCAGTAATCAACATCTTCAAAAGAAAGGTGTTCTACCGGCGCACCGGTGACGATCATGCCGTCAAAGCTGCATTCCTGGATTTCTGCAAGCGTTTTGTAAAAACGTTCCAAATGCTGCGCCGAGGTATGGCGGGACTGATGTTCTGCCGTGCGCAAGAGGGTAATGTTGACTTGTAAGGGGGTATTGCCCAAAAGTCGCAGCAGTTGCGTTTCGGTAGCGATCTTGGTGGGCATAAGGTTGACAATGGCAATTTCCAGAGGACGAATATCCTGCCGCATGGCCCGGTCTTCCGTCATCACAAAAATGTTTTCACTTTCCAGAGCCGCGCAGGCAGGTAGGTCAGCAGGAATTTTGATGGGCATGACACGTCCTTGGTCAATATGGCAGTTTCTTCGCCTTGTGGGAACACGCAAAGCAAAGACAAGATGCGCAAAGGCTCTTGTGCGGACACAAGAATTTGGTTACACTAAATATAAAGTAGAACATAGTTCATTGCTATGTTTTGTCAAGCGCAAAGATGAAAAAAATTTTGCCATTTTCTTGCTGTGGTTACATCTGCACGACATGACAACGCGGCACGATGGCGCTGTGCGCTGTCTTGAGCGCCATATCTGCAAGCCGATCCAAACCGCAACAGGGGACGTGCATGCGCAGGATGTCCAAGCGGGCCATACCGCCATCCCGCAAAAGTTCTGTCAATTTCTCTGCGAGAAGATGCTTATCTTCCAACTTGGGACAGGCAATGAGGGGGATGCGACCAGACAGCCAGTCCGAATGCAGCTTGGGCAGGGCGAAACCTGCGCAGTGCGCGGCGAGGAGTACACTGGCATTACGCAAAAAAGGCGCATTGGACGGAACAAGGCGTAGCTGCACAGGCCATGAGGGCAGGCAAGCCCGGAGGGTATCAGGGGTGTTTTGCGGCGTGGAGTGTTCCATCAAGGGGCGGAGCGTACGCACGGCACTGCCGGGGCAGCCACCAGAGCGATCCTGGCGGCGAAGCTGCTCCTCCGCACGTTGCGCCTTGGCCGCCAGCGCCTCTTGTTCGTTGAATTCCTTTGCCTCCCTTTGGACAATGCGCAAGGCGCCTTGAGGGCAGTCAAGACAGGCGCCCAGTCCGTCGCAATATGTCTCGCTCAACAATGTGGCCTTGCCGTTGACAATGCCCAGAGCGCCTTCTGCACAATTGAGGATGCATTGTCCACAGCCATTGCATTTTTCATTATCAATTTCAATGATGGGGCGTTGCATGTGCTTCTCCGTTCCACGTGTTTTGTCAGTCGTTGACCACAGTGATGAGCTGAGCCGGGCTATCGATGATCAGGTCGGCCTGCGCCGCACGCAACTCCTCCACACCGCGAAATCCCCAGGCCACGCCAATGGAGCGCAGGCCCGCGTTGCGCGCGGTAAAGACATCCACATTGCTGTCGCCCACATAGAAGGCTTGGTTGTGGGCAACGCGCATGTCCTGCAGCATGTTCAGTAAGACAGTGGGATCGGGTTTGAGGGGGAAATCCTTTCTGCCTCCGATCACGTGTGCAAAGGGGACTTCAGGGAAAAAATGGTCTATGAGCGGTACGGTCAGCTCGTGCGGCTTATTGGAGAGTACGGCCAAGCTGTGGCCGGCCCGGGCCAGAGCTTGCAGGGCTTCGGGCAGGCCCACATAGGGCTTGGTGTTCCTGTAGAGATTGTTTGCGTACCAGGAACGCGCTTCCGTGATCAACGCTGCCAGGGCGTCTTCTGGCATGGTTGCGGAGACGTCAGGGGGAAGCGCATTGCGGATAAGGTTGTGGAAACCGTTTCCTACGAGTTGCCGATATTCTGAAAGCGAGCGGACAGGGTAGCCGTGCGTGGACAGAATGGCATTGCCGGCATTGGCAATATCTTCCAAACTGTCTAACAAAGTGCCGTCAAGATCAAAGATCAATGCATGCATACAGTCTCCGGAATGCGTTTGCTGAAAGGTGTACCCTACAGTAAAGAATCCCGCCCTGAAGGGCGGAGTTTTATAGTTACATCAATGGTTGCGTATCTGTCCACGGCTGTTGAGCTTCTCTGGAAGCGGCGTCGGCGTCAAGGGCTTTTTGAGCTGTTGAAGGCGTAGCAAACATCCCCGACAAGGGAGCATGGGCGCGGATGGTTTCGTCGTTCCGGTACGTGCCACACGGGGTCGGCAAGTTTTTTTCTTTCTGTCCGTCAGGATGGGGGGGCCGCGAGACAGGCTGACAACGTCTTTTGACGCAGGCCATTTTACATGATAGAATGTAGAGAATATGATGGCGTAAGCCGACGAGGAGAATGCTATGGCCTGTTGTTCCTGTATCAAAGCTGCTGTCAGTCAATATACCCGGATGCCGCTGATCCTCCGCATTGTGTTTGGCATTTTAGCTGGCACACTGCTCGCTTTCTTGACACCCGGCGCAGGAGGCATTGCCATCCTAGGTGAAGCATTTGTCGGTGCATTGAAGGCAGTGGCACCGTTTTTGGTCTTCATTCTTGTGACAAGCGCTCTTGTCCAGGGAAGTACACGGCTGGATGGACGTTTTGCCACCGTCATCATGTTCTATTTGCTGACGACGTTTTTGGCCGCAAGCACGGCGGTATGTGGCAGCCTCCTTTTTCCGCAGACCATGGTGCTTGTCAGTGATGCTGCCAGCCAAGCACCACCTTCTGGTATTGGCGAGGTGATGCACAACCTGCTGCGTGACATGATCGCCAACCCGCTTTCATTGCTCTTAAACGGTCGGTATATTGGTATTCTTTTTTGGGCGATCGTCTTCGGCTTAGCACTCCAGCGGATCGCCGGGGAAAATACCAAAACGATTTTGTCCGATGTGGCGGGAGCCGTTTCTACCACGGTGCGTTGGATTATTGAATTAGCCCCCTTCGGCATATTGGGATTGGTTTTTAGGGCTTGTTTAAAAAATCTATAACACTCTTCATCATTTCAATAAAATTACAATAGACGCGATTAAGATGTATGCAAAAAATGAATCATCAAGTTTATCATAACGTGTAAACACCCTGCGATACCATTTGATTTTTTGGAAAAATAAC
>JAFTCE010000018.1 GCA_017454855.1 Desulfovibrio sp.
GGCCATGCCGTGCTACAGGCTTGTTTTGCAATGGCCTAGGCACGCGGCCAATAGACAAGCAGGAGCTGCCATGATTGATCTCAAATTAGTGCAAAAGCAGCCGGAAATCCTGGGCAAGGCCCTGGCTGACCGGCATTCTGAGCTGGATGTGAACGAATTTCTGCGCCTGATGGTGTCGTGCAGTGTCGCGGACATTGATTGACTTGTTTTCCGGGGCAGGCGGACTGTCCTGCGGTTTGGAGCAGGCTGGCTTTACTCCAGTCCTCGCCAATGAAATGGTTGCACGCTTTGCCAGAACGTATCAGGCTAACCATCCGTTCACAAAAATTATCACAGACGATGTGCGTAACGTTAATGAAAAAGTTTTGCATAACCATGTAGATAAATTAGGCGAAATTGACTTGATAGCAGGTGGCCCGCCATGCCAAGGCTTCTCCATCAATGCGCCTGTCCGTTCCCTCCATGATGCACGCAACCATTTATTCAAAGAATATTTAAGAATTGTCGGAGAAATACGGCCCAAGGCAGTGCTGATAGAAAATGTACCTGGGATCGTATCCCTAGGGAATGGCGTCATAGTGCGGCAAATATACGAAATTTTAAATGAAATGGGGTACAAAGTCCAACATCGGATACTGTTTGCAGGGCACTATGGCGTTCCCCAGCTCCGTTTCCGTACAATTTTCATAGGCATAAAAAAGTATAACGGTCGCATTGCATTCCCTAAACCGCAATATGATGTGAACGCTACAGCCAACTTTCAGAAAGCGAAGGAACTCTGCTACACGGTTATGCCCTTGGAGCGTTTTGCATTGAAGCCCAAAACTACTGTATGGGACGCAATCAGCGACATGCCCAAGATTGCTGGCGGGGAGAAAAAGACTGAATATGCCTATGAGAAAGAACCGCAAAGCTCGTACCAAGCCATGCTGCGCAACGGCTCGGATCGAGTCACATCTCATTGGTGTTCTCGCCTGTCTAAAATAAATCTTGAGCGCTTGAAGCACATTCCAGTCGGAGGCAGTTGGCGCGACATTCCTTTTGATCTCCTTCCGGCTGGCTTGAAAAAGGCAAGGAGAAGCGACCATACGAGAAGATATGGGAGACTGAATCCACAAGACATGTGTTCGACCATTTTGACGAAATGCGACCCGCATTGGGGAAGTTTTTTTCACCCGTATCAGCCTCGAACAATTTCCGTACGTGAAGCCGCAAGGATACAAAGCTTCCCTGACAAATATCAATTTACCGGAAGCATGACGGAACAGTACGAACAGGTAGGAAATGCCGTTCCGCCATTGCTTGCCAAGGCTGTTGGCTTTTGCATTCAAAATATGCTGGGTGGGGATCGTGATGTTTGTGACACGCCCCAAGAATGATATTGTTGAAATTTTTGGACATGCGCCAAACGACACGTCTCTTGAATGTCGTTCATTGTGGAGCGCTGGAGTTTGTCCATTCACAGCGCTACAATGTTCCAAGACAAATCATGATAAAAGTGTCATCTATGGAACTTGTAGTGTTACAACAGCTTTTGGCGATTGTATAGTATGCCCAAATAGACTGTACGCAAATAGCTTCAATGTATTACGCAATGTGGCCAAGGATGCTTTCAACGAGGCACTTCCGTTTTATACCTATCAGGAATATATGAAACATAAAGCTGATCGAGGAGCTTGTGTTGTTGCCCTTGGCATGCATTCTGGGCATGAAGTGAAGTTAGGTCAATCTTGTTCCATGGATTGGGTACTTGCAGGCGTAGAGAGTTCACGCCTGTTTGCGTATGCAGGTATTGAAGTACAAAGCATAGATATTACTAATAATTACCGCGATAATTGGTATGCATATAAAAACATCAAAGAAGGGGCTGCAATTCCGCGTTCCGAACATGGGATGAACTGGGCAAACGTCCACAAACGTCTTATCCCTCAAATTTTCCGCAAGAGTCTGATATATTCTCGCTCTCAATATGTACGAACAGGTCTTTACTTTATTGTACCTGAAATAGTCTATCGAAAATTTGAAGGAATTTTAGGTTTGGATATGCCGCGTGTTTCAAAAAAAGCCCCTGATGTAATAACAGTGCATACCTATGCTTTGGGTGAACAAGTTTCAGAGGGATGTATACGAGATATCGTCCCCATTCGCAAGGAAAGATTTAAGAGGAAAGATTTTTCAGATAGATTTCTTTCTGGCCCCAATCTTCCTTCACCTCTTGATCTTGACGCTGCGGTTATAAAAGCTCTCGGTTTCACGGATGAGTAGTAGCCTATCTTGTTATACCTTTATTTGATAAAGAGCTTATATAGATAGAAATCATAATGCTATAAAATTATTACCTATTGTATTTTTTTGAGCGATACGCCAGGTGCGCGAAGGTTGTTGCGAATCTTGCGCCCGCAGGCCATGCCGTGCTACAGGCTTGTTTTGCAATGGCCTAGGCACGCGGCCAATAGACAAGCAGGAGCTGCCATGATTGATCTCAAATTAGTGCAAAAGCAGCCGGAAATCCTGGGCAAGGCCCTGGCTGA
>JAFTCE010000127.1 GCA_017454855.1 Desulfovibrio sp.
GAAAAATGCTATTGACGGACGGCGAAGCCGATGGCATCCTTACCCGTAACCCCTTCCTTCAGGGAGGGGCAATCCGCACGGCTCCTATCCGCCGGTGACGGAGTCAGTCGGCGGATGGGGCCGACTGTGGATTGAAACATATGCACCGCCGTTGCAAGGGGAGAAAGGCGACAGTCAGATGACAGCAACTATAGGGGAAGATGCCGTCAAGGGCAAGAAGAGCAGCACATTGACAGCCTAGAGCGTTTTGACTTTTATTTTTGCAAAAAAATTCTAGAGGCTGCTGTACGTCCTGCGGCTATGTGCAGAGTTAACGTCAAAATGCTCTAGGTCGAGGCTTCGTGGAGGGAGTCGAGACTGCTGGGCCGCACCCTGAGCCTTGGAGAAAAGGGCCTCAGGGCGCAGGTGCGGACGTGGAACCAGAACTGCCTGGCTGCGTCGACACGTTGAGGGCCTGGATCTGTTCTAGGGACAGGCCGGTCACTTGGGTAATGATAGTAGGGGACATGTTGAGGTTCAGCATGGCCCGGGCGTCTTCTGCCTTGCCATCGGCCTTGCCATCGGCATACCAGTCGTCCTTATGGGTGTCGACATAGCGCTGCATTTCCATGGCCAATGTCATAAATTCCTTCCTTGCGGGTCGGGAAGAGCCTCAGGGCGCTGGTGCGGACGTGGAACCAGAACTGCCTGGCTGCGTCGACGCGTTGAGGGCCTGAATTTGTTCTAGGGACAGGCCGGTGTATTTGGCTATGAGCGGTATGGACATATTGTCGGCCAGCATGGCCCGGGCGGCGTCTGCCTTGCCCTTGGCCTCGCCATCTGCCTTGCCATCGGCATACCAGTCGTCCTTATGGGTGTCGACATAGCGCTGCATTTCCATGGCCAATGTCATAAATTCCTTCCTTGCGTTGGCGTCGGCCTTGACGCTGCGTACGGCTTCGTCCACGTCCTGGGCCAGTCTGCCGGTGGCTGGCAATCCAGCGGCATAGCGCAAAAATCCGCACAGTTCCGCATCCAGACCTTCGGTATCCCCATAAATGTACAAAAATATCTTCGTCGTCTTGTCGTTGAGAACCAAATCTGGGTCTTCGTCGCAGCGATAGCGGAAGGTATATTGGGCGCGCCCCAGGCCAAAGGGATCGAAGGTGCAGATGAAAATCACAAAGGATTCGCCCAGTTGGGCATAGTTCTTGCCCTTGCCCAGTTGGAACTGATCCATGGCCGATTGATAGTAGCGCGAACGCAGAGCCACGGGGTTTTCCTTGGGGTCATTGGTGGTCTGCATTTCAATGTCGTACTGCTGGCCTTCTGCTTCGGCAAAGACGTCCAGGCGCACGGCCTTGGCATTGAAAGCCGTGTCAACGGTTTTTTCCGTTTCGGGATAGCTCACGCGCTCCAAGGGTACGCGCAAAAGATGCGTGAGAAATCGTCGACAAATGTCCCCGCGCTGCATCACCTTGAGAAAGATAAAGTTGTCGGTGATGTCCAGGTCTTCCCATGCTTTTTGTGTGAACATGGAGAAACCTTACGAAAAACACGCGCCCAGGGCAAGAGGTTCTGGGCTGTGGGCGAAAAAAAGGGTTGCCGCTTTGCACAACGTGGGCGCAGGGGTTTGAACAGTTTTTTCGAAATCTGTCTAAAACAGTGCAAATATCCTCAAAATGAGGAGATTTGAAAGGACAGCATGGAAGTATGGCAGTGCCGGCTTGACGTTGCTGGCAACGCGGTCGTAAAAGAAAAACGGCGGTGAGTTCCACCGTGTCAGCCTGTGGAGAGATCGTGAGACCTGGGGGAATAGCGGGTTGGTTCGCAGCCGTACAATTCCCCACATGGGGGATTTGACGCGAAAACCAAGCTCTTCCCTTGGGCAGTCTTGATGAAACAGGAAGCCAACAGTAAAAATGCGTAGATTTGAATATATTTGCGCAGTTTTGCGTAAGATTGGTAGAACGGAGAAGTGGTGTTTGCCTTGACGGCATAGGCGGGTGCATGCGACGTTTTGGGCATTGGGCCAGCCCTGCGTTGGCTATAAACGCTCAGGTTTCTAACCATGAGAGGAGGTTGGCATGCGCCTATGCTGTCTTTTGCTTGCTGTGATACTGAGTGTGAATGAGTCCAGTGCCCGCGTTCCCTTTGGCCATGATGTCAGCGACGCGCCGGAGGAGTATTTTTCCACCAAGGAGCAGGGCGTGGACAGCCTGGCCTTTCTGCCCCCGCCACCGTCCTATGACAGTCTGGCTTTTGCCAACGACCGGGCCATGTATGTACAGGGACTGGCCCTGCGCACAAGCGAGCGCGGGCTTCAGGCCGTCAGGGACTGCGACAAAGGCCACTTGGTCGAGAGCTTTTCGCAAGCCTATGGCGGAACCATCACCGCTCAGGACATGCCAGAGACCTTTCTCCTCCTGCGGCGTGCGTCGCGCGAACTCGGCAGCCTGTCCACGCGTACGGCCAAGAAAGGCTACGCCCGCCTGCGGCCCTATGTCCTCTACAATGCGCCCACCTGTAAGCCCGACGATGAGGAGGGACACAGAAAATCCGGTTCCTATCCATCAGGCCACAGCGCAATGGGCTGGGGACTAGCCCTGATTTTGAGTGAGATCAATCCGGGGCGCAAAGAAATATTGCTTCATCGAGGTTATGAAATCGGGCAGAGCCGCGTCATCTGCGGCTATCACTGGCAGAGCGATGTGGATGCCGCCAGGCTGGCAGCAGCCGCCGGCGTGGCCAATCTGCACGCCAACGCGGCTTTTTTGGAGCAGTTGCGCAAGGCCAAGGAGGAATTTGCCCTTTTGGTTCGCCAGGGAAAGATCAAAACCCAGTAGGCGAACCCTATGAGGTTCCGAGGACAGACGCTCTTTGTCAGCGTAGATAGAGCAGGAAACTGTTTACGCAGTCTGCAAGACCTCGTTATGTCTGCCCTCGGCGCGGCCTCAAAGGCTGCTGCCGAGGGGATTGAACGAAAAACCGTCCAAAATTCCCCGACGTCAATGACGCCAAAGGATGATGTTAGAGTTTTTGCGCCTTGAGGGACGCTATTTGCGCCTGAAGTGCGTCAATCTTGCTCTGCACCGAAGCCATATTCGCCCCGCTGAGCTGACTTACCAAATTCACGAGCTGCGTTTCCAATGCGGCAATCTGAGAATCAACCTGGGAATCCGACTGGGAAGCCGATTGGGAAGCCGCCATTGTTGGCGCACCCACATTCTCTAGGGCGATGTCCTGCGCAACTTCCTGCGCGTCGTCCTGTTCTTCTTCCTGGGCTAAGTCCTGCGCGGGCAGGACAGCGGCCCTGCCGTCAGGATTTTGGCGGGCCGCAGGCTGCTCTCCAGCCTCGTCCTGCGTCGCCGAACCTTCGGTCAGCAGCGCGTTCTGTTGCTGAGAAGTCTTGAACATGGCTAGGGCCGCAGCCGAAATATTGACGGTATCGCCGGAAGATCGGGTTTCTGTCACCTTGCGCTCCGAAGAAGCAAGGATGTCCAAAGGCGTTTGCGCGTACATGGCCAGGGGATTTTGCCGCTCATATAGAGAACCGATAAGCATGGTCTCCTCCAGGAACTTTTGGTATCTGTGTTTTTTTGTAAGAACATAAGCAAATTTTGTGCCATAATAACACATGCACGCCGTGTGCGCTGTGGTTTACAGTGCTGGTCTGGGCAGCTTGGAGACTGGTGCCTGGGGATTGGAAACTTGAGACTGGAGATTGGAGACTGGTGCCTGGAGATTGGAGACTGGTGCCTGGAGATTGGAGACTGGTGCCTGGGGATTGGAAACTTGAGACTGGAGATTGGAGACTGGAGAACTTGGGGGGACAAGAGTGCAAAAATGCAAAAAAATTTGCGAAAAAAGGCTTGTCAAGCTCGTCGAAAAAAGATAAAAAAGAATTACCTCTGAAGGGGGGGTTGCATATTTCACCGCAAGTTTCCCCATGCCGAAAGTTGTGTGTTTTACAGAGGATGAGTTTTTTTTACGCTTTCGGCGGAAGCCGCCTCCTTGGGCTTCCTTCATTTCTTTTGCATGCCATTTCTGGCGTGTCTGCGGCGACAAGGGCTATGTTCCTGACGCTGTCTGCAGGGCTATCACCCCTGGTTCCCCCAAGCGCATGTGTTTGGGCGTAATTTTTTTTGCGCCGCAGATGCTTCTTATTTTTTTGATTCAAGATTTCTTTCGATGACGGAATCGGTCGGCGGACGGGTACGACTGTAGACTGCAATGACTGTGGATTGACAGGAGAGATCAGAAGGAGTTTGCGCAATGGCTGATATCAAGCTCTCGCAACCGGCAACAGGCGAGCATGTTGTTGTTCCCAGCGAACCGCAATCGCACATTGTTCTGGATTTTGCGCCTGACACGGCGGAATTGCTACGTCCCGAGGGCAGTGATAACCTGGTATTTCGCTTTGAAGACGGTTCCTCCGTCGAGCTGCAAGATTTTTACAAGCAGTACAACAAAGATGAGATGCCCGAGTTTGAAGTCGATGGGCAGTTGATTGCCGGTGCGGACTTCTTTGAGGCATTTGGCCCTGATCTCTCGCCTGCGGCGGGTCCTGGTGCTGGCGGTGATACGCCAGCGCGCAGTGAGAGCTTCAGCGAAGGCGCCAATTCCTCCTTGGCTAGCGGGTTGGATCACCTCGACGGTCTGGATATTGGTTTTACTCGTGAAGGTGTTGCTGAAAGGTCGGAAGTGACCACTGGCCTACCGACGAGCGGTACTGCCCAGGCTGCGGAAACTACGGGCGCAGAAACATCGAACGCTGCTGCGACGAGTGTCGCCATGGGGTCTGCCGTGGAGCCTACGTCAGAACCCGAGACTACGCCGGAACCTGAGCCAGAACCTGAACCAGAGCCCGAACCCGAGCCCGAGCCGGAACCGGAGCCATACTTTACGATGGTGAGCATCACGACGACCAACCTTGAAGAAGGCCAGGCGCCTGTGGTGTTCAATGTGGAGCTGTCCAACAAGCCCGATCCGAACTATGAAGGCGCAACGACTGTCCAGGTGGAAGTCGGCGGCACGACCTATGATGTGGAAGTGGATGCCGACGGCAAGGGTACGTTGACCCTGGACAATACCAACGGCGAAGACGTGTATCTGGATGCCAGCAGCGTTACGGCCACTGTTGTGGGTGTGACCGGCGGCAACTTCGATAAGGTTGATTTTGCCAACGCCACAGCCACGGCGCAGATTGCCGACACCATCGCCACGACCAGGGTGGAGATCACGGGAGACAACATCAATGAGGGTGAGGACGCCGTATTTACGGTCAGCCTGTCCAATCCCGCGCAGACCGAAGCGACCGTGAAGGTTGAGGTAGGCGGTACGGAGTATGATGTACCGATCGCAGCTGGTGAAAACAGCGCGACGCTGACCATTCCGGTGCCCAACGCCGAAGACGTGTACCAGGATGCCACGACCCTGACCGCAACCCTGAAGGGCATCGA
>JAFTCE010000128.1 GCA_017454855.1 Desulfovibrio sp.
CTGCTTCTCGGGTTGCTGCTTCCCTGGCGTCTGCCGTCTCACGGGCATGGGCTTCGGCATCAATGGCTGCTTCCGCACGGGTCAAGCGATTGCCTTGCAGCAGAGAGGCATTGGACATGTCGGCGATCTGCGCACTGCAGGACAACTGATTACTCGTGATGCTGTCGTCCAGGCGTTGAACTTCGGCGGCGCGGGTTGCTGCTTCCTGAGCATCGGCGGCTTCTCGCGCCTGGGCTTCGGCATCAATGGCTGCTTCCGCACGGGTCAAGCGATTGCCTTGCAGCAGAGAGGCATTGGACATGTCCGCCATCTGCGCGCTGCAGGACAACTGATTGCTGGTAATGCTGTCGTCCAGGCGTTGAATTTCTGCTTCTCGGGTTGCTGCTTCCTGAGCATCTGCGTTTTCACGGGCTTGCGCTTCGGCGCTGATGGCCGCTTTCAGGGCCGTTTCCACACGGGAAAGCCTTTGGCCCTGCAGGAGGGAAGCATTGCTTATGTCGGCCATCTGCGCACTGGCAGAAAGTTCGTTGGCCGTAATGCTGTCGTCCAGGCGCTGAATTTCTGCTTCTCGGGTTGCTGCTTCCTGAGCGTCGGCGCTTTCACGGGCTTGCGCTTCCCTGGCGTCTGCCGTCTCACGGGCATGGGCTTCGGCGGCGTCTGCCGTCTCTCGCGCCTGGACTTCTGCGGCCAGGTCTGCGGCCAAGGCCAGGTCTGCCCTCTGACGGCAGGCCGTCTCTTCACTCAGGGCCGTTTCCACACGGCTGAGGCGTTCGCCCTGCAAGAGAGAGGCATTGGACATGTCCGCTATCTGTGCGCTCGTGGACAATTCGTCTGCGGAAAGGCGTTCTTCCAGGGCCGTGTCGGCGGCTTCTCTGGCCTGCGCTTCGGCGGCAATCTTGGCTTCTAGGGCCGGAACCACGGCTTCGGCGCGATCCGCATCGGCCTTGGCACTGGCCGCGCTCTGGGCAGCGGCGTTTTGACTGTTGGCCGCGGCTTGGGCAGCGCTGGCGGCGTTGGCGGCTTGGATCGTGGCCGTACTGGCTGCGGCTTGGGCCGTATCCCGTGCTGTCTGTGCGGCATCCCTGGCGGCGCGGGCAGAGGTATCTGCGGCAACGGCTTCACTGGCCGCACTCGTGGCACGAGTCGCCTGATTTGTGGCCGTGGTGGCACTGGCAACGGCGGTTGTGCGCGCTTCCCTGGCGACTTCGCGATCCGCAGCGACTTCGCGCTGCATGGCGGTCACGTCGGTCACTGCGGCCTGCGCGGCTTGGGCCGAGACATCCGCACTGGAAGCGTAGCTTCCGGCGCGCGTAGCCGAAGATGCGGCCTGCGCGGCGGCTGTTGTGGCCGTTTCGGCAGCGGCTTCACCAGCGGCAATACGGCTTTCTACATGGGCCTGCGCGGCTTCCACGGCTGTCTTGGCTGTACGCACTTCCGTCTGCACGGCGGTACACACGGCCTTGTCGGCGGCCACGGCGGCTTGGGCCGCAACGACGATCTGCCTGTCTGCGGCGACTTGCGCCTGATACTGGCTGCTGGCATCCTTGGCGACAATGGCGTCCGAAGCAGCGGCAACGGCCTCATTGCGGTACTGCTTGGCCTCGGTAGCCGAAGCCATTGCGGCATTTGCGTGGAACTCGGAAGCTGCCAGGTCAGTTTTGACTTCGGTTATCTTCTGATCCAGGGTCGTAATCGTCGCCTGGGCCGCGCGCTGCTTTTCGCAGGCTTGGGCCGCAACCTGATTTGCCGTGGTGGTAAGGCCCAGGCCAATGGCATTGAGGTTGTCCGTATGACTCTGGGTCGTGGTTGCCAGGGTCGAGAGGGATGCCTGCAAGCTGGTGCTGGTCTGCTGGACGACGCATTCTTTCTGGCGCTTGCCCTCGTCGCGCAGGCGCTGCACTTGGCCGTCGGTCTCGCGGGCGCGTTCGATGGCAAGGCCCTCTTCCAGCTGACGACGCAGGTTTTGCACGTCGGCTGCCAACACGCCCAAGTGCCGGTCGGCCCAAGGATTACCCAGGGGCGGGATAGGCTGTGACGGGGGTGACACGGCCTGGCCCGGCCCTGGGATGGGGCGGCTTGGGGAAAAAAATCCTCTGCGTCCAGGCCCCGGAAGCTGATCCGGCGAAAACGCGCCTGGAAGCTGTGCAAGAACGGTATCCAGGGCAGTTGTCAGCCAAATCTGCAACTGCTTGCCCTGGGGCACCACGGCCACGACGTGATCGCCCTGAATTTGATAGTCCTGGCCCAGGGTCAGCACGGTCTCCACGCCGGTAGTGCTGTCGATGACCTTCACACCCACGTCGGCAAAGCTGTTGTAGGGGAAGGGAATGGGCCAGAACACGGCCTTACCGTCGGACGTGTATTTGACGTCGGTTTGGATAGTGGCAGGGATAGCCATCCTCCACCTCCTTTAACGCGCAGATAATGCTAATCCTACATCCACCATTCCCCCGGCAAAGGCGCCTGTGAAGGTGATCTTGGGCCGCATGTACGCCTTGCGCATGTTGCCGATATAGCAGCGGCACAGCTGCACATCCGGCTCCACTTCGCGCGCTTCGTTCATGGTCATCACCACAGCATAACCGCTGGAGGTGTATGTGCCATCGGCAGTGTCAGACTCGAACAATTCTACCTTCACGCTCGAACCCACGGGACAGAGCAGGGTGGACTCGTTGCCGTGACTGGCGACGATGACCAAATCTAAAGAAGACTGCGTAGCGCCTACGCGCAGCGGCTCGAACTCGTCCAGTTCCAGCGTACCCACGGGCGAAAGGCCCATGGCGTAGAATTGATCAAACCAAATCAGCGGCGCCACGTCCGTACCGTGATACTCTGGGCCTGGGCCTGCACCCTGGCTGATGCGCAGATCAAAGGCTGCACGCTGGGCTTTCAGAAAATCCTGCGCAGACAGGCTGCCCGCAGACAGGCTGCTGCTGACATCAGAACACGTTGTATTTTGCGACATGGGGTACCTCCCTACACATTCACATGTTCGATCTTGTTGTCGATGTTGTAGGACGTGACAATGTTGATGCCGTTCCAAGTTTCAATGCGCGTCTTGGCATCGGTATCGTTATTCACCAACCAGATGTGATTTTCCTTGTAGGGGTTGATGCCGTAAATCTTGGCCTTGGGCCCCATGAAGAGATGCGTACTGCCAGATTGGGCGCGCACCGTTGCCAGCATTTCGTCAATCTGGCTGACCGTGGGCTTGTGGTCTTCGTCAATGTTGACAATGGCCGCTACTGTGCGCTTGGCATCCAAGAGTTGATAGCCAAAGTGGGCGCGGTAGACCACGGAATAGCCCAGAACGCCTTCATACTTCTTGGTCTTGAGGTAGTGTTCTGCCCCGTCATAGGGGAAGGAGATGTTGAACAGACGGCCTTGGCTGAACTGCTTGGGATCGTAAAGGCCCACATTCAGTTCGGGATCGAAACGGCAAGCCAGAATGAACCAGCCTGCGCTGCTGCCTCCGGCGTCGAAAACGTTCTTTTCCACCAAGGCACCCTTGAGCAGGTTCTTGAGGACGATCTGCACTTCGGCGTCCATACCGGCTTTCTTGAGAATGTAGTTCTGCTTGCGGGCAAAATACGCCTGCGGGCCGCCGAAGCGGAGGGCGCGGTCAGTGGGCACTTCCAGGGAACCGCCCATCTTCTGCAATTCGGTCGTCACCAAGTCGCTCGTGACATTGAGCTGTGGCAAGGGGGCATCAAAGCGGACAAAGCCCGGGCCGGTGATGTCGTTGAGCTTTTCGGCCACATTCCAGAGGCCATGCGTGGCCGCAATGAACTTGATCATCTTGAGAATGGGCGCGTCCTCGGTGAGGCTGTCAATCATGCCCGGCTGCTTCCTGGCGTAGAGAACGCCAATTTCGTGCATTGTGTGCATCAGGTTATCGCTCATGGTCTGCCACCTCGTACTTTTCGATATTCTGCCATAAGCGCTTCTTCTGCCGACTCAGGACGGTCGGCGGCCCCCGCAGCGCCACCTCTACCCATGCTGTCCTCGGAAAGGCTCTTGGCCAGGTACAGCAGGCCCTGACATACTTCGGGCAGGCAGGTTGCCCCGCACATGTCCAGAGCCTTGGAAAATTTGTTGCCTTCGCCCATAGCGCGGTCGATATTGGCAATGAGCGTAAGCACGGCTTGTTGGTTCTCGGCAACCTTCCCGCCCCAGGCTTGCCGTAGTGCTTGTGCGCCTGCGTCCAGAAGACGTTCGCGCTGCTCGTTCACGGCGCGTAGCTGGAAGTCCACCAGGGCTTGGGCCTGCTTTTGCGTCAAGCCCAGGTCCACAGCCGTCTTGCCGAAGCCGTCCAGCACTTGCTGATCCACGGCTTGCCCTTGGGGCAGGGTTATCTTGACCTTGCTCCAGTCCGTGATGGGGGCATCCGCCGCAGACTTCTGGCCTGCCCCTGCCTGGTTCCCTTGTCCGCCCCTCTCTTGACCGTCCACAGATGCCGGGGACGTAGCAGGGAAAACCGAACCTTGGGCCGGGGCCTGTTCGGTAGGCTGGCTTGGGCCATTGCCAGGAGCAGACGCTGGAGAGCTTCCTCCAGACGGAGCAGACAGAGATGGAGAGCTTGCATCGTTCAGTCCTTGGGCCGGGCTTTCTGCGCCTGTGGGCGCGGGGGTATTCTCAGGCATGGAAATTCCTTTGCTTCTAGTCTTTTTGCCTTTTTGTTTTTACTGCCAACTGTCTACTGACAACTGCCCACTCTCTTCTCCCGTAGGGCCAGGAGGAGTGCGCGGGCTTCGTTGGGCGCGGCGCGGTAGATGTCATCCAGCAGAAGTTCTCCGAAGTTGCGCAGGGCGATAAGTCTGGGTTCTTCGGGACATTCTCCGGCCAGGCCCAGGTCGTCCAGGAGCTGACAGACGACGGCATAGCCTTCGGGCGTCTGGACCACATCGGCCAGGTTGCGCAGGTACTGATGCCGGGCATTGCGCGCATGGGCTTCGGCCTCGCGCTGCTCGTCGCTCTTAAGCAGGTCGTCACGGGCTTCGGAGAGCCGTAAGGGGACGTCGGGATAGTCATGCATGGGGGGCCTCGGGGGTCTTTGCAGCAGGTTGCCTCTCCAACAAGGGGAACCTGTCCGCTTTTTTGGGCTATTCTGCCATGCCTTGGCCGCAGGCCGCAGACAGAGGCAGGCCCAGGGTAGGCCCTTGTGCGACAGACATAGGGGTAGACGTGGACAGGAAAAAAATGTGACAGGTTCGAGCAGGCTTTTTTAGCTGCGATTTCGAACCTTTCCGTCTAGGCTTGCGCCGCTATACCTGCAGAACCTTGTGGAGAATTGTGCAAGGCGCCCTGGTGACAGCCCTCTGGCCGTGCGCGCAGGCAAGAGCAAAGGAGGCATGTCTTACGCCATGGACAGTGGCGCTGGATACAACCTAGGCCAGGGGGTTTGAACAGTTTTTTTGAAATCTGTCTAAAACTGTGCAAATATCCTCAAAATGAAGAGATTTTAAAGGACAGCATGGAAGTATGGCAGTGTCGGCTTGACGTTGCTGGCAACGCGGTCGTAAAAGAAAAACGGCGGTGAGTTCCACCGTGTCAGCCTGTGGAGAGATCCTGAGACCTGGGGGAATAGCGGGTTGGTTCGCAGCCGTACAATTCCCCACATGGGGGATTTGACGCGAAAACCAAGCTCTTCCCTTGGGCAGTCTTGATGAAGCAGGAAGCCAACAGCAAAATGCGTAGATTTAACTATATTTGCGCAGTTTTTCGTAAGATTGGTAGAACGGCATGGCGCCACCCTCCCAGAGTCCCCATGTCACAAGGGGTCGTTGGGCACGAAGGCCCTTCGCGCGCCTGTCCACACAGGGGGTTTGAACGGTCAGCGTTCGCGCATCATATAGTCCGTATCCTCGTCGATCATGGCCAGCATGATGTCCGCAAAGCGCGGATCGAATTGCGAACCGCGACCCCTGACCATTTCGGCGCGCACCCAGGCCTGCGGTCGGGCGTCACGGTAGCTTCTGTTGCTGGTCATGGCGTCATAGGCGTCGGCCACGGCGATGATGCGCGCTTCTTCGGGGATGTCTGTACCGACGAGACTGTCAGGGTAACCGCGACCGTCAAAGCGCTCATGGTGCCAGCGCGCTCCGGTGACGAGTTTCGGCATTTCTTTGATCTTGCTCAAGATGCGCGCCCCCATGACCGGGTGCCCCTTGATGATTTCGTATTCCTCATCGCTGAGTCGGGCAGGCTTGTTGATGACGCTGTCCGGCACGCCAATCTTGCCCACGTCGTGGAGCAGGCCGATCATGTAAATTTCGTCCTGGCGCTGCTTCTCAAAGCCGGCACGGGTGGCAATTTCGCGGGCATAGCTCGCGACCCGTCCGGAATGGCCGTTGGTATACGTGTCCTTGGCGTCGATGGCCTCGGCCAGGGTTTGCACCACATGCAGGGACAGGCGTTTGTTCTCGCGGGTCTTGCGTTCCACTTCGGATTCGAGATTGTGCTGCAAATGAATCAGCTCATCGGTCATCTGTTGAAAGAAATGGGACACGAGGTGGGACAAGGGCACCGCACCGCTCCTGACCTGCAAAGGCAGGGCATTGCGCTCTTGCGAGAAGCAGGCAGTCGCTGTGGCGCAAGGCCCACCCTCGCGCAGGCCCACGGCCACGATGGAGCTGTTCAGAACCCCGCCATTGCCCTTGTGGCAGCCAATTTCAGCAAAGCCGTGGCAGTAGACCAGTTCGCGATGGCCTTCCTGAAAACATTCCCATTCCAGATGGGCGTCGCCGCCCAAAAAGCCGATGCGGTTGCCGCACATGGACATGAGAACGGCTTCGGGGTGAAACTCGCGCATGCGCTCGCTGCCGGCAAAGGAGGCGGCCAGGATGTCGTCGTGGGTGCTGTAGGAAAAGCGCAGCTTCTCACCCGCATAGATATTGCCGGAAAAACACAGGGATCCCTGGTCGCTGTGATTGGGGATAAGACAGATGTCGGCGCCGTTGCGGCGCACCATAAGGGGGAACTCCCACACATTGTGCAAAAAATGCTCGTTCCACTCCACGCCCAAGTATTTGCGGTAGACATCCACGGCTGGCTGGCCGTCAATGCGCAAGACACAGCGGCGATCGCCGTCCTTGTCTGCCGTGAACTCCATCTCGCGGCCAATGGGCCGCCAGCCCAAAAGATAGTCCATGTGAACCACAAGATCGTCGCCGTGCATCAGCAGAAGCGTAAAGCCGCTGGAGAGCAGACCTTGCCCCAAGGTGAAGGAATCTTCCTGGGCCGCGCAGACGTTTTCCGTGGGCTTGGCTATGGCTCCGAAAATGGGCACGTCTTCCAGCCCTTTCGTGGCTTGGGCCAGGAAATCACTGACATTGAGGGCCAGGTTCGCCGTGAAGAGTTCCACAAAACGCACGTCGTGGGCGGCACGCACATGCCTCGCAAACTCTTGGCCAGCGGCCAGCTCCCCGCCTGGGGTCACGGGCAGCTGCACCACCTCAAAACGCGCACTCTTCGAGAGAATCAGGTTCAGCTTGATAAGCGATTGGGGCGCGTCTTCCTTGACATTGTACTCACTCATGCCCACGCGCTGCACCTGGGGCAGCGCGACGTCCAGGGCGTCCACAAGCGCTTGGGCCTGCACCCGAGAAATGCCGTTGGTAAAAACGTGCAAGAGTGCGTCGGCATGGGCGTGACCATCTACGACCGCACGCAGGGCCGACAAGCCCGAAAGCGCGTGCGACACACTGTCAAAAATAACCTGTTTCTGCCACATCTTGTCTTACCATTGCCAATTGTTTCTTTTCCTCGTGCGTGCCTCGTCTCCTACGCACATCGATGGAAAAATACCTGAAATCTGCTTTTTCCCTATCCTGTTCGATCCCTGGATCAGACAGGCTTACTGGCCCTGGCTGGCCTGGTTTTGGATGCGGCGCAGCAGCTTTGCGGCCAAAACGCGAGACCAGCGCGGTTCTGGATCTCTCCACTGCGCTGGCATACGTGCGCGGTAGAGGATGCTGGCCGAGACAAAGAGATTACGCGTCAGAAATTCCGGCGGTGCCAGGAGCTGCTGTATCCTTGCGTAGCGGGACAGAGGATCGCAGCCGCCCCACCATGGCTGCGATGCCCTGCGCCGCGTGGCCCTGGCCCAAAGAGGCGTCGGAAGCCCGGATTTCCTGGCCAGCCAGGCTACACTGGCAGCCAACAGGGCATCCCAGACCGTATGCGTCATGGGCGGTTCTCGCTGCAAAAGCGCAAGGCGCCGTTCCGCCAGATAGAAGGTGTCCAGCCATTCCCGCCACAAAAGAGAGCGGGAATTTTCGTCTTCCGCCAGGGCCACGGCACAGAGATCGTCATTGCGGCGGTACGCCATATCCTGTTCCTTTGGGATGTATCCGGGCCATTTCTTCCTCACGCGATGCTCCCGCGCTCTTCCCTTTTTTGCTGCACAATTTCGTCCAGGGCCGCAATCTTCTCCGCAGACAGTGTGCGCGACGGATAATATTTGGCCAGCACTGCGAGGACATCCTGCGTCGTCTGGATGTTGGCAAGTTGCAGCAATTTTTTTATGTCAGCGGCATCCTGCGCGCCGGCGCGTAAGGCAAGACATTTCATGGCCAGCAGGCATTCTACGGACGGCGCGTAAACCTTCAAGGCACCGTGTGCAAATTCCTGCTCTTGCGGGAAATAGTCTTCATGGGTCGAGGCGAATATCTGTACGGCATCATTCATCCACGAAATGTCAAAATCCAGCGTCCTGCCTACCTGGAGAACGGCTCTGCGAAAAACGGCCAGCAGATCGCCAGCAGGAAATTGCCCAGGGTGTTGGGCCTGTTCTGAGGAATCTGCGCAGTCTGCCTCAGCAACGAGACGCGAGATATGCAGCACCCTGTAATCGATATCGTGGGACATATCGCGCAGGTCATCCAGAAAAACCATGGCGCTGCCGCCGTAGAGGCATATCTGGCACTGCAAGCCTTCTTCTTCAAGGATTGCGCCGAGCATTGCCAGCGCCTGCATAAGCGCAGTTCTGTTGATGTTCTGCATGACGCCTCCAAGGCATCATTTTTGCCCAAGCGCGCTGCCTTGTCAAAGGCCACAGCCCCAAGTTTTTTAAAAATTGTCTTGACCAGAGGTGCGCGGCAAGGTATGTGTGCAGCACACTTGAGAAGCGAACGCTGGCGCTGCAAGTAACGCGAACCGCGCACGCCTGCCGCTTCCCTGCCTTTTCCCCTGTTCGCCACTACGGGGACAGCGCCGTGTCCTACGCTCTTATTGGCCTTTTGGCCATTGCCATACACGTAATCCTCAATGCCAGCCTGCTGGCCAGAAAGGCAGCCCTCTTGCGCCCGGAAGAGCGCATGTTCCGGGCTTTTATTTACAGCCTCCTGGCCTATCACGTCAGCGACGCCCTTTGGGGCTTCTTCTATGAAGAGCGCCTTGTCCGGCTCCTCTTCCTGGACACGGAAATCTATTTCGTGGCCATGGCCTGCTCCATCCTCTTTTGGACAAAGCTGGTTCTGCTCTACCTCAAGGAGAACAATGCCTTCAGCACGGCCCTGCACATCGTCGGCCTGGCCTTTTGGGTGACGCAGATACTGGCCGTGGGGGCCAATGCCTTTACGCCCGTGCTGTTTTCCCTGGACGCGAACGGAGCGTACCAGGCATTGTGGCTGCGCCACGCCTCGCTCTGGGTGCAAATGGGCATTTTCCTGACCACATCCTGCTATGCCCTGACCCTGGCCGCCAGGGCTGTGGATCGCATGCGGCGGCGGCATGTGGCCGTGGGCCTGTCCGGCCTGGTCATGCTCCTGGCCATTGCCGTGCAATATCTCTATCCGCTGCAGCCCGTCTACTCCCTAGGCTGCCTGCTCTGCGGTTGCGTGCTGCACACCTTTGTGCTGGTCAAGGAAAAGGATGAGTACAGCGCCCGCCACGACGAGCTGACCGACTTGCCCAATGCCGTGCATCTCAACGAGCAGCTGGATGAGAGCCTGCGGACGTACGCGCAGGGACATGGCAGCCTGGGCCTGGCCATCTTTGACCTGGACAATTTCAAGAATGTCAACAACTGCTACGGCCACGCCCAGGGCGACGCCATTCTCTGCCAGGTGGCCCAACGTCTGCGGGATCTTTTCCCCCTGCGGCATCTGGCCAGGACCAATTCGGACAGCTTCCGTGTCATCCTCACGGCCACACGCCGCAATCTGCTCGTGGCCCAGGCCAAGACCCTGCTCTCCTCCTTTGAAGACCCCTTTGAACTGCAGGGCAACCGCGTCTACGTCAGCGCAAGCCTGGGCTTGGCCATCTCCGAAGAGGACGACGACGCCATGAACCTGGTGAACAAGGCCGAACTGGCCATGTTCGCCGCCAAGGAACACGGCGGCAACCACCTCTCAGTCTTCCACAAGAGACTGAGCGAGGTCGCTTTTGACCGCAAACAGTTGGAAAACGCCCTGCACCAGGCCGTGACGCACCACGAACTCAGCGTCCACTACCAGCCGCAGGTTGACACCACCAGCGAAGCCGTGGTGGGCTGCGAAGCCCTGGTGCGCTGGCAGAGAAGGGATGGCAGATACATTTCTCCTGCCGACTTCATCCCCCTGGCCGAGAAGACGGGCATGGTGACGCAGATCGACATGTTCGTACTGCGGGCCGCCTGCAGGCAGGCCCTGGCCTGGCAGAAGGCCGGTATTGCGCATGTGCCCATCGCCGTGAATATGTCCGTCCACAGCATCCTCTCTGCGGACTTCGTCGAGCGCGTGCTACACATTCTCGAAGAGGAAGGCACGCCGCCACAGCTCATTGAGCTGGAAATCACCGAAACAAGCTTTCTCTCCGACCAGGAAACAGCCTCCAAGGCCATCGACCGACTGCACGCTGCTGGCCTGAACATCGCCCTGGACGACTTCGGCACGGGCTATTCCTCCCTGCAGTACTTGAGCGCCCTGCCCGTTTCGGCCCTGAAAATCGACCGCCAATTCGTTCTGGACATCGCCTCCGGCAAGGAAAGCGCCCTGGCCTTGGTCAGGAGCATCATCTCCCTGGCCGCCAACCTGCGCCTGGAAATCATTTCCGAAGGCGTGGAAACCGCAGCCCAACTCAAGTTCCTGGCTGACAATGGCGCGCACATCATCCAGGGCTTCCTCTTCTCCCGCCCGCTCAAGCCCGAAGACTGCGAAGAGTTCCTGCGTCACGCCAGGGAACGCATTGAGTCCGCCAAGCAGCCAGCCTAGAGGGATGCCTTGCAGTGCGCATCAACGCGCTGCCCAGACCTATAGTGCGCCTTCTATCCCCGTGCAGCCAGCCTAGAGGGGATGCCTTAAAGCGCGCATCAACGAGCTGCCCAGACCTATGGTGCGCCTTCTATCCCCGTCCTGAAGGTCGGGGTTTTGTGGCGCAGTGGCTCAACGCGCGCACGACCGGGAAGTGACCACTACGGCTGATGGGAGCAGTGACGATTGCATTGCCAAACAGTCGTCCAGAAAACTGAAAATACGTTCCCAATATTCTTTTCCAGCCACTGTCATCGCGTCGCCATGACCTGCGCCTTGGACGAGAAATTTTTTTTTGGGCGTCTGGCACGCATTGTACAAGCTCTCCAGCATAGAGGGCGGCACCAGTGTATCCGCAGCCCCATGGATGAACATTCCCGGAACTTTTATCCTCGACATAACGTCTATGGGCGCTGCGTCTGATACCTTACCCCCTGTTTTTATACCGCTTACTATGTCTACGCAGGTCATAATGGGAAACTCCGGCAAGCCATAGATGACGCCCAGCTGACTTGTAAACATCTCATAGGCGCTGGTATACCCACAGTCCTCGATGACAGCAGCCAGTCCCGATATGGTGTATCTGCCCGCTGCCAGCAACACTGTGGCAGCCCCCATAGATACTCCGTGCAAGACAATTTCTGCTTGCGCATCGCGTTCCCTGACTTTAGCCGCCCAGTGCGCAACTTCCTCGCTTTCTTTTATTCCCATGGTGATGTAGGCACCTTCACTTTCCCCGGACGCGCAAAGATCCGGGGTAAGCACATTATAGCCATGTTGTACATATTCCTCAGCATAATCCCTCATATAGCGTTGGTCTCGACCATAACCATGGGCCAGGATAACCCATCGATGCCCTTTTTGGGCAGGAATAGCGTATGTTGCCGCCACATGTCTGCCGTCTGGCATAGTCATGCGCCATTTCTCGATGGACGATGTCGGCATTTGAGGTATTTCCCTGCTCTTGTCATGAATATTGACGCAGGCAGCAGGAGGAGCCAGGGCATCCGTATCATTGCCGCGCTTCAAGGCATAATCCACAAAATAATCGCCTATGGCATAGCCTGTCGCCAAAACAGCCACCATGAAGATGAGCATACCAGTTAGCCAAGATCTTTTCCGAGTATCGTTCATCAAAAATTCCTTTGGGGTTTGAAACCTCCCCTCCTCTGCGCACAATGATGGAGAATGCTCACAACGTATGGCTTCGTTGACTCTTATCCTCTAATAGCGTCTTCACAAAGTTGACTTTTGGTATATATCAACTCCATGCTGATAAATTCAAGTATAGCAGAATTTTTTTCTGTATAGTAGTCGCGCAACAAGTGATTAAATTCTCCAATTTTTTCAACAGGAATAACAAAAAGTCCCAAGTTTTTTTGGATGAGGACGGTGTTACAAAGAACATTTGTTGCTCTTTTATTTCCATCAAAAAAAGGTTGCATTCTTACAAGCCTGCAAAACACATTTGCTACTATCTCACGAAAATTATATTCATTTATGCTTGTTAATTTGCTAATTTCTGCACAAACAGTTTCCTCTGTGCATGGTGGTATGTCTTCTGGAATACAATCAATCCATATAGGTTTGTTTCTCAGTGAACCGACGGATAATGCTTGTTCCTTAGCCAAGATTGCGTTAAGCTTAGTATAATAGTCAATAGTTATCTCTATATCTTTCATGTTCCTCGTTTTGAGGAAATTCAAGGCATCAATAATGTTCCTGATGATGATAGCATCTTCTTCCGTTACTTCAAATGAGTTAAGGGTTTCTTTCTCTTGAGCCTAACAATTTTCCATATGCGCAATAATACAATATAGTCACGTATTTTTATTGTATCTGTACAAAAATTTCTGCTTGCACTATCAATACTGTTTTGTGATATCCATGGTTTTGCAGCAATAATCGTAGAAACCACTTCTCGTTGCATTTTCTGCCAAAAAAAAGCGCTTGCATCGACGTGCATCAAAAATTCCTCCGGTGTCGCTTTGTGTTTCATTGTCCTGCGCCCTCTTCTTGTTGGGATCAGCAAGACCATGTGCGGCATTGCGGCTTTCCTGCGGCCCTCGTCCGCCTTCTAGGATCGGTTGCCGTCACAGACGAGGGACCGAAGGTATGTTTCCAGGGGGATTTTACCGTCGGGAGTTTGGTAGGTGCGGATTTCGTTGGTCATGGGCATTGTGTAATTTATCTTCTACACTTGCGTCAAGGCAATTTGTGGGAGTGAGGAGCCCACCTTGGCGTGACCGTTGCCCCAAACATTGCAATGGCAGCGGGCGCTCGACCTTTGCTGGCCGTGAGCGCAACAAGTGGTTTTTGGTCATGCCCTTCACGTTCAAATCCTCAATGCCGATAATACCATAGTTTCGCACCAGTTTTGTCGTCAATTTATGCAGAGCGTCCTTGCGTACCGAGCGTATTCGTGCGTGGAATCTGGCAAGCTTTACCTTTGCCTTTGCGCGGTTCTTTGAGCCTTTTTGTTTGCGGGAAAGAGATCGTGAAAGACGACGCAGGCGATCCATCTGCTTTTTATAGGGCTTCAGAGCCGGATTCTTTGTCCCGTCGGAAAACGTGGTCAAGTTCTTCACGCCAAGATCAACACCTATGGCGCACGAGGCGTCCGCTGTCTGCGGGAGATCGGACACCTCGCATACTATGCTTACGAACCAACGGTCTGCCGTGCGGGAAATGGTCGCCGACAGGAGTTTTCCCTCAAAACGAAAGGCTTCCGTCATGCGTATGGGCGTGAGTTTGGGAATGCGGAGCTTCTTGCCATGCACGGAAAAATGGTCATTACTGACACTGAAGCTCTCATGGATGCCTTTCTTATGGAATTTCGGATAGCGTGCTGTGTGATTGAAAAAGTTTTTGAAGGCGACGCCGAGCGCTTTGATGGCAAGTTGCGGTGCGCATTTGGTGACTTCCAGCATCCAGGGGAAATGTTTGCGTTTTATGGCATTGAGCTGCTTTCGAAGCGCCGCCTCATTGGGCTTGCCGCCTGCCGTATATTGTGCCTTCCATTCCGCCAAGGCCCAGTTGTAGGCAAAACGCGCCGTGCCGCAAGCACGGGCCAGGTATCCGGCCTGCACATTGTTCGGTGTAAGCTCAATCTTATGGGCATGGGCTACCTGTTCTCCTCGACGGCCTTCTTGCAAGCGTCCAGAATCTTCTGATTCTTCCGTGATCGGCTGCCATACAGACGAGCCGAAAAAACGGTAATAATTTCAAGCAAATCTTTGGCCAAATCTTCCTCGAAGCTCGCATCCTCCCCTTTGTTCAAAATAACAACCTCAACATTCTTTGCTTCACATATGGCAAAAACCAACTCTGCTCCGAAACGCAACAGCCTGTCCTTGTGCGTGATCACGAGGCGACCGACCTTGCCCGCAAGAATGGCGTTCAGCAAGTGCCGTAACCCTTTTTTATGGTAATTCATGCCGGAGCCGAGGTCGGAAACCATTTGGAACGTCCAGCCGTTTTGGGCGCAATACAGTTCCAGCACCTGCTTCTGCCGTTCAAGATCTGCCTTCTGATCATGGCTTGAAACCCGGGCATAGGCAAGAGTCGTACGCTCATTGGCCTCAGTATGGTGGAATTCGTGCGGCATCAGTTTTGCCAGATCATAACGGCGATGCCCGCCTTTCGTAAGGACAGGGAGTATCTTTCCTTTCTCTTGCCAACGACGCAGCGTTGAAATAGAAATGCCTAACGCCTTTGATGCTTCACCGATGGTAACTAATCTATTCATAATTGAGAGATTAGCATAGATTTGTACAGATTTCAAGAGAACTGTTCAAGCCCCCTGTGGACGAACACAGTCCTTGTGCCGCAAAAATTCCTCAGTGGGCACCTTCCAGGTGAGGACAAAGCCCTGTTCGACATCGCCCTTGCTCGACAGGCCCCAGGCCTTGCGCTCCCCTTCCTGGCGAATGCGCAGGGTCTCGGCCATGACCTTGGCCAGCCGGGCCTTTTCCAGATCGTAGTCGGCCAGGGCTTCGTCCATGAGCGTTTGATGCCGCTGCCATTCTGCCTTGTGCCGCGCGAGGACGCTCTGCTCCTCCCCCATGTCTCCCACTCCAGTTCTAAAACTCCAGGCGCAAAACTTGGTCCAAGGCTTCCAGCAGGCCCTGCACGAGGGTGCCGACATTCTGGGCCGCGTCCGGGCAGAGGATGGAAGCGCAAAAGACCAGGGCCAGAACCGCGGCCAGGCCCACTTTGACGTACTTCCAAAGATGGGCCGCGCTCACACGGCCCGTGCGGTGAAAGCCCTGGATGTCGTCGAGATCGGCCTGGGCGCGCAATTCCTCAGCCTTGGAAAACGCGCCACCGCTCATCTTGTCCAGGATGCCGGATAGGCCAGGGACGTATTTGAGCAGGGTCAACAACCACGCGGGCATCATTTCCCCTCCTTGAGTCCGGCCAGGCACATGGCGCTCTCGTAGTTACGACGCCGTTCCAAGCCCTTGAGGGCAACCTTCTTGCCCGTCTTCCTGTCCGTGGCATACTTGTAGATTTCCGCCATGCGCTTGCACCCGCCTTGGAGATCGCCACGGTTCATGCGCTGGACAATGCTGCTCTTGCACATGGCGCCACTGCCGATGTTGTAGGTCATGGAGATGAGCGCGGCCTTGGTCTTATCCGGCAAGTTTGTGAAGTTTTTCACGCACTTGGTCACGGGCAGGGCCAGTTCGTATATGTGTTCGTTCAGGCTCCTGCTGCATTCCTCAAAGGTGTATTCCTGCCCCACGACCACGTCGCGGGTGTCGCCAAAGCACTTGGTGGGGATGCCCACGGGGTCGAGATAGCCTTCGGGCACATAGCCTTCAAATTCCTCCACGCTCTCTGTACTCAGGTTGGCCGCGCCAGCGCCCAAGAGGGCAATGAGGGCCAGGGATGGGACCACGTGCCTGGGCCGCAGCCGGTAGGGTATCCTGGACATAGGTCGCTCCTTTGCAGAGCAAAGCTCTGCCCTAGCGCAGGCTCCTCCACGTCGCCCGAGGGCTGTCTGCCTGCGCGTACCCTGCCAGGCTTAGCACAGTACGCAGGACGCGCGATGGACCAAGGCGGCTGGGCAGAGGCCAAAACAGGGCAAATACAGAGGTTGACGCCCTGGCAGGCCCCTTGGCCGTCCTTGCTCGTCACTTCTGACGAAATTTCTTGGCTTGACAGGAGAAGGGGAAAACAGGATGACAACAGCCAAGAACTTTGCTAGGGGGAAAGACACTACGCACGGACTTTTGCCAGGGCACACGCATGTTCCTCCTGTCACGGCAGCAGCACAGAGCGTTTCCCTCTCCATCCTCACCTGGCACGAATTTCGCGCCCACTGTCTCGGCTAGGCCTTGGCCGCCCCTGTGCAGGCTTGGAACAAAGCCCCTGAAGGTTCAGCACACGTCTCCATCAGAAGGAGTTGCCCTTGTCGCAAATTCAGATGCACCCCAATCCTCCTGTACAGAACATCACCATGCCGCAACAAGCGGCGCCCGTACACAATCCGCAAGCCAACCTGCCCCCGGAAATGCAGAACGCCCGTCCTGCCAAGGGCAACATTTTCGCTCGCGTCGCTGCCTTTCTCGTGGGCGCTGGCGCCGGCGGTGGAACAACCTTCGGCCTCGGCGGGGGTGCCCTCGCCAGCAGCCTCCTTGGGGCCAGCGCCACTGCCGCCCTGGGCGGGGCCTCCGTCGTGGCCGGCATTGCCACTGGCGGGGCTGCCCTCATCGGCGGCGCCCTCGGCCTCGGACTCGTCGTGGGCATCAAGGCCCTCGTCAACCATTTCCGCCGCGCCCCAGAACCTGCGCCCAGAGTGCAGCCCCAAAACCAGAATCACCTGCCGCAGGCGCAACCAGCAGCGGACTTTTCCAACACTACCGTGGCCAAGACCCTCCAAGGCGTGGGCAATGCCGACCTGCCTGCCTCGCTGCAGCAGGCCGCTGACAATGCCATTGCGCGCATGCGCGACATCTACGGAGAAGCAATTGCGCCCCAGGGGGCCTCGTTGCCCGCCCTCATGGATGGGCAGGAGTTCCAGCTTGCCAAAGAAATCCGCACGCTCCCCGACACGGTCACTGCCGCCAAGATGGAGGAGCTTGTGGAAAAATATCTGCGCCGGGCCCTACCCCGTACGGCTGTGAAGAACGCTCTTGCCCCATATTGCCAAGGAGACGAACTCAACAGGTTGCGCACTAATGTCGTCAAGAAGCATCCTGAGCTGATCGAAAATCTGTCCAAGGCCAACAGCCTGGAAGAGGTACAGCACCTGCTTGCGGACGCAGCCGACACATTCCAAGCCACACTGCAGCTTCACAAGCAGGTGGAAAAGCATTTTGCCGAGTCCACAAACCAGAGTCTTACGGCCATAGCCCAGGCCCTGGGCCTGGAAGTGGCGTCCATCATCCCCTTTGTGAAAACCGACGAATGGGATACCAAGCTGCACAAATTGCAGAACAAGATCGATCTGGGTACGATCGAGGCCAAAAATATGGCCCAGGAATTCCAAAAACTGACCCAAACGAGGGCAAAGGGCTATGTGGACGCCTTTGCGGCGGTGGATGCGGCACCAAACCTCAGCGCCGAGACCAAGACGGCGCTCAAGATGGAAATATTGACCTCGCCTGACTTGCCCAAGGCAGAACTCTTCCGCAAGGGCCTTGCTGCAGGACAAGAGGTGGACGCTAGTGGACTCAAAGCGGCCCTGGATGCGGGAAGTTCCAAGAATGAGATCCTCTCCATCCTGATCACGCTGGGCATGGAAGTCGGTACGGCCCTTCGGCAGCAGTACAGCCAAGAGGAGTGGATTGCCCTTGTGAACGGCAATCCAGCAGAAGTACGGGCGACCCAGGGCGCGGCCTTTATGTCCATGCTCGACAAGGTGCCGGGCCTGAAGGAAGCCTTGGGCCAACGCCAAGACCTGAACATCCTCGATGAGATGGAGGAAATTCGGTTTAGTCAGACAAGCGACGTCGTCAAGGATGGCGCCATATTGGCCAAGACCGGCTATATGCGTGTGGCAGAACTTCCGCCGCACCTGCAAGACTTTGCCACAATGCAGGCCCAAAGTCAGATGCTGCACACGATCCAGCAGGCGGACATCGCGCAGGAACTCAAGACTCGCTGGTCGGCCAAGGTCATGAACGGCGAGATTGCCAATCCGGCCATCTCCCAGGCGCTCCTGACGAACGTACCCCAGCTCGCGCCGGAAGCCCGTCCGATCATGGAGCGTTTTATCCTCATGCAGTCCTATGCGCCCCCGAAGGCGGCGGACTCCGCGCAGAAGGCGCAGGCTTTCGCCCAGGAGATGGCCCACTGGCAGAACTTCAACACGGCTACGGATCTGGACATGGCGCCCGTTGCCAACTACATTCAGCAGGACATGACAGCCTCTCTCTATGAGGCGCAGGAGTTCGACAACCGCGGCATCAGCAACCAGCTCAAGCTCGACGCCTCCCGTGGGAACTATACCATCAACGGCGAACTATGCCCTTCACCAATCCTGAGACAGTCGTCGCTGCCCTCAGACGGGCCATGCCCACGGTACAAGCGACAAAGCTGGTCAGTGCCATCATCAATCAGCGCGCCTTCGGATCCATCAGCTCTCTCGGCATGCAGATGGACCTCAGCACTGAGGCACCACTGCCCCTCGAAGTCCAGAACAGCATGGCCAAGATGGCCTCGCGCGATGGCCTGCAGCACGGCCTCCTGCACATCGACCTGCCCACCAACGACCAAGGTGGAAAAACGTTCAACGTGACCGTCCAGAACGGCAGGGCCAACATTGTGATGACCCAAGTCGTCGGACTCGATGGTGGGCTCGGCATTGTTGAGAATGGCACCCTCAAGTTTCCCGGCAGGGCGCGCTACACCCTACATGTTACCTGCGACCTTCTGGGCCAGGACGGCCAATCGCCGCGCATCGAAAGCGTGCATCTTGAGCAAGAGCTTCTGCCCGGCGCAGGAAACGCGTAATCCCTTTTGCACAGCTAAAGGAGCAGGCCATGAACGCCAAAGATCTGATTCAGCAACTCGGCTCGGCCCTCGGCTTCCCCCTGGAACTGTCCAGCCAAAACACCTGCGGCGTCTTTTTTGATCAGGATGAGATCATCTTTGAACAGCACGAACAGCAGCTCTACATCATCGCTGACCTCGGCTCTTCCACCAGACGCTTGGACGCGCACATGCGGCTCTTGGAGGCCAACTGCCTGGGTGCGCAGTCCGGCCAGGCCTGCCTTGGGCTGGACGCACAGCGCCAGGTCTTTACCCTGCACCGCATCCTGGACGGGGAACTGACCTATGAGCAGTTTGAACACATCCTCACCCTCTTTATCCGAGCCACGCGTTACTGGAAAGAATGGCTTGCACAGCCTGTCGCCCACCAGCGGACACGCAGCACCTTCGTGCCGCAGGGGATTAGAGTCTAACAGAGAAGGGCAGACAGCCTCCTTTTGACGGGGGCTGTCTGACGATAGCGAGGCTCTCCCCCAACATTTTCCTCAACGAGATTTGGGCTTGTGAAGTTGATTTTTTACGCAACGAACATCGCCACGTGATCCCAATTGAAGTAAAATCCAGGGATCATTTCACCTCAACGAGCTTTGATCTGTATCGCCGTACACACCCTGGCGCTCTAGCGCAAGGGCTTCATCAAATATTCGGCGCGGAAACCTCGGCATTCATGCCGAGGAGGAAGCGTCGCCTCCAAAGTTTTTTCTTGACTGCCAAGTTGTTACGCATTATTTCCTCCTATATAAAGCGTACAATCTCAATCAAGCTCAACACGACAGCGGAACAGAACGCCGCACTTGAAGACTTACAAAAGGAGTTTAACGCGGCATGTAATCAGATAGTTCCGCTTGCCGCCGTCAATAAGTGCGCGAATCGTGTTGCTCTGCACCACATCTGCTACTATGCTGTGCGTGAAGCGCATCCGACATTGGGCAGCCAGTTGGTGTGTCATGCTGTGAAAGCGGTTGCAGATGCCTACAAAACGTTCTTTGCAAACAATCCGAAGAAGCGACGTAATGTAAAAAGACCTTTACCTGAATCCGTGAATAATTTATTATAATTGAAAAATAAAATAATATTGTCGATTTTGTAATTAATATAAATTATTGAATTTTTTTACATGTGATTTTTCTTCTCATTATTCACCCAATGGGTGAAAGATATGAATATGATTTTTTCTTTATTTTAATATATTCCTGAATCCGTGAATAATTTATTATAATTTAAAA
>JAFTCE010000129.1 GCA_017454855.1 Desulfovibrio sp.
CTTCGGACTCAATGGTGGGCTCGGCATTGTTGAGAATGGCACCCTAAAGTATCCCGGCAAGGCACGCTACACCTTGCATGTGGAATGCGACCTTCTGGGCCAGGACGGCATATCGCCGCGCATTGAGAGCGTGCATCTCCAGCAGGAGTTTGTGCCCGTTGCGTAGGAGGCACGAGCCATCCAGAACAGCTACAGAAAAGCATAAGGAACTGTGTTATGTCACAACTTCAAATACATCCCCATCCTCCTGTGCAGAACGCGAACATGCCGCAGGAGGCGGTACCCGTACACAACGCGCTGCCCCATGCTGATCTGCCCCCGGAAATGCAGAACGCCCGACCTGCCAGGGGCAGCATTTTCGCCCGCGTCGCTGCCTTTTTCGTCGGCGCGGGTGTCGGCGGCGGCACGACCTTCGGCCTCGGCGGGGGTACGCTCGCGAGCAGCCTCATCGGGGCGAGCGCCACGGCCGCCATTGGCGGGGCCGGTGTCGTGACCGCCCTTGCCACCGGAGGGGCCGCCCTCATCGGCGGTGCCCTCGGCCTCGGACTCTTCGTGGGCATCAGGGCGCTCGTGAATCGCATCCGCCGGGCTCCGGATCCAGCACCCCTGCTGCAAAACCCACCGCCGAACAATCTGCCGCAGGCGCAACCAGCAGCGGACGTCTACAACAATACCGTGGCCAATGCCGTCGAAAACGGCGGTCCGCTTCCCGAGTCTCTGCAACAGGCCGCCAACAACGCCATTGCGCAGATGCGGCATATATACGGAGAGGGCGCTGTGCCGCAGGGGGCCACGTTACAGGGCCTTCTGGCCGGGCAGGAAACGGCTCTCGCCAGAACAATTCGCCTTCTCCCCGACAATGTCTCCACCCAGCAGATGTCTGAACTTGTTCAGGGCCATTTGAAAATGGCCATGCCTCAGGCGGTTGTGGCCAGCGCGTTGAAGCCGCACTGCCATGAGGATGCCAACGCCGCCAACCATATGGCCACATTGTTCCTGAAGAAGTATCCGCAATTCAAGGAACAATTGTTTGCGGCCACCACGTCGCAGCAGGTACAGCAACTTCTGGCGCAGGCATGCGGGGAGTTCGAGACCATGGGCCAAATCCACCAACAGGCGGAGCAACAGTACGCAGGCTCCATGGCGAGGTTGCTTTCGAACTTAGCCCAGAAGCTGGGAGTGGATGTGGACACCATCCCCCCCACTGTGAACACCCTCTTCCAACAAAAAATGCAGGCAGTGCATGACTCGCTCGTCATGGGAGAACTCCTCATCCACGAGGGCCTTGAGCCATACTTCAACACGCTGGCCGACAATCTGGCTCAGCAGTACAGGAATGCCTTTGATGCCGTGGATAGTGTGCAGACGCTCTCTGCCGAGACCAAAATGACCATGAAGATGGATATCCTGAAGTCTACGCCCCACCTGGACACCGAGTTCTACGGCGCGGGCATTGCTGCGGCAAGCAATGTGCAGGTCGACGCACTCAAGTATGCCCTCGATAACGCAGCTCCGCGGCAGACGGTGCTCGGCCTCCTGGAGAACTTGGGCCGATCGATCAACCAGGCAATCATCACGCGACTCAGTCCTGATGAGGTAGCGGAAGCCTTTAATGACAACATGGCGAAGTTACAGAAGGCGCAGGGCGCGGCCTTCCTGGCCATACTCGACAGGGTGCCGGGCCTCAGGACGGCCCTGCTCCAACGCCAGGACCTTGATGTGAACGGCGAGGCTACCAGAATCCTGACGGATAGGTTTACCAACGAATTCAAGAAGAGAGACATCCTGGCCATAAAAGTCGGCTTCGAGCGTATGCTGGAAGGGCCGCAGGCCACGGCAGACTTCGCGAAGATGCAGACGCAGACGCCGATCCTGAACCTCATCAAGAATGCGGACATCCCGCAGGAACTCAAGACCAGCTGGTGTGCCAAGGTCGTGAGCGGTGCCATTGCCAACACGGCCATGGCCCAGGCCTTGATCGACAACGTGCCCCAGCTCCCCGCCGAAACCCGGCCCATCATGGAGCAGTATATCCTCATGCAGTCCTACGCTCCCGAGACGGCGCAGGCGTCCGCACAGAATGCGCAGGCATTCGCGCAGGAGATGGCCCCCTGGCGAAACTTCAACTCGGCTCAGGAACAGGATCAGGACATGGCCCCTCTCGCCAACCTCATTAAGCAGGATATTACCACCACTATCTACGCCGATCAGGAGTACGACAACTTCGGCATAAGCGACCTGCTGTTGGCCGACGCCCCACGCGGGGACTATACCATCAACGGCCAGGAGTTCCACAAGGACGGCCAGGCGGTGGCGACTACCCTCAGACGGCTCCCAATAACGACGGAAGCGACGAAGCTGGTCAGTTCCCTCATCACGCAACGTCCCCTCCACGCCATAGCATCACTGGGCTTGCAAACGAACCCGCTTACCGACGAGCCGCTTGCCGACAATGTCCTGAACAGCACGTCCAAAATGGCCTCACGCAATGTGGCTAACGGTCTCCTGCACCGCCCCCTGACCACCTACGATATGGATGGTTCCGTGGAGTTCCATGTGACCCTGCAAAACGGCAGGGCCCAAATCACGGTGTCCGAACTCGTCGGCCTGGATCCCGGCCAGGAACCCGGACTCGACGACGATGCCAACGGCGTGCCCAAGTTTCCCGGCAAGGCACGCTACACCTTGCAGTTTGAATGCGACCTTCTTGGAGAGAACGGACACTCGCCGAGCATCGAGAGCGTGCATCTCCGGCAAGAGTTTCTGCCCGTCCAAGAGAACGCATAATCCCTTGAGAACAGCAACAGGAGAAGAGCATGAACGCGAAAGATCTGTTATAAAAACTCGGCGAGGCCCTCGGTTTCCCGCTGGAATTGTCCAGCCAGAACACGTGCGGGGTCTTTTTTGATGAGGATGAGATCATCTTTGACCAGCACGAGCAGCAGCTCTACATCATAGCTGACCTCGGTTCTTCTGCCGGGCGGGCGGATGCGCACACGCGTCTGCTTGAGGCCAACTGCCTGGGAGCGCAGTCAGGGCAGGCATGCCTGGGGTTGGACGGGCAGCGCCAGGTGTTCACCCTGCACCGCATCCTGGACGGGGAACTGTCCTATGAGGAGTTTGAAAAAATCCTCACGCTCTTCATCCGGGCCACGCGCTACTGGAAAGAATGGCTTGCGCAGCCTGTCGTCCACCAGCCGACAAAGGCACCCCTTGTGCCGCAGGGGTTAAAGATCTGAAACAGCAGACGAGGGAATCGCAGATCAACTCCCGCAGCATGTATCGTCAATTCTGACGAGAAGCAGGCTGCGATTTCCCTTTGATTTTCTCATGTATGTCGTTAGACTGCGGTCATCAATATCATTCGGGCGAAAACGTCCCCAAAAGAGAATGGAACAACAACCATGCGGACGATGGACTCATACAAGGAATTTCTTACGGAACTTCGCAAACAGACGGATTTGGCCATGCTGGTTCCCGATGAGACTGGCCTTGTGACAGTGCGTGTGAACGACGCGTATACCGTGAATCTTCAGTTTGTGGAGGCCACAGGCAAGATATTGTGCTTCGTGGAAGTCGTGGCGCTGCCCAAGGACGCGCCCAAGGCCGTCTATCGGGACTTGCTTGTGGGCGGACTCTTTGGCAGGGACACGGCGGGAGGTTTTTTTACGCTTGAGGAGGCGAGCGAGACCGTCATCTACAACTATTTTTTTGACGGGGATGTGGCCGCCAGAGACCCTGAGGAATTTGTGGCGACCTTGGAAAAAATTCTGCAGCTCTGCGACATCTGGGCCGACCGCATCAGCGGTGTCATGACAACGACCAGTGACGCCACAGACATTCCAGTCTTGCCGTTACCGCACATGGGAGTCAGGGCTTAGGAGGAGCATATGGGCGTATCCTTCGAGCAATTCCAGGCACTTGCCAATTCCACCCATTTCGCTTCCCGCGACATTGTAGTCAATGCCAACAACACGGCAAAATTGGGGAATTTCATTTTTTCCTCGGGAAAGGCCACCAACAAGGCCACCATGCAGGCCTTTCGCACGGCGCTTTCGCAGCGGTACGGCGTTTTCGGCGAACACGCTTTTGACACGGTGTTGGGCAGACGGGCACAGATGCAGAAGTCACTGCGTGCCTGTGACGTGAAGGCGGCCTTTTCAAGTCTGGAGACATTGAAGCAAAAACGTTTTCTCAATGAACTTGGGAGGCAGCTAGATACGGATCCCAAGGTGCGGGAACTCTCCAAGGAAATGCGACAGGCCATCCGCGATGAAATAAGCGAATTGCCCTATGGCGGTTGTCGTCTCACAACGTGCCATACCCCCCTTGATATAGCTTGTATGGCGTCCAAGCGCATTGCGCAGGCCATAGACATAGTGAAGGCGGACGTCATCCTCGGCAAGAAGCATAATACCACGACGCATACCATCAACGACCGTAAGAACGCGGAAACATCCGCCAAGAGCGACGAGCCTACGGGCTTGCGCAATCTCAAGACCGTTTTTAAGAAAGGGCAAACGTCCATTGAGGATAAGGTCAAGCAGGGAACCGCAGGTGTGGGCATGCGCATCAACCGTTCCACCACAAACCCCGTGCTACTGCACGCGCTCAAGACCAATGGGGTGGAACCGGGCTTCATCTACAAAAATGATTGGTCGCTCGACGATACCAAGGGCATGCTCACCAACTATGAGAGCGAACAAAGCCAGGCACAACTGGAAGCCTTGAAGCAAAAAAATCCTGCGCTCGCGGCCCAATGCGAGGGATTGTCTTTGCGCGAGCAGATCATGCGCTGCGGTCGCGCCCATCCGGAGGCCATGTCAGCTGTGGCGGAGTACATGCTCGAAAAGGGCATGGAGGACGAAAATAGCGCCATCTACAAGGCTTTTGGCGAAAAATTTCCCCACACGTCCCCGGATATGTGGGAGGCGATGGATAGCAATACCGTCAAGAAAGCACTCTTCGTCGAAATCCGTGATGCAGTGATGAACGTCAAGCCTGGTGACGCTGCCTACGGCCTGTCCCCCATCTTCAAGCATTTCAACGATCGCCACATCGTCAAGCTGGATTACAACGAGAGCGAACGCGTCTTCACCAAGGATGCGGCGTCGGCAGGCAAATTCATGCGACCGGAGCGCATCAAGGTAGGACGTGGGAATGTTAGAGGACAGATATACCGCCTGCAGACGGCCAGCACTGCCGATGACGTGTCCGCCGGGGCCGTGACCGAGGCATTGGCCAACGATTTGACGCAGCTGGCGGGCATCCCCTCGCAGGAACTTAGCATTGTGCGCGGGAAGTATTCCGACGGGCACCCCAAGATCATGCTGGAGGCCAAATTCGCCGAAGGCTACAAGGACATGGAGAACGGCTACATCCGGGACGGGCAGATCGTCCCGCCCCATGGCGAGACAGTGGAAGGCCTCGGCAAATACAAGGCATTTTTCCTCGTCACTGCCGACCGCGACGCCGTGGGTTCACGCGGACAGAACAAGGGCTTTGTGCAAGGCCAGAACGGCCAGCCAGGGACGTTCTTCGCCATTGACCCTGGCCACTCGCTGGAGGGCAATGGTCGATTTCTCGAAGTGGACGACAATTTCTCCTTCAAGGACACCTACGGCTTTTCCACCAAGCCACGCTTCAAGAATTTCTCGGTCTTCGACGACGACACGCGCTTTGCCAAGTTTCAGGGTGCCTTGGAACTGCGGACGTTACAGCAGTCCGGCAAGGTGAAAACACTTTTCGATGCCTACCGCAAGGCCTTTGACTCCAAGGAACAGGGCATTTCCCCGGTCGAAAAAACCTTGCGCCTCAAGATCGAGGCCGAAATTGCCAAGAAAGAGTCGGAATTCAAGGATTCCCTGGCTAAGGTGCTGACGGTGGCAGAAAACCAGCTCCGTCTCTACGACGACCTGGCGGCAGACGGCCCGGCAGTGCAGGAAAAGGCCATCGAAACCATCGAAAACCTCGAAAAGCTCACGTCACCCACTACCTGGGTCAGTCCCAAGGGGACAGTGCCCCTCAAGCATCTTTCTGTCATCTCGGAAACGCGCGTGGCCTGGCGTGCGCATGTAGACGGCGACAACATCGTCTACCACTGCGACCAACCCCTGTCTCAGCAGGCACAAGATCAGTTGCGGGCCTTCGCCGCGTCGGCGTGCGCACAGGTGGACATTGACCCCGAAGGCTGCGCCACGCTGACCATCGCCAGGGCCGATGCCGAACATGCCTTGGACGTCTTTTCCGAACGAAATGTGGCGAGCGTCACCCATCCCGAGGAGGCGGCAGCGCGGGCCACTGGCGGAACCGGACTTGCTGAGGCCAGGAATGCTACCTCGATCAGGACCCAAACGCCTACCGTTGCCCGACCCCAGACCTTCCCAATTCCCGACAACTTTGAGGTGCGCGTGGGCAACGACCTGCTCACGTTCAGAAAGCAGCACTGCGAGGCCATGTTGGCCAACACGCCTGAGGCGGAACGTCCCAGAAACATAGAGGAACTCAAGGCCGTCCTTGCAACCCGTATTCAGCGGGGACGCGATATCTTTAAGGCTGTCATCCAGGGGGAAGGGCATCGCTACGCGGCCACGCCGCGCAATGTAGCCTGCCTGACGCTGGCCCTACACGCGGGTACGGTCAAGAAGGGGGAATACAACGAGCGGGGGGCGTTTTCCGTGTCTGACCCCGACGGCAAACTGTACCAGTGGCTGGATACCTGCAAGGAACTCTACCTGCGTACCTCCACCCACGCCACTGCCTATCACCATGAGGCCGTGGACGGCCACATGAACATGCCCCGTGGTCTGGACATTCCCGAAGGCATGGGCGGCCTCATGGGCGGCATGCGTACCCTTCACTATTTTACCCTGCCCAAGGCCGCAGGGCAACCACGGAGGCTTTACCTCAAGTGTGAAACCTACGGCATTTACCGTAGCACCATTTCCAAGGCGGATGAGGAGGCATCCCGTGTACCGGGCATGCAGACGCAGCAAAAGCGCGTGGGAGACACCCGCGAGTCCCTCAAGCATTGCTTCTCGCTGTTCACCGTCATCACCCGCAGAGGGCCAGGGGAGGGGAACCGCAAGGAAACGACGCCTCAGGCCATTTTGGAGGCCACAGTTGCCGCGCAGCGCGACTTACGTAGTGCCGGACTTGGCCATCTTGCAGATATTCTTGGCATGGATGTCAAGAACGGCGGTATGCGCAAGCTTATGGACAATCTCGTCCAGATTACCGAAGCGGCTCCCACTGACGCCACTGTACGCAAGGTTATAGGTGACATCATGGACGCTGCGGTGGGCTATGCTGAGGCCGACGAGCGCCGTACGGGCGAGGCATCCAACTGCATGGGCAACGAGGTTATGTTGGAGGCCGGAGAAATTCTGTAATCTTGCTTATTACGAGCAAAAAAAATCGCTTTCACGAGTGCAGGAAGTATGCTTCTGATGCCAAGACGGAGCACAGATTTTCTTCCTCTGGATGACATAAACAGGGAGGTTTGCCATGCTGGAGATTGCCACGGCTGCACCTGCCTATAAGGATTTGATGGCCGCCTTGGGCAAGCTGGCCGCCTGGGCGGAAGATGCCGGAAAGAGCGCCTTGCCCTCAGGAACGCCGCCAGCCGACGTGGTGCGGCAATTCAATGAGGCTCTCCATGCGATGCCTGTGGAGACATCGCCGGGCGTAACTGTTGTTGAGCCTGCGCAGCGTGTCGGGGGGAATGGTGTCGTAGAGGCCACGCCCTGCGAGATCATTGGCGACGCTGACATGTTTCGCGTTGATACCAGCCTTCCTCTCTCTGAAACTGCGGAGAAAAAAGGAGTCGCAAACTTCGAGGAGCAGCGTCGCCAGACAAGCCCTATGAACGACGCTCAGGAGATCAATATGGATCTCGGCCTTGACGCCTTGCAAAATGCTGCCAATACACACCATAGTGATTTTTTAACTACGGCTCGAGATCTTTCGGATATCCTGGCCAAACCTGCTGGCGAACTTTCGCCCCTAGATCTTGTGCAGGCGCAACGTCTTGTGGGCATGCTTAAGGTGCAAGCGGAAACCGGTCAGAAAACATCTGAAGGCGTCAGTGATTCCCTGGAGCAGCTTTTGGATGTGGAAGGTTGATTATCCACAATGGCAACAAGAGACAGATTGGCATACGTTATGACCGCAACAAGGAGTTCATTATGGACTGTGGGCGTTTGATTGTCGAGCTGGGCCAAGCTTTAGGTATTAAGCTGAAGTTTTCCAAAGCCGATACCTGCGGCGTCTTTTTTGACGATGATGAAGTTATTTTTGAGCAGCATAACGGACAGCTCTATCTCATTGCAGATTTGGGTTCGGCTGCTGGCCGTGAGGGAGTCTATAAACGCTTGCTGACGGCCAACTATTTGGGGCAGGAGTCCGGCCAGGCCACGTTGAGCCTGGACGCAGACCACGAGGAATTCGTGCTGTACCGCATTCTTGACGGTGACATGGGCTACCCGGAATTTGAAAAAATCCTGACCGTCTTTGTTCGGGCATTGCGTTACTGGAAGGAATGGCTGAAACAGGCACAGAACGTTGACGTGGCGGCCTTGTCTACGCCCCCTCTCGGTGGTATACCGGCCTGATATGTGTGTCTAACGGCAAAGCCTCGCAGACTGACGTGACTCCCAAGAACTCTGTCCAACGTCGCAATCCTGAACTGCGACGTCGAGAGGGAGAAATCCTCTTCGCAGGCTGACTGCTCGGTCAGGGAGTAGTAACTTTTGTTAGCTTATAAGCAAAAATGGAACAGCAGGGATGCCCCATATGGATTGGTCACGCAAACGTTGCTTTGTGCTGGATATGGATGGAACCGTCTATGTGGGGCATTTGCCCATTCCTGGCGCTGTGGCTTTTATCCGCCGTCACTGGCAGACGCTGGATTTTTATTTCTTGAGCAATAATACCTCAAAATCATCCATAACCTATGTGCGCAAGCTCAACGCCATGGGCATTTTGGCCAGCGAGGACGTGCTGCTCTCGCCGCTGACCCCGCTTGTTCATTTCCTGCGCGAGCACAAGATAGTGCGTATATACCCTGTGGGCAATGCCGATTTTCAAAGTGATTTGCGCAAACGCATGCCGGAATTGACTTTTGCTGAAAAAAATGCCCAGGCCGTGGTCTTGGCCTATGACACAGAATTGACTTATGAAAAGCTGGCGCGCTCGGCCCTGCTGCTGCAAAAACCAGAGGTGCTTTTTCTTGCTACACATCCGGATCTCGTTTGTCCGTCGCCAGAAGGTCCACTTCCCGATGTCGGCAGTTTTATCCAACTTTACGCTACGGCAACGGGACGCAGGCCACAATATATCTTCGGCAAGCCTGATCCAACGGTTCTCTCCCCGTTGCTTGCGCGTTACGACAGGGAAGAAATGGTCATGGTCGGGGATCGCTTGAGTACGGATATGGTTCTGGCCCGCAATGCAGGCATTGATTCCATTCTCGTCCTCAGCGGTGAAGCCACAAGAGAAGACCTGAAGCACGAGAAATATCAGCCTAGTGTCGTGCTGGAGAATCTGGGGGAAGCCGAAACGTATATGCGCTCAAAATAACTGCACTTGCGTCCGTAGAGCTAGGCATGGATGTAGGAACACAAAAAGCTAACCTGCGTTCAAACAGTCGCTAACAAATGTACACGATGGATCACCATGTACAATGTTCATTTTTCCAATAGCACGTTCAAGACACAAAAGGCCGGCTTGATGAACGGATAGACCTCCTGAAGATGCGCAATAGTCTGCCAGGACAAGAGGGCGAATACCTTTCTCGAAAAAACCCATGGCCGAAGCCATGATGCATGCCTCGGTATCTGTTCCAGCGAGAAAAACAGCTTGTGGGGGACACTCCCCATTCAGTGTTCGTAAAACCTGCATGACGGGCGTGATGGCGCCATTAAAACCGCTCTTGGGGATAATAGCATTGAGCCAAGGTTGAATTTCCTTACAGATATTACGTTCAGCACCGTGCAGGCCATCCCATCCGGTAAATTGCTGAAATGCGTCGTTCGGGGTATTGATAAATTGCGTTGCAACTACAGCATGAAAAATCTTCTTAGAGAGTAACTGCCCCAAGCGGGATGCAAGATTTTCCGGCATTGCATGGTCAAAGAAGCCATGCTGCGGGTCAATAATAACGAGGATCATGCGCATTTTTCACTGAATCATATTTTCCAAAGTTTCGAAAAGAACTTCTGGATTTACAGGTTTTGAGAGATGTGCGTTCAGACCGGCTTGCAGACTGCGTTGTACGTCCTCGTCAAATGCATTGGCGGTAAGCGCAATAATGGGGATAGATTTTGCATCAATGCGATCCATGCTCCGTATGGCTATGGTTGCTTCGAGCCCGTTCATTTCCGGCATGCGCATATCCATCAAAATTGCTGAGTAATAGCCTGCTGGATGTGAAGAGAACATATCCACGGCGATCTTCCCATTCTCAGCATGCTCAGCATCCATATCGCGCATCTTCAGAACCTGAATCATGATTTCCGCATTGACGAGCATATCTTCGGCCAGGAGAATTTTGCGCCCGTGCAAGTCAGCTTTAACTTTTGCTTTTGTCTCTTTATTTTTTCTCCTTTTTCGCAGGGCATTTTTGAATTCTTCCAGCAGGTTTCCGGAAAACAAGGGTTTCGCTATGAAGCTGTCTACGCCAGCAGCCATAGCTTCTTCGATAACGTCATCCCAGTGATAGGCCGTAAGAATGATGATGGCGCTTTCATTGCCTATGATGGCCCGAATATTGCGCGTAGTCTCCACGCCGTCCATTTCAGGCATTTGCCAATCCATGATGATCAAATTATACGGCTCGCGGCGTGCATGACGCAATGTAACCATCTCGAGCGCTTCCTTGCCGCTCATCGCTATGTCCGAGGCGATACCTGATTTTTCCAACACCAATTTTGCGTGCTGACAAGCCAAGGGATCGTCATCGACAACGAGAACACTCATTTCTTGGGGCTTGACTTCAACATCACCTGCGCCAGTCTCTGCTCCCTTATCAGAGTCGAGCAGGGTAATTGCAACAGTAAAGGTCGTTCCCACATTTTTTTCACTTTCGACATCAATTTTTCCGTTCATCATTTCCACAATATTCTTCGTGATGGCCATGCCCAAGCCGGAACTGCCATATTTGTTGCTAGCCGTCGCATCTTCCTGGCTGAAAGTGTCGAAAATTTTGGGCAGATATTCCTTACTCATGCCGATGCCCGTATCCTTGATGGTAAAACGAAGCGTTGATTTGCCATCAAAAGAAGCAGTTTTTTCAACGAGAAAAGTGACAGATCCACCTTCAGGCGTGAACTTCACGGCATTGCCCAAAATGTTGATCAGTATCTGACGAAGTTTGACATTATCACCAATGTAGTAGTCGTCGACAGAACCGTTGACGTGACAAGCGTACGTCAAACCTTTCTCTTGGCACTGCGTACTGAAAATAGTATTTATTTGTTCTACAAGTTTGGAAAAAGCAAACTCTTCGTTGCGAATAACCATCCGTCCTGATTCGATTCGGGACATATCAAGAATATCATTAATCAATGAAAGCAGGTGTTGGGCAGAACTATCGATTTTTTTGAGGTAGTCACGTGTTTTGTCAGATATGCCCGGTTCGTTCAAGGCGAGATTGTCCAATCCAATGATGGCATTCATTGGAGTACGTATTTCATGACTCATATTGGAGAGAAAGGCTGTCTTTGCCTTGCTTGCTTCTTCTGCGGCCTTGAGGGCATCAGCCAATGCTTGTTTTTGCGCCATGGCATCGCGCATTTCGCTATCTATATCCGTAAATCCAACGCCAATAGCCTGCGTTTGCTCTGTTTCTTCCTCATCATCTATGTGACCCACGCTTGCAACGCGGAGCATTTCATAAAATTCTTGTCCGTTGCGCTGCACCAGATAGCGGTAGGCAAGAACGACATTTTCTTGCAATCCTGCTCGCAGTGATTGGGGTTCAATAAAGGCAAGAAAACCGTCCCGATATTCTGGAGTCACAAAACGTTGTGCGTATTCTGAAAAAGTTTTATTGAAGGGGAAATGATCGCCCTCGGCCTGGACGAGTTCTGATGTCGCATCCTTTCGATAGCAAATGCCCAAATCCTCATCCAGATTGACGTAATAGACACTGCGATAGTCGGAGGCCAGGGCGGTAATCATGCTGTCCTGCTGCGCCCGCTTTTTTTCTTGCAGTAAAAGTTGCTCTTGCAAGAGAAGCTGTTGCTGCAGTTCTTGCTGCTTGACCCGAGTTTTTGTTTCTAAAACCTCTTTTTCCAAGGTAATCTTGGCCGCTCTGCGCATCTGCATGATCATAAAAATAAACAATCCCGCCAGGACAAGCACTGTCAATAGGGACAGCATTAGGCTGCGAGTAACAATTCCCTTATATATGGAGCTGATCTGTTCGCTGATAATGCTTTCACGCACCAGATACGTCAGCATCCAATCTGTGTCATGCACGGGAACATAGCACATGGTTTCACGGACACCATTGTACGTAAATGAGACAACGCCTGCCTGTTTAGACATAAAATCCGTGCGCATGGCAGATAAGGAATGGCCTGGTTCAAAATGTGCCTGCTCCAATGCCTTCAGGACATTGTTCTCGCTGGCGAGTCCCCCCAGTACCGTATTCGTCAAGGCGAAGCCATCCGAGGTATAAAGATTGCAAAAAGTTGTTTTCGTATTTGCTGTGTGCAAGGATATGCTTTTCAGCATGCGTTCCATGTCTAATTCAACGAAGCATGCTACGAGATGGTTACCCTCAAACGGCAGCCGATCTAGAGGTATGGCAATGACGATTTTTTTATTGGCGCTTACCAGATTTTTAATGCCGATTGCCGGCCCAGAAAGATTTCGGAAGTTCAATTGGTAGTGATTGATGTCCGTACGTGTTCCTCGGGAAGTATAAATAAGGCCATCGGTATTGACGAAAGCGAATTTTTCCAGGCCATAGAGCTGTTTCATCCGCGCTTGATATGTTTGCAGATGTTCTACATCTGAAAGGTCATTTTTCTCTATGAGACCGACGGCAACATCTAATTCATTGATATAGCCTTGCAGCGTGGCGGTCACGACTTGTTCACGCCGTTCTGCCAATTCATCGAGGTAGAGCAAACTCACAGCATGTACAGCATGTTCAGTGTCTCGGCTCGCGTAATGCCCAGTCCATAAAGTACTCAATATCAGCATAGCGGCAACAAGGATGCTGCCGAGGATGGCTATGCGCGTGACATTGCTATTTTGTTTGCTTTTCACAAGTATCAGCCTCCATCTTTTGTCCCCACACGGTTATCGTCTGACATGGCGATAACTTTGTTTTAGAGCCTACTTCTGGCTACAACCAGCCATAGATTTTTAGGTCAAAATTCATGGATGCAACGCATGTCAGGCATTCAAGAGCAGGTCAATTGAACTGACTGCTTGCTTTGACAATATTCGTCATAACCTCTTGCTCGCAGTCGACAAGCGGGACAGACACCGCAACCGTATCCCCAGGTATGTCGTTGGCTGCGATCTCCTAGATAGCAGGTATGACTTTCTTCGACAATCAAATTTACCAAGGCATCTCCACCAAGTTGCCAGGCAAGCTTCCAAACGTCTGCTTTTTTTCGCCACATGAGAGGCGTATGCAGCACATATCTTGTATTCATGCCCAGGTTGAGCGCGGTTTGCATGGCCTTGATGCTGTCATCACGACAGTCAGGATAACCTGAATAGTCACTCTCGCAAACACCCATGACCACGTGGCGCAGGGGGTGTGCATAGGCCCAAATGGCCGTAAGCAGGATAAAAAGGAGATTGCGACCTGGAACAAAGGTATTGGGCACATATCCCTCGCCATTTTCTTCAATGGGAATGTCACTAGTGAGGGCAGTGGGAAGACGATGACGGTATGTGTCCAAGTTAAGAAGAAAATCAGCGCCCAATTTTTCAGCCCAATTCTTTTTGAGTGCGGCCATGCCGTCTCGTACCCGGACGCGGCACTTGAGTTCCGTCGAATGCCTTTGACCATAATCAAAACCAATAGTCAGCACATCTTTGAAATGATGCAGAGCCCAAGCCAAACATGTGGAGGAGTCTTGACCACCAGAAAAAATGACAACAGCTTTCTGATCCTGCAGACAGTCCATAGCGCGCCTATCGCACCTTGTTGTAATGTCAATCAAATTGAGTTGTTTTGGTGGTTGTTACCAAAGGCCAAAAAGGGCAAGGACGAGCCGGAGCATAACCGGCCGTAAAGGCATCCATTAAAGTGCCGAAGATGACACGATTGCGTGGTTTGATATGTTGCACAAAAGGGCTGTCGGCTGTGAAGAAACGGCGTGACTGGCGATTACCTATGTATGTTCTGTGGGCAGCTGGCATGGCCAAAATAAATTCCCACATGCCGCGTCGTTCAGAAATCGCTTTATTCTGCAAAATACGTAAGCGCTCTATAAAATGCTCTTCAAGCCCTTTGTGCGGATAGACAAAGGCTGCGCCATTGCTGATCATAATATCACTAAGGGAACGACCGTCAGGCAAAATGACATCGGCAACAATGCGGCCATAGTGATCCCTGTCATCTTCATTGACGGAGATCAAATGCACGTCTTTGCCCTGAACAAGGGATAAAAGTTCCTTCATGGCTTCTCGCGCATAATATTGCGGATGTTCTTTTCCATTGTGCAATTCTGGTGTGTCAATACCTGCCAAGCGCACCACACGTCTGTCTGTAAGTTTTATGGTATCACCATCAAAACAAAAGGCTGCAACACCATCATAAAGTTCAGCGGCTTCGAGAGAAGTAGGCCAAGCAAAATGAAAAAAGATGCACAAAATACACGCAATAAAAAGGAGGACAAGCTTTGATCGTATCATTATGAGCAAAATTGTGTTGAAATATTTCATGAATATAGCGAAATACACATAAAACAACCTGTCACAGAAGAGGGATATTAATTTTCGTAATAAGATCGCAGTGGTTGACTGCGTATGGGATGGCGCAATTTGCGAAGTGCTTTAGCTTCAATCTGACGTATACGTTCTCGCGTAACATTGAATAATTTACCTACTTCTTCAAGGGTATGATCGCTTTTCTCTGCAATACCAAAACGTTTGCGTAAGACCTGTTCTTCTCTAGGTGTAAGATCAGCCAATACAGCCGCAAGTTGCTCTGCGAGTTTGGTATTGATGACCTCTTCGGCTGGAGCACTGGCTTTCTTGTCTTCTATAAAATCGCCCAAACTTGAGTCTTCTTCATCACCAATGGGTGTTTCCAGCGATATTGGTTCCTTTGCGATTTTGAGAACCTTTTTTACTTTTTCGACGGGATAGTCCATCCTTTCGGCTATTTCCTCCGGTGAAGGATCACGTCCCAGCTCCTGTACAAGATAACGGGATGTGCGAATAAGCTTATTGATGGTTTCAATCATATGTACTGGAATGCGAATAGTTCTCGCTTGATCAGCAATGGCGCGGGTAATGGCTTGACGTATCCACCAGGTAGCATACGTTGAAAATTTGTAGCCACGTTGATATTCAAACTTGTCGACAGCCTTCATCAAGCCGATGTTGCCTTCCTGTATGAGATCAAGAAATTGAAGACCTCGATTGGTATATTTTTTGGCAATGGAAACTACGAGACGTAGATTAGAACGAATAAGTTCCTGTTTGGCCCGCATGGCTGCATTATTGCCACGTTTTATTCTCCATAGCACTTCTTCCAAATCGTTCACATTATGGCAACATTTTTCCTGCAGACGGTTAAGTATCTCAATTTTTCCGACAATCATTTCCTTAAATGAAAATAGTTCATCAACGCTGAGTTTGAGTTCTTCTGCAGCATTAGCTGGTAAAATTTCGCGTTTGTCTAAACCTTCAAACATAGTTTGTATTTCAGCTTGAGTACGACCAGTGGAAAGAATATATGCAGAAAGATCGCGCTGACAGTTGTGCATTTGACGAACATAGTCCTCAACAGTCTCTATAATTCTGTCTATAAGTGTTTTTTCAAGTTTTATATCGCGCAAACGTTTGACAATTTCTTCTTTAAAACTTATAATTTCCTTTTGAATTGCAGTAACGCGACGATCCATACATGCGCAGGCGTCCAGTTTTTTGTAAATTCTGTGTTTTTTCTTAAATATCTGTTTGATTTCATCCAGCAAAAGAATAACGCGAGAACGTTGATTCATTTCATCTTCACTAGGATCATCTTCTTCAATAGTTTTGACGACATCCTTGAGTTTTATACGATTCTGACGTAAATCTTCTCCTACGTTAATAATTTCTTCTACGGCAACTGGTACTTCAACAAGAGCGTAGAGAACATCCTGTTCTCCCATTTCAATTTTTTTTGCAATTATAACTTCACCATCTCGATCCAAAAGAGGGACAGCGCCCATCTCACGTAAATACATGCGCACAGGGTCAGTACTGCGTGAAGAATAGTCTGCAGATTCTTCATCCTCAGTGAGGTCAATGGAATTTTCAGCTATTTCAGTATCTGATTCTGTAGCGCTAGCGGAAATTTTTTTCCCTTCTTTTTCTGAATCGACGATAACTATTTCAAGTTGTTCAAAAATTCCGATAATTTCCTCAAACTGTTCGGGAGTATTCATCTCTACTGGCAAGGCCTTGTTGACTTCTTCAAAAGTCAAAAAACCAGTCCCTTTGCCTTTTGTAATAAGTGTTTGTATTTGCTGAATATCTTTAAGATTGCTCATACCGATTCTCCAAAGTTTCTTTGAAAGCCCGAAGATAGTCCAAGTCGGCTTCAAAGTTATTTGTGCGAGTTCGCAAGGCATCAGACAACGATGATGTTTGTGCTGTCTTGTAATAGTCTTCCAAGGAACGTCGTAATAATGTCAGTTCATTATCGCCGTCGTCTAGAGGTGGGACTTCGGGACCCCGACAATAACACCAAAAATTTTTTTCTTTTTGGTCAAGATGTTGGAAAACCTCGTCGAAAGAGAATGTTTTTAGTTTCTCACATAGCTGTCGAGCAAAAACAGACCGTAATGCCATATCTGCGCCAATGGCCTGTATATCGGATATACGATGTGGATAGCGAACAGCGTACATCATGATCTCACGGTCAAGGATATTTTGACGTGTCAAAGACGCTCGCATAGGAGATTGGTTATTTGCATGTACCGGTAATGTTGAAGAAAGTACATCCCTCAGCTCAGTCTCTGAAATTTGTAAATAGCTTGATAAACGAGAGATATAAGTACTGACAATTTCTGGTATTGTTACTTGTTTTAGAAAATTGCGAACCCATTCAACAGTCTCCCGCGGCGCCAAAACTTTCAGCATGTCTACGCAAAAACGTAAACCATCAGGAGCTTGCCTTTGTAAGTCATCAAATACTTGTGAACCACTCCCGCGCAACAGACTGTCGATATCTTCACCTTCAGGTAAACATACAACAGCGCAGGATAAACCACGCGTTAAAAGCATTTCACAAGAGCGCAAGGCGGCTTTGCGACCGGCACGATCGCCATCAAAGATAAGGGTAAAGTTTGATGTAAAGCCAGACATGCGTTTGATTTGATCGTTCGTCAGTGCTGTTCCCAGAACACCTACAGCATTATCATAGCCGAACTGATGCAATGTCAGCACATCAACATAGCCTTCAGTCAACAGTATCCGATTTTTACTTGTGATGCCACGTCTTGCCTGTTGCAGACCATAAAGATGTTCCCCTTTCTTATAAAGAAGAGTATCCGGGCTGTTGATGTATTTTGCTTCTTTTTCATCTGCTATGATCCGACCACCAAAAGCAATAATTTGATTCGTTAAATTTTTTATGGGAAATATAAGGCGTCCGCGAAAACGATCAAAATAATTTCCTTTTTCAGAACGTCCTAAAAGTCCAGCTTCAACGGCAATATCAAGATTAAATCCGGCACGTTGGAGTGTTTGGACAAGAGAATTCCAACCTCGACGAGCCCAGCCCAAGTTGAAGCGCTGTACGATATCATCGCTTAAACCCCTAGTTGCAATATAAGAACGACATTCAGACGATTCAGCTTCCTGAAGAGCTGCTATAAAATGCGAAGTTGCCAGTTCATACATGCGCAAAATTTGTTGCCGAACCGACCTCTCTTGTCGCTTGATCCTGTTGAAACGGTCATTGTAGACACCATTATCAAGACGTATGCCTGCTTCCGTTGCGAGTTGTTCAAGGGTTTCTTTGAAATCAAGCCCATTTATGCGGCTGTAGAAGTCTAGGACATCTCCAGATGCATGACACCCAAAACAATAGAACATTCCTTTCTCTTCGTTGACCGAGAAGGAAGGTTTGGTTTCCTGATGAAAGGGACAGGGGGCCACCCATCGTGCACCGTTGTGTTTTAGATCCACATAACGACGCACAACATCCACAATATTTAAACGTTCTTTGACAGCGCGTATAACATCTTTGGACTGTTGCTGCATGCACATACCTAAATTTTGAATTTAACGTAGCAGCACAATTGTCATACCATCGCCACCGTTGTTTTCTGGTGCGATTGCAAAGCGTTCTACAGCTGGAAAAGAATGTAAAAAATTGTGAACATGACGCCGTAGTGTGCCTGTGCCACGCCCGTGGACTATTTCTAATTCCGTAAAACCATTCAATAAGGCTTTGTCTAAAAAATGTTCTAATTCTAATAAGGCTTCATCAGTCCGTTTCCCTCGAATGTCGAGCCTAAGTATGTTATTTTCTTTGTTTTTACTATTGAAGATTGCGCCGGTGTTTTGTGCAGTAGGATAGGCAGATGTTTCATTTTGTAAACATATATCTTTCACAGATGCCCAAAGGCTTACACCATGCATATCAAGACGTACTCGACAGCGTTTCTCATCAATTTCTGTAATAACACCAAGCTTATTAAACATTTTATGTAATACTTTTTGACCATTGAATAACGTATGTATTTCAAGAATTGAGGATTCATTATCTCCATGATCGACCAATAAGGAATTTCGTAAGCATGAAAGTTCTTTTATTGTAAGTTTGTGGCTTACCTTATCTTCCTTCCAGGCACGCATAATTTCAGATATCTGATGGCGTATTTCATCTTGTAAACGTATGCGCTCTTTTTCCAATTGAGCATACCTACGTTCAGCATGACATCGTACCTTATCCTGCTCGTTGACAAGTTTAGCAATTTCTTTTTCACGACGGATGGCCAATATATTGAGGCGATCTATCAATGCTGTCGAATCTTCCTCGTTTTGAAGAAGGTACTGTTTGGCCCTCAATAACACCTCTTCTGGAAGACCATGCTCCCTGGCAACATCCAAAGCCAGACTGGCGCCAACCTGGTCGTAAGCCAGCTTGAACAAGGGTTTGCGATCCTTAGGATCGAAAAGCATGGATGCCGCCTTTGCCCCTTCATGGGTCAAGGCGTATATCTTGAGAGAAGGGAAGTGCGTAACCGCTAAAACAAAAGTATGTTTATCGAGCAATCCGTCAAGAACTGCTTGTGCCAGAGCGGCACCTTGAGCAGGGTCTGTGCCAGCCCCAAATTCATCGAGCAGAACAAGACCGTCATGATCGAGATACTTCCATGCTTTGCTCAGATGTTCAATCTGCGCCGTAAACGTAGAAACGTTATCAGCAAGGCTTTGCTCATCGCCAATAAAGGCATCCATTCGATTGAACCATGGCACATGTGAACCAAGTCCTACGGGTACAGGCAAGCCGCACAGCGTCATAGCCGTGACAAGTCCTAATGTCTTGAGGCAAACAGTTTTGCCGCCAGCGTTACCTCCAGTAATGATCAATATGCGTTCTCCAGGACGCATGATGATGTCCAATGGATGGATTTTTTTTTGAATACTTGCCAAAGTATGCGTTTTTGCTCCGTCTGCACCGTCGGTCAGGTTGAGCATAAGCAACGGATGACGGGTTTGCAACAAACAGATACCTTCGTCCTCATCCGTGAGGGGTAAAATTCGGCCATCAAACATGTCAGCGAGGCGTCGTGCTGCCTGCATGACATCGAGTTGTGTCAGCATGGAAATGGCAGCTTGAACACCTGAAATTTCTGGCACGAGCAGTTCTTGTAAATACTTCAAAATTTTACGCTCTTCATCCCGTTCTTCTCGCTTCAGCCCTTGGAGACGATTATTGATCTCTAACAAAAACATGGGTTCGAAATAACATGTTTCACCCGTTTGCGACCAATCGTGTATGATACCTTGCATCTGCCTCTTATAAGTAGCCTTCACGGGTAATACATAGCGATCAGATGAGAGCGTTATAAATTCGTCTTGCAAATAAGGAAGCATGTTATATTGCTGAACGTAATCCTTGACTTTTCGTATGCAATTCTGGTGAAGATGGCGTAATTCAGTACGTATGTGGAAAAGTTCTGGCGAACTTTCATCGCGCAAGAGTCCATCATCTGAAATGCAGCGTAAGAGAGCAGCTATAAGCTGTTTCGGCAGAGGAGCATTTTCGACCATTTGAAGCAAATGCGGCCAGCGCTTTGCAGCATCACTGACGGCAATGGACAAATGTGCCTCTTGGGCTTGGCGTAGAACTTCACGTAAAGCCCAAAAAGCTTCAAGATCAAGATTGAGGTGGTTAGGGTTTGATTGAACTGCCTCCAAAAGAACAGTGACGTCAGGAAATGTGCGTAATGAGAACGTCGTGTCGCTGCTGACAGGATTGAGTGCCCAAGATTTTGCTTCTTCATACATTTGGGCAGCCGATGTCACTGATTCTGCGTCGGGTAGGGGAGATAGGGATAAGGCGCGCTTTTTTCCAACACTAGAAACACACAGAGCGGCAAGACGCTCCAAGATACGATGGAACTCAATAGAGTAGAGCGTACGGGGATGAATCATGTGACCTCGCCTCTGAATGTTGTCTGCATTGCATAGGGCGGAACAATACCCGTAAACGCTGTCACCATAGCATTGAACGTTCTATAGCAGACGCTGTTTAACCTTTGAGGAGAGTAACTTGCCGTCAACACGACCTTTGTAACGCGTCATAATGGTCGACATTACTCTGCCCATATCGCCACGTGTAGTAGCCTTA